>JAURPH010000006.1 GCA_030835345.1 Thermodesulfobacteriota bacterium
ACACTGTCTCATAGTTTACTTTATGGGTTTAATAGTTTAGAAATTATAGATGATGTTTTTGTTGAGATTATTTTTTTGTTTCATTTTTCTTTTGGCTGCTAATTATTCTTTTGCAAGCCCTGATGAAGACCTAAAATTGCTAGAATCCAAAGAAAAGAATTCTATTAAATTGGGTGGCGGATTTTTCTTTAAACCAAATTATTTAGGAGCTAGCAGTACAAGAGTCGTTTGGTTCCCAGCAGTTAATTATTCATACAAAGACAGATCAAAGAAATATTTTAATGAATTTCAACTTTACGGTCCAATTGCCGATTTAACTATTTTTGACTCTAATAAGGTTCAAGTTTCATTCTTAACTAAATATGATTTTGGTAGACAAAGTGGTGATGACAATTCCTTAACAACATTAAAAGACATCGATCCTGGTTTTAAAATCGGTTCTTCAATAGCATATGAATTTATTGATAACCTGTCAGCAGAGATTGGAATTGAAACAGGCTTGACGGATATTGGAGATGAAAGAAAAATTACCATTGGAATTGTACACAAGAAAAGTATTTGGGTTGATTTCATGAAGCCACTAATTAATAGGGCAGCAATTACAACCACTTATGCCAATTCTGAGTGGATGAATACATGGTTCTCAACACCATCAAATTCGAAATATTCATTATATAATGCTGATAGTGGTTTTTACAATTATAAGCTGTCGAATATGACTATCATCCCTGCGGGTGAAACAATATCTTATTTTATGAGTATTGATTATGAAAGATTAAGGGGTGAGGCTGCAAATAGTCCTTTAGTCAAAGACCAGGGATCTAAAAATCAATATTCATTTATGCTAGCGATTATGTTTGAATTGTCTAAATTCTAATGTTTTCTTTGCAGCAGAAAATCTAAAAATTTTTTAAAGAAAGGATTTTTTTCACCAAAGAAATTTTTTTTATTAGTACATTCATATATTAAATCTGAACAAATTGTATATGCTTGATCAAAAGAAATATGATTTAATAAATGATTTTTCTTAATATCTTTGTTAGTTTTTTTTCCTAGAGTTTTAAAGTTACTTCTTGCATCTAAAATATCATCTGTAATTTGAAAAATTAAACCTAAATTTTTTGAGTACAATTTTCCTTCATCGAGTAGCTTTTTATTTGATCCAGCAAGAATAATTGGAGAAAGTATACAAAATTCAAATAATCTTGATGTTTTTAATTCATAAATTTTGATTATTTCATTTTTTGAAAAATTTTTTTTGGGTATTTCTAAATCTAGGGATTGACCTAGGGCTAGACCATTAGTACCTGCTATTCTAGTTAAAAGATTAATAACTTCCAAAGATCTATTATAGTGTTGAGAATCTGTATTTTTTGTTAAGATTTCAACTGCCATTGAAAACATTGAATTTCCAGAGAGTATTGCTGTTGCTTCATCAAATTTCTTATGTGTTGCGAGCTTACCCCTTCTATAGTCATCATTATCCATTTGTGGCAGATCATCATGTACCAGTGAATATGTATGAAGAAGTTCTGATGCCAGTGCAATTTGCTTATAGTCCCTCTTTTTTAATCCCAACGACTCAGAAACAAGTCTAACGATTACCGGCCTAATTCTTTTGCCACCAATAGTTAAAGAGTATTTAATTGCTTTATCTAATTTAGTTTCAAAAATCTCTTTGTTTAAAAAAACTTTTAAATCTTTATCAAAATCTAGTGCATAACTTTTTAAAATTTCTTTGATGTTCATTTCCATTAACAATATCACTTATTGGTGATTTTTTAAATTTGTAAATTCTGGTTACAATCATGTATGGCCGATTTTGAGAAAGAAATAAAAAAAGCTCTTGATTTATCAAATGAAGGAAGAATATGGGAAGCATTAAATATTTACAATAAAATCCTAGATTCTGACCCTAAGTATGAGCCAGCATTAATGAATAAGGCAATATTAAATTTCCAAGAGAAGAAATATGAGGAAGTTCTTGAAATAGTTTCTAAAGTTAAGTCGGAAGCTAATATATTTGATGTGAAATTTATTGAGGCTAATTGCCACTTTTTACTTGGAAATATTGATATAGCAGAAAAAACCTATAGTGTTTTATCCTCTTATCTTAATGAAAACAATGATTTAATTTTTAAGGCTGGAATGGCAACACTTCAGCAGGGTTTTTATCTTGTATCAATAAAAATTCTAGGAAAAATTGATACGAAAAAGTCTTTGTTTTTTGAAAAAAATTATTATATGGCATTAGCTTATAAGGCCATGGGTGATCTTTCTTCTTCTATTAAATGTTTTGGTTATGCAATAAGAGAAAAAAGTGATTCTTTTCAGCTGTATCCATTAATTGCAACAACTTGTTTCCAAAATGGGATGATTGAAGAGGGAGACAAGCTAATGAATATTTTACGAGAGAAGAATAACCGTTTTTTCCAGCATGTCGCCGGTATAGTAGCTGATTATAGGAAGAGCTAATCTATCTTGGTTGCCAATTTCTTCGCATATAGAATTTGTGTGATTCCAAGTAAGCAAAGTCCTATGTATAAAGGTGCATTGTATGAAAATGTTTGGAAAAACAAGCCTGAAAATGGTTGTCCACTAAATCTGGAAATACTTAATGCTGACTGATTAATGCTTAATGCTGAACCAGTTTGATCTTTGCTAATTTTTTGACTAATTAAACTATTTATAGTTGGATTGAACATTCCAATGCCAAATGTACAAAAGAAAACCGCACAGCTTAGTAAAATATATGTTTTTGTAATTGTAAGCAAAAAAATGCCAATAAATATAAAGCATATTGATATAAGTGCTGTCATTTTTTCTTTAAATTTTTTCACAAAAAAGTTTATAGAAATAGATTGATGGAATGCTAAAAGTATTCCCACGAAACACATTAGTGTTCCAATTTGTTGAGGACCCCAATTGAAAACTTTTTCACTCCACAGTGCAAATATTCCATTCAGCCCTGAGAAAACAAAATTTATTAAAAAATATAAATAAAATAAATATGAAACCTCTTTTTTTGTAACAATATCATATATCTGTTTTATATAATTTGTTGATTTAAATTTTACTCTTACATTTTTCGTTTTCTTTAGTAGGAAAAACAATATAAATATATTTATAAAGTTAATGGATGCAGCAAAAATCCCTGATGCAAAATAATTAGGTTCTAATGGATTGTTTCCTGCTAAATAACCTCCTACGATTGGCCCTATAGCAAATCCAAGACTATATGCAGAATTATATCTACCTATGTACTTTGTTCTATCTTTTTCATTTGTTATATCAGATATGTATGCTGAGCCCACGGAGAGATTGCATGAAAAGCATCCAGCTATTACTCTTGAAAGAAGGACCAATGGTAAAGTATTAGCAAAGGCCATGATTAAGTGTGAGGCAAAATCTGCACAACTTGATGATAGCAGCATTGGTTTTCTTCCAAATTTATCCGAGAGTTTTCCAAGATATGGAGAAACAAAGAACTGAATAAAAGAAAAAATTGATATATATAGAGTTACAATAAATGGTCCAGCCCCTAGAAACATTACATGAAAGGGTAGAACTGCAATTATAATGGAGCTAAAAGCTATAACATCTAAAAAAACATATAAAAGTAATGCATTCACACGTTTACAATAAACGAAATAAAATTAAAAGAAATTAAAAAATCAAAATAGTTAATTATTGAGCACAAAATCCGCCATCAATCATTAATGTATGTCCTGTAACATAGCTAGATTGCGGTGAAAAAAGCCATAGTACTGCATCACTTATTTCTTTTGGAGTTCCTATTCGTTGCATTGGCACCATTCCACCAAATTGCTCCGGATTTCCTTCAGTTGGATCAGATAGCATTGGTGTATTTATTGGACCAGGTCCTACTGCATTAACTCTGATGTTAGATTGAGCTAACTCAATTGCAGCACCTTTAGTTAACCCTGTAACTGCATGCTTAGTTGAACTATATACAGTTAATCCAGGGTAAGCTGAATGTGATAAAATTGAACTATTATTTACTATACTGCATGGATTGTCAGGGGATGCATACTTAGACATTTCTGCTATCTGATAATGCATACAATAAACAACACCTTTTATATTCACATCGATAATATAACTTGAATCTTCAGGCTTCTGTTCTGCCAGGGGCTGAACATCACCTAACAAGCCAGAATTATTAAAAGCAAAGTTAAATTCTCCATATTCTTTGAGTGTAAAATCAATTAAATTTTTAACATCCTCAACTTTCGAAACATCAGTTTTAACAAATCTTGCTTCCCCACCGTTTTTTTTGATAGTTTCAACAACTTCATTTCCTTTTTCTTCGTTTCTATTTCCAATTACAACTTTTAATCCTACTTTCGCAAGCTCTATTGATGTCTCTTTCCCAATTCCAGTTCCACCACCTGTAATAATTACAACTTTATTTTTAAAACTCATATTTTATTCCTCCAATAGCCTAATCACTAACTAATAACATTCTACCTTCTTCCGATAAATTTTTTAAATTCATTTTTTGTAACTTTTTTTGATTTATAGCTATGTATTGCTAACTCAATACTATTTATGATTTTCTTTAATCTAAAATCATCCTCTTGATAACTTAACTTTATCAAATGTTGATATGTAGTCCATACAATTGATGATGGTGATAATTTCTTTTCCTCAATGTATTTTTTTTCCATTGAATTAAGTGATATCTGATTTGGCTTGATTTTATTAAATAATTCGTTTAGGTCTATAGATTCATCTAAATATATTTGTGGTTTGATTTCAACAGCTCTGATCAAATATTTAAGATTTTTTGTCAGAAGAAATCTTTGTATTTCATCAACTGAAGTATGAATTAATGGCAGATCATACCCATAAATCGAATCATAATCTATTTCAACCCTAGATAGAATTTCAGGGAAATATTTCTCAGATTCAATTAACTCCTGGATAATTTTAATATTAGCTTCAGGAAATGCATATTTTTCAAATTCGCTATTTTTAATCCATTTATAATCACTATGAACTATTAGTTTTGGCATTGAAATGATATGAGATTCTGCAATAAAACCAATTAGTTCTAAATTTATATCGTCATATTCATGCTTTGTTCTGGTAAAAAAATTTATATTATCTACATTTAAACCTATTTCTTCTTTAACTTCCCTGATTACGCAGGAGCGTTCAGACTCTCCTTTTTCTATTTTTCCACCTGGAAATTCCCAAAGTCTATCTCGAGGTCCCTTGCTATCTCTTTTCAAGATAAGTGTTTTAAAATCTTTTCTTATTATGCAACAGCAAACTTTCAGGGTCCTTTTCATTTTTATAAATCTAACCAAATAATAATATTATGTATAATAAAAATAAGAGGGAAATATGCCAACTATTAAAAATAGTTCTGATCAAAAATTTCCATTAGTTCAGGTGGAGTTGAATAGTGGAGAGAAAGTTTACTTGTGTAGATGTTTTAAATCTAAGGATATGCCATTTTGTGATGGTGCACATAAAAATATTCCTGGGACTGGACCAGCACTTGTGAGAGCTAAATAGAACTTAAATGAAAAAAAGACTAGATTCTTATCTTGTTGAAAAAAATTATTTTGATTCAAGAGCAAAAGCTCAAGTTCATATACTTGCTGGTGAGGTTTATGTAAATAATGAAAAAATTTTAGTATCATCAAGGTTGATTAGTGAACCTTGTGATATTGAAATCAAATTTTTATCTGATAACTATGTAAGTAGATCTGGAATTAAGCTCAAATCAGCATTAGATACTTTTAAAGTAAATCCTGAAGATAAAATTTGTATAGATATAGGTGCATCCACAGGTGGCTTTACCGAGTGTTTGTTACGTTATGGTGCAAAAAAAATTTATTCTGTAGATGTTGGGTATGGCCAATTAGATTATAAATTAAGAAATAATAATCGGGTCATAAATCTTGAGAAGACTAATGCCAGATACTTAACATCTGAAGAAATTCCTGATTCTATAGAATTGATTGTTATGGATGTATCTTTTATATCGATAACAAAGTTCGATAACTTTCTAAAAAGTTTTACTAATAATCAAATGGAATTTGTAGGGTTGATTAAACCACAATTTGAATTAACTAGGGAAAAAATAGGAAAGAAAGGAATTGTGACTAACGAAGATTTTAGAACTGAAGCAAATTTAAAGGTCAGTTCTTTCCTTTCAAATTATTTTAAAAATGTTTCTGAAATAATTAGCTCACCAATAAAAGGTACAAAGGGAAATATTGAAAGTCTTATTTATTGTTCCAATCTTTAAGGAACTTTTCTATACCTATATCAGTAAGTGGATGATTAAATAATTGCATGATTACCGAATAGGGAAGAGTTGCTACATCGGCACCTAATTTTGCCGATTCAACTATATGGATTGGATTTCTAATACTTGCTACTAAAATTTCAGTAATAAAACCATAGTTTAAAAAAACTTCAGATAAATCAGATATTAACGACATTCCATTAGAAGAAATATCATCTAGCCTACCAACAAAAGGACTCACATAGGCTGCACCAGCTTTAGCAGCTAATAATGCTTGAGAGCATGAAAAAATTAGAGTGACATTCACCGGAATTTTCTTTTTTGCAAAATAACTTGTTGCTTTTATTCCATTTTTTGTCATTGGGAGTTTGATAACTACATTTTTGTCAATTTTTGCTAATTCTTCGCCTTCTTTGATCATCCCTTTGTAATCAGTGGAAATTACTTCAGCACTCACAGGTCCTTTAGCTATTTTGCATATTTTTTTTATAATCGTTTTAAAGTTCTTCTGTCCATTTTCTTTTGCGACTAGAGATGGGTTTGTAGTTACCCCATCCAATAGTCCGAATGAAGCTATTTCTTCGATTTCATTTAAATTAGCACTGTCTAGAAAAAATTTCACATTTATATATTACTTTATTTTTCCCCCCTTTTAAAACTAATCATTGACAAAAAGTTATTATTGAGCAGAATAAAGCTTTAATTATGGCAAACAAAAGTGCATCAGCAAAAAAAAGAGCTAGACAAAGTATCAAGCGTAGAGCTAGGAATAAGTCAGTTATATCTAATTTAAAATCTTCAGTAAAAGCATATCAAACTGCTTTAGAAAGTGGTGAGGATTCAAAAGATTTATTGCTGAGAAAAGTAATATCATTGTATGACAAAGCTGCAGCTAAAGGTGTAATTCACAAGCGCAATGCTTCTAGAAATATTTCTAAGATTTCGAAGACAATTAATAAATAAGTTGGAATATAATTTTATATCAATTGTTGGAATTATTGCAGGAACATTGACCACAATAGCTTTTATACCTCAAGTTTACAAAGTTTATAAAACTAAGGCTACTAGAGATATATCACTTGGTATGTTTTTAATTTTTTCAATTGGTGTTGGCTTTTGGCTTTACTATGGAATATTAAAAAATGATTATCCAATTATTTTAGCAAACTCTATTACAATAACTTTTTCACTTTATATTTTATTTAACAAAATCAAATTCAAATAATTAATTTGTAATATTTTTAATAAGATTAAAAATAATAGTTTTCTGGGATATATCCGAACTTTTTAAAAGCTTGTCAGCATTTTGGAGCTCTCTTAGAGTCTTTAGAAGATCATTCATTTTTAGTTTATTTGATTCAGCTTTTATATATTTGAATTGAAATTTTGATATTTTGGTTGCACTAATTATTTCATCATCAGTTTTATTTTTATTTTGAAGAATTTTTATTTTTAAATATTGTCTATATTTCCATGCTATTCTACCAATCTCCATAAAAATATTTTTCTCAAAATTGGTTTTATTAAAATTTCTAAGCAATTCTTTAAAATTTTTATTATTTATGTATTTATCTAAATTATAAGTTTCGGTAAATACTGTTCTCTTGTGATCATTATATAATTCGTTGACCTTAGGTTCATCAATTTTACCTTTATTTGCAAAAGCCTTTATTTTTTCAACTTCATTCTCAATTCCGATTCTACTTTCTGGAAACTTATCTGTTATTAATTCCATTAGGTTCTTTGATAATTTTATATTATTGGCTTCTAATATATCTTTTATAAATATATTTCTCATATTCTTATCATTAAATTCATATTTTTTATCAACACCAAACTTTTTTAATATTTTTTTTGAAAAATAAAAAATCTTTGCAAATTTGTTTGGATTTAAATTAAACTCTATTAAATTATCAATTAGTTCTTTATTTGCTTCGTTTACATTTAAAATTATTATGAATCTTTTGTTATACCCTAGTGGGTAAGTATTCATATTTTCTAATATAGTAGGAATATCATTAGTTCTTTCTATATCAATAATATTTACATTTGATGAATAAATATCGTTTGGTGTATTTTCGATTAGATAATCAAGTAATTTTTTTTGATAATATGAATCCTCCTCAACGATTAACACTGTTCTTAAATTATCTTTTTCAACAATTTCGCTGATTTCATTGATTTCTGCCATTATAATTACAATATTAATGCTGAATAAAATTTATACAAAAAGTTTTTCAAAAAAAATCAATTATGAATCAATCGAGAAGTTGTTTGATCAATATTCTTACAATTTAATGAAGGGTGAGGGTATAGGATATTTATTGTTTTTAGAGCATCCTGATGTCTTTACTGTGGGCAGATTTAAGTCCCTAAAATATGATTTGTCTTCAAAAATAAATGGAATTCCACTAAGAAAATCTTCTCGTGGAGGAGATATAACTTATCATGGAGATGGTCAATTAGTTTTCTATCCAGTATTAAATATTTCTTTGTTAGCAATAAAGTTAAAAAACCTTGTTACAATCCTAGAGAAAAGCTTGGTAAAAACACTAGAGAATTTTAAAGTAATCGCAAAAGCAAGAATAAATGGGCCTGGCGTTTGGATAGATGATTATAAAATTGCTTCAATAGGAATTTCCTTCAAAAAAGGAATAAGTTTGCATGGAATATCAATTAATTTTGATAGTGATCTTAACAAGCAAGAACTTATTGATGCATGTGGTGATAGTTCTTTGAAGATAGGGAACATTGAACAATTCGCTAAAATCGATAAATCAAAGTTTAAAGAATTATTTAATAATATTTTTTATTCTGAATTGATTAATATTAGCAATTACCCAAAGAAAAAACTAATCTCCCTAGTAGCTGAATCTTGAGAATCTGATCCATGAATAATATTGCTATCGATGCTATCAGCATATTGTGCTCTTATAGTCCCTTCTTTAGCTTCTTGTGGATCAGTTGCTCCCATAATTTCCCTTACTCTCAATATTGCATTCTCACCCATTAAAACAAATGGTATACATGGACCTGAGGACATGAAGGCTACTAAGTCCTTAAAGAAAGGTTTTCCATCGTGCATTTCGTAGAACTCACTAGCTTCTTTTTCAGTAAGTTGAATAAGTTTTATATGAGTAATTTTTAAACCGGAGTCTTCGAATTTTTTTAATATGTTACCTATAATATTCTTCTTTACTCCGTCGGGCTTTATAATTGATAATGTTGATTCCATACTTTCACCTTTTGACCTTATAATTTGGTTGATTTATTATAGCAGAATGAGTTTAGATAGTATTAATAAAGAAGTAAAGTCTGAAATAGATAGTCTTTTAAGGCAGACTAGAGATGCCTCATTACAAATTGCCAAATTAGATACAAGTATTAAAAATAAAATTTTAAATGATGTTGCAGAAAATTTAAGAAAAGCTGAAAATGAAATAATATCTGCAAACAATATGGATTTAGATTCGCTAAATCCAAAAGATTATACATCAGCTTTTTACGATAGATTAAAATTAGATTCTCCAAGAATTAACCAAATGATTTCAAACATATTGGAGGTGATAGGTCTTGATGATCCTGTTGGAAAGAGAAGATATTTGTATGATAGACCTAATGGTATAAAAGTATTCAAACAATCTATTCCACTTGGCGTTATGTCTATAATCTATGAGTCTAGGCCAAATGTTACCTCAGATGCAGCATCATTATGTTTAAAGTCTGGTAATTCTGTAATATTGAGAGGTGGTTCAGAAAGTTTCAATACTAATAAAATTATTGTTGAAATAATAAAGGATTCCTTGAGTCAGAATAAAATTAACCCTGATGGCGTAAACCTTGTTCCATATACCGATAGGGATGTAATGAAATATATTTTAAGAAAAGATGAGTTAATTGATCTAATAATACCAAGAGGCGGTGAGGGATTAATAAGATTTGTTTCTCAAAATTCATCAATACCAGTTATAAAACATTATAAAGGTGTTTGCCATGTTTATATTGATCTAAAAGCTAATCTTGATATTGCACATTCTGTTGCAATAAATTCTAAAGTTCAGAGACCCGGAGTCTGTAATGCAATGGAAACACTAATTATCAATAAGAATCTTCCGAAAGAATTTATTGAGAATTTATTGAGGGACTTAAAAGAGAATAAAGTTAAATTAAGAGGGGAAAAGGATTTGTCCTCTTTCATAAATCCGGACAGCTTTATAGAGCTTGAAGAGATAGATTTTGAAAATGAATATCTTGATTTAGAGTTAAATATAAAATTAGTAGATTCAGTAGCTTCAGCAATTACTCATATTGAGAGATATGGATCTTTGCATACGGAATCAATAATTACTGAAGATGAAAATGTGAAAGAACAATTCATAAATAGCCTAAATTCATCTGCAATATTTCATAATATATCTACAAGATTTAATGATGGGAATGAATTAGGTCTCGGAGCTGAGATTGGAATTAGCACCACTAAGTTGCATGCATTTGGTCCTATGGGATTGAATGAACTTACTTCCGAAAAGTTTGTTGTGACCGGTAGTGGTCAAATAAAGTAAAGCTATAATGTTAAAGAGAATATTCTTAAAAAATTATTTAACAATTAAACATCTTGAGGTCAGCTTTGACCAAGGACTGAACATACTAACAGGTGAGACTGGTGCGGGTAAGTCACTTATACTTGGAGCTATAGAAGTATTCGCTCAAAAGAGATTTCCCAAAGAACTTAAAAAAATTGATAGTGAAGATTTAGAAATAGAGATAAGTATTCAGGATGACAAAAAAAATATTTCACTTAAACGAGTAGTGGATAAAAAATATCAGTCCATATTTTATATTGATGAATCAAAGGTAAAGTTTGAAAAAATTTTAGAAATTTTTAATGAATTTTTTTTATTCTTTGGACAAAAATCAGCATCAAAACTTTTACTTCAAAAAAATCATATAAATTATTTCGATCAATACATTATGATAAGCAATAGTTTAGTTAACTTAAATGATTTATATACTGATTATGATTCTATAAAAAGAAATTTAGATAAGCAAAAAAAACTTCAGAAGGAATTATTAGAAAAAGAAGAGTTTTATCGTTTTAAGTTAAAAGAATTGAACAAGCTTGAAATTGAAAGTGATGAGGAAGAACTAGAAATCTTAGCTAAATTAAAAAATAATAACTCACTAAAGAAGAATAATGAGTCTATAAGTGAGATTATCAGCAAAATTGACAACTTACTTCTAAAAGAGATTTATCAATTATCTAAAAAAATTGTCAAAATTGATGCTATATCTATTTTAGATGAGAAAATATGTGATGCATCGACCTCCCTGGAGGAAGTTTCTTATGAGTTATCAAAATTAATAAATACATTCGAAGATTATAATGAAGATTTTGATGCCCTTGAGGATAAGATTTTTACATCAAAAGAATTAAGAAGAAAATATGGTTTGACTTTAGATAAGTTGATAGAAGAACGTACCTTAATACAATCAGCATTAGACAATTCCTCTGACCTTGAAGATAAAATTATTTCATTGGAGAATAGGCTTAAGCTTGCTTACGATCAACTATATGCAGAAAGTTTAAATTTGTCCGAGAAAAGAAAAAAATTGTCGGGCTCTTTTTCTTTAAAAATACAAAAACATTTAAAAGACATGGGTATCAAGGATTGTTCCTGGATTGTTTCCTTCAGAGAAAAAGATGTTTCACCCGAGGGTATAGATGATTTAGAGTTTTTATTTTCTTCAACCAATGAACTCCCACCCGATTCATTAAATAAAGTCGCTTCTGGTGGTGAAGCTTCTCGAATTTTATTGGCTATATCCTTAGAGCTTTCAAAGAGTTTTAAGTCAAAAGTTGTAATTTTTGATGAACCAGATGTTGGTTTGGGTGGGGCAATAGCTGAGAAATTGGGTCAGAAAATTTTTAACTTATCATCCAATGTGCAAGTTTTATGTATTAGTCATCTTCCACAAGTTGCATCCTTTGCAAAAAATCATTTGCTTGTTAAGAAAGTTTTAAATAAAGAAGAATCAATAAGTATTAATTCATTATCAAGAAATGGAAGAATTGACGAAATTGCTAGGATGTTGAGTGGAGAAGTTCTTGAGGAAGAAGCATATTCATTAGCAAAGAAAATGATTAAATAATTAACACCATTGCAGTAACAACAGTAATCCAATTCCTATCCTCAGGACCTTCGCCATAACTAGTAAGTTCTCTTGTTTTAACTGTGTGCCCACTTATCTTCCAAATATCTTTTTGTTCATTATAATTTTTTTCAGCATCAAAAGGTGCTCCAAGTGTCGTAGCAAGCATGTAAGCAGCCAAATTCTCGGCATATTCACCGGCCTCTCTTTTAGATTGGCCAAAACTGTGGTGTTCAGATAGATAGCCATGTTGTGATCTATCTGCTGGTATCGCTATACCAACAGATGAAGCAACTTTTCTTCCGTGTTCATTAGTAGCCGCTTCACTCAATACAACGTATACAATTTGCCCTGGCGATAATTTCTTTAAGCCCTCTTTTTTAGAGATTATCTTGCAGAAGGGAGGCATAATACTTGAAACTTTCACTAAGTTAAATTCGGCAATACCAGCATCTCTCAGTGCCATCTCAAAACTGGTCAGCTTCTCTTTACTAACTCCTTTTCCTTTTGTTAAAAAAGAAAACTTTGGAACCATATTTCACCTCATTTAAAAAAACTAATTTATTTAAAACTATTTAAATTAATTAGTCAATTCAAAATCTTAAGTTTATATTTAACTTTATATATAAGGTTGTAACAAATGAATAATTTTTTAAAAAGACTTATAACATGTTTAATTCTCGCACCCATAACACTGTATGTAGTCTATGAAGGGAAGCTAGCATTATTATTTTTTATAATTTTGATTTGTATCATAGCTAGCTTTGAATTAACCACTATTATTTTGGAAAAAAATAAGAATTTTAAATTTTTATCAATTATTTGTTCTGCCTTGTTACCTATTGCTGCATTTTATGATGTTTCAATTTTCTTTAACTTGGCATCTTTTTATATCTCAATATGGATTATTAGATTTCTGTATAAAAAAATTATGTTTACAAACTTCTGGTCTTCATATTTTTTTGTAATTATATATTCTAGTATTGGAATAAGCTTTTCAATTATTATAAGAAATTTAGAGAATGGATTTTACTTATTATTGATTCCCATAATATTAAGTTCAGTGAATGATATAACCGCATATATTATTGGAAAGAATTTTGGTAATAAGAAAGCATTCCCCACTGTCAGCCCCAATAAAACATTTGAAGGATCATTTGCTGGTGTAATAGGTACAATTGTAGTTTCATATTTTTTGTTCAAATATTTGAATCTAAACATTGGAATTTCTAAATCAATAACTGTAGGTTTGATAGTAGCCGTAATGGGTATTTTAGGTGATTTGTTAGAATCAGTAATAAAAAGAAAATCAGGAATTAAAGATTCAGGCAGTATCTTGCCAGGACATGGAGGAATTTTAGATAGAATTGACAGTTTAATTTTAATTTTACCTATCTTCTATTTAATTATCATTCTATTTAATGTAAATAGTTAGTATGAAAAGAAGCAAAAGAGTTTTTGATAAGTCTAAGGTAAACATATTTCCTTTTTTTGTTTTAATTGCGGTTATAGCAATTTGTTATGTTGGTTACATTCAATTTTTCAATACACCTAAATTTAGATTAAATTCAGCTGATCAAATCTCTACAGCAGGATTTTCAGCTCAAATAAACTCAGAGAATGTATTAATCAAATCAATAGAAATTTTTTTAATAGTAGAGAATGACAAAACATTCATGATTTATAGTAAAGACGAATTCGATGATTCAAAATCAACGCATGATATTGATGTTGGTTTTAATGAGAATTCTGAATTTATTAAATATATAAAAAAAGCAAAAGACACTGAATTAACTCTTTCTTACAATATTCAATATAGAAATAAATTTTTTAACTCTGAATTAAACGACTCTTATTTGATTAGTGTTGATTTTAAACCTCCTGAAATATCAAACATAGAGACTGATGGCTATGTTTACCTTGGAGGTATCGGATATATAAAACTTAAATCATCTTTAGATGTATCCAAGCTTTACTTGGATAATGGCAATGGTGATTTATTTTATCCAATATCAAATAAAAAAAATGATTTTATTGAGCATTTAATTTTTTTCACATGTTCAAATAAGCCATGTAAGGACAATGGAGTAAAAATTTATGCTGAAGATTTTGCAAAGAACTCAACAGTAGTTTTTAGAAAAATACGAACTATAAAAAATAAAAAATGGCCTGAATATTTAATTAAAATTGATAGAAAGAGTTTTACAGACAAATATAATGAAATTTTAAATTCAAATATAGAGATGATTAATAAGAATGATTTTCTAAGAATAAACAAAGTTGAAAGGGCATTGAATGAATCTAAAATAAAAAAAATAACGACTAACATTAATCCAAAAAAATACTTCATTGGTTCATTTAACCAATTAGCAAATTCTAAAGTTTTTTCCAAATTTAGTGAAAAAAGAAGATATTATTTCTCAGATTCTGAAGATGAAATTATAGATATACAATTACATTGGGGATACGATTTATCCTCAATACAAAATGCTGAAGTTTTTGCAGCTAACTCCGGTATTGTAGTTAACGTGGATAATGCATTGGGTATTTATGGAAGTGTTGTAATTATCGATCATGGCCTGGGCTTTTATTCTCTCTACAGCCATTTAAATAATATTTATGTTAAAAAGGGTGATATTGTTGATAAGAGTACTTTGATTGGATTGACAGGAACGTCTGGAATGGCCTTTGGGGATCATTTACATTTAGGCATATATCTTCAAGGAGTGCCCATTGATCCAGTTGAATTTTGGGATAGTAAGTATATGAATTTGAAAATTGATGAACCGTATGAGGCTTTTTCTAGTAAGTCTAGTGAAGTAAATAATTGAAAATGATAATTTTTGGGCAACATCCAGTAAAGGACTTACTTTTGAATTCTTCCGTAAGAGTGAAGAGGATTTATGTAAAAAATAAGAGTATTTTGGATGAGTTAGTAAAAATAAATAAAAGCATTCAAAACATTGATCACTTAAAAATCTCTGAAAAAGATTTCTATGATTTAACAAAGAGTAATTCTCATCAAGGGCTTGCGGCTGAAATTGATACTCCTAAGTTGTATGGATATTCTGATTTTAAAAAAAACATCGATAAATTCGGAAGAATAATTGTCGTTATTGATCATGTTAATGATCCACATAATTTAGGGGCAATCATAAGATCTTGTGTTTTTTTTGATATTGATACCATCATAATCCCTAAAAATAGGACTGCATCAATTACACCAGGTGCTATTAAATCCTCAGCAGGTGCAATTTTTAAATCAACTATATATGAAGTTCCTAATTTAAAAAATATATTAATAGAATTAAAGAAAATGGATTATTGGGTCATTGGAGCTGACATACATGGCGAAAATATTAACTCAGCCATATTTGATCAATACACAGATGCAAAACTCGTCATAGTTTTGGGTTCAGAAAATAAAGGTATCTCGAAAATAATAAAAAAAAATTGTGACTTAATTGCTCGTATAAATAATTCGGGCAAAACAGATTCTTTAAATGTTAGTGTTGCTTCAGGGATATTTTTAAATAGGTTTTCATAATATATGTTTTTATTTTTGATTTTCTCTGCTGTTCAAGGACTGACCGAATTTATTCCAGTTAGCTCCTCATTGCATTTAATCTTTGTTAGTGATTTGCTTAATGGAAAAATTGATTTAATTACAACTGTTTCAATTCATTTAGGTTCGATTTTAGCCTTGATTTTCTTTCTCTACCAAAATAACCTTCAGAATAAATCTCTTAATCCGACAAGACTTATTAAAATTTCATTTTTGGGCTCATTGCCAATTTTTTTAGCCGGCTTATTTTTTTATGATTATATAAAAAATGATTTTTCTATTTCAAACTTAGCAATATTATCTACGATTATTTTTGGAATATGTTTAATTTTTATCGATAAATTACCTGTAAATTCAAAACATAAAGTTTCTGATATCTCTATTGCAAAGATTCTTTTCATTGGACTTTTTCAATGTCTCTCTTTAATCCCTGGTACAAGTAGAGCAGCATCAGTCTTAATAGGATCAAGATTGCTTAAAATGAATAACAAAGATTCAGTTATTATAGCTTTGATTTTATCCTTTCCCGTAATATTAGGTGCTTTTAGTTTAACTTTCTTTATGGAAATGTTTATCAATAAGAGTATCAATATATTGATTACTCCCAAACTAGTTTTAAGTATAGTCGTTTCTTTTATCTGCTCATATGCATCGATATTATTTCTTTATAAATATTCGACAAGGATTGGTTTTAAATATTTTGGCTATTATAGAGTTTTTTTAGGTTTGATTTTAGTTTTCTATTATTTTTAAAAAACTATCTATATCCAAGCAATTAATTTTGAGCTCTTTAGCTTTTAACTCTTTACTTCCTGGTTTTTTGCCAACAACTAAGAAATCAATATTCTTACTAATAGATGAAACAAATTTACCTGAATTTTTTTCGATTAATTCAATTATTTCATTACGACTAATGTCTTCAAAGGACCCAGTTATTGAAAGTTTTTTATTCTTTAATGGACCATCTTTGGATGCTTTATTCTCTTTTATTATTACTCCATTTGTTAAGCATGAATTTATATTTGAAATATTTTCATCAGTATTAAAAAAATTGTATATATTCTCAGAAATCTCTGGGCCAAGCCCTTCGATCTTAATTAACTCATCAACTTCAACATTTATTAAATTTTGAATTGTTCGAAAATTTTCAGATAATAATTTTGATACTGTTTCACCAACATTTCTTATGCTTAATGAATTAATGAAATTATTTAAAGAAATTAACTTCTTTGAGTTAATTTCATTAACTATTTTTTTTGCTGATTTATCTCCAAGCCCCTCTAATTTGCTAATATCTTCAATTGTAATTTTAAAAATATCGGATGTTTTTTTAATTAGATTATTACTATGTAGATTTATAAGTATTTTTTCTCCCAAACCATCAATATTAAAACTTTTTTTAGATACAAAATAAGATAATCTTTGAATTATTTGATCATGGCAATCTATATTTTTACAATACAAATAGGAACCCTCAAATTCTAAATCTTGATTACATGATAAGCAATTTTTTGGAGGTGTTAACTCTTTAATGTTAACTTTTTTTGATACTTTTTTTATTTTTGGGATAACATCCCCAGCTCGTTCTACAAGCACATTGTCACCAATATTAATATTTAATTTTTTTAGTTGATCAAAATTATGAAGAGTGGCTCTTTTTACATTAACTCCAGAAATGTTTATTTCTTCCAATTCGGCGACCGGTGTAATAATTCCAGTTCTTCCAACCTGATATGTTATATCAATAACCTTAGTTTCTGCTATTGATGACGGAAATTTTAAAGCAACTGCCCATCTTGGAAATTTTGATGTAAATCCTAGGTCTGTTTGTTCTTGATATGAATTGAGTTTTAACACAAGCCCATCTATTTCATAATCTAGATTCTCTCTTTGTTTTAGTATATTGTTATAATTTTCCCATATATCTTCAGAAGTAATCATTTTTTCAAATTCTCCAAGTAAAGTAAAACCCCACTCAGAAATTAGTTCTATAAATTTTTCTTCATTTCCAATATTTAATTTTTCATAATGACCAACACCCCAAGGTAAAAATAAAAGTGGCCTCGATGCTGTAATAGTTGAATCAAGTTGCCTTAAAGTTCCTGCGGCAGCATTTCTTGGATTAGAGAATTTTTTATCATCCATTAAGTTTAATTTCTTAAAGTGTGAAATAGGTATAATAACTTCACCTCTTATCTCAATTATCTTAGGAATGTTATTGCCATTCAGCATTAGAGGTATGTTTTTAATTGTTTTAACATTTTCTGTGATTTCTTCGCCAGTCTCTCCATCACCTCTTGTCGCAGCTGTATCTATTTGACCATTTTTGTATGTAATTGATATTGATGCGCCATCAAACTTTGGCTCTAAATAATATATTGGGTTTTTGACTGTCTTTTTTATTCTATTAAGAAAATCTAATAATTCTTCATGATTGTTAACATTATCAAGACTATACATTTTATTAATATGTTTATGTTTTTTAAAATAAGTAGACACAAATCCACCTACTTTTTGTGATGGGGAAGTGTTTGTCTTTAATGTTGGAAACTGCTTCTCTAAGCTAATCAGTTCTTTTAGCAGTAAATCGAATTCACTATCTGATATTTCTGGTTTATCATCAAGGTAATAACATTTGTTATGATAATTTATTTTATCTATTAGCTCATTTAATCTTAGTTCTGCAGAAGCTATCTTCATTTCTAATAAGATACACAAGTCTTAGAGTTTTTTGAATTAAAACACTCAAATGATATATTTTTTTAATGAAGGTTTTGTTTCTAGGTTGCGGCTCATCAGTAGGAAGCCCAGTTATTGGGAGAGAGATTGATTCTTTTGATAGTAAGAACTTTAGGACAAGAAGTTCAGTTCTTATCACTGAAAATAATAAAAATATTTTAATTGATACAGGCGCTGATTTTAGATATCAAGCTTTAAAGTTCAAAGTAAAGAAAATTGATTTTGTTCTTTATACTCACTCCCATGCTGATCATACTCATGGAATTGATGATCTAAGAATATTCAGCTATATCAAAAAAGATAAAATAAATTGCTTTGCAAACAACCACACCATACGTGATATCAAAAAAAATTTTTCATATATTTTTAATCCAGTAAACATGTCTGGTCGACCAAGATTAAAAATGACGGAAGTGAGAGATTCGTTTGTAGAACAAGGTGTGAGTATTATCCCACTTGAAATAAAACATAAGGATTGGGACATATTAGGTTATAGAATTAATAACTTTGCATATATAACAGACTGTAGTTCTATCCCTGACAATACTATTCAAAAGTTAAAGGGACTTGATTTGCTGATATTGGATTCCCTAAGGTTTTCACCACATGAATCGCATTTGTCAGTTGATCAAGCAATCGAAATTGTAGACATCTTGAAACCAAAACAAACTATTTTAACCCATTTAAGTTCAGATTTAGATTATTATGAGCTCTTAGAGTATTTGCCAAATAATATAAAACCAGGATTTGATGGTTTAATTCTTGATATATAATATAATTTACAAAATAATGCATAATCTTAGGTCACAATTAATTAATAATAATAAAGCAAAAATTCTTCTAATCGTGTTAGATGGTGTAGGTGGAATACCAAATAATACTAAAACCGAATTGGAATCTGCTAAGACACCTAACTTGGACAAGTTAGCAATTAAATCTGAGACTGGATGCCATACTCCAATCATACATGGATTAACACCTGGAAGCGGTTCTGCCCATCTTTCTCTCTTTGGCTATGATCCAATGGAATTTGATATAGGGAGAGGTGTCCTAGAAGCACTAGGATTGGACCTAGAGATTAAAAATACTGATTTAGCCATAAGGGGTAATTTTGCAACTATAAAAAAAAATGGTGCTAAACTTATTGTTACAGATAGAAGAGCGGGAAGAATTGACACCAAAACAAATGAAAGGTTAATAAAAAAATTATCAACTCAAATAAAAAAAATAGGTAATTATCAAATATTATTTAAATCAGGAATTGATCATCGATTCGTGGTAAAAATAATATCTCCCAATAAAATAGATGATTCAAATTGTTTAATTCAAGATACAGATCCGCAATCTGAGGGATTACAACCGCTATCAGCGAAGAATCTAAACACAAAGTCTAAGGCACTATCTAAGATTATCATAAAATTGATTTCTTCAATTGAGGTTGTCTTAAAAGATGAGAATAAAGCTAACTATGCATTATTTAGGGGGTATTCAACATTTCCTGGTATTCCAACTTTCCAAGATTTATATGGAATTAAAGCAGCATCAATAACTACTTATCCTATGTATAAGGGCATAAGTCGTTTAGTTGGTATGAGTCCATTAAAAGTAGATGCTAATTCAATTGATTCTCAGGTTTCAGTATTAATTAAAAATATTGATAAATATGATTTCTTTTATTTGCATATCAAAAAAACAGACAGTTACGGAGAAGATGGTAACTTCAAAGAAAAAGTAAAAGTTATCGAGAAGTTTGACAAGCTTTTGCCCAAAATAAAAAAGTTAAACTTTGATGTTTTAGCCATAACAGGTGACCATAGTACTCCTTCAAAAATGAAAGGACATAGTTGGCATCCAGTTCCTGTAATAATAGAATCTAACAACTCTTTTAAGGGCATTTCGAAGAGGTTCACGGAAAAAGAGTGTCTAAAGGGAAATATGGGTATTTTTGAAGGTAAATATTTACTAAATCTTATTTTTGCTCATGGACAAATGCTAAATAAATTTGGAGCTTAAGCCGAAGTGGCGGAATTGGTAGACGCGCCATCTTGAGGGGGTGGTGCCTTCGGGTGTGCGGGTTCGAGTCCCGCCTTCGGCAATACATTATACGAAAAATTAATATCAAAAATATATGTTTTCATTCAAATAGTAATTTTTTTGGTTATAATATTTTTATGAAAAAAGGTATTGTAATTGTCGATCATGGTTCAAAGAAAATCGAAAGCAATAAAATGCTTGAAGAAGTAACTCACCTGTTTCATGATAAATTCAAAGATAAATATGATATAGTTGAACCTGCTCATATGGAGCTAGCTGAGCCCTCAATTGAAACAGCTTACAGGAATTGTGTTTCAAAGGGTGCAGACTTTATAGTAATTTGTCCTTTTTTCCTCGGTCCTGGTAGACATTGGACGCAAGATATTCCAAGCATTGCAAGTGATGCCGCAAAGAATTTCCCTAATACTAATTATCATGTAGCTCTTCCTTTGGGTATTGATGATTTAATACTTGAGCTACTTGAAAAAAGGCTCAATCAATGTACTGGGAATCAATTTTCTTGTCCATCTTGTGAAGGAACTTTAAGGGCTGGAAATATTTAATTTCGTCAAATCAGTCTTTTCTTTTAAAATATATTCATGATTATTAAAGGCGGATATCTAATTATAGTCTCAGGACCATCAGGTTCAGGAAAATCTACAATAACGAAATCTTTATTGGAACAAGTTAAAAACTTAGATTTTTCAATTTCATGTACTACGAGACAAAAGAGGACGAATGAGCTAGATGGAGAGGACTATAAATTCGTGACAAAAGATATCTTTCAACAGATGATTCAAGAAAATCAGTTTTTAGAGCATGAAACTGTTCATAATGAACTTTATGGAACCCCAATAAATCCTATAAAAGAATCAGTAGAATTTGGCCATAGTGTTCTTTTAGATATAGATGTAAAAGGGGCTTCCTCAATAATGAATACAAATCATTTTGATTGTTGCTCTATATTTATTAAAACTCCCTCAATAGAGATTCTCAAGGAAAGATTATTCGCTAGAAATGACTTGTCTACAGATAAAATTGAATCAAGGGTAGAAGAGGCTAGAAATGAACTTAAAAAATCCACATATTTTGATCATTTAGTAATAAATGATTCACTTGATGAAACTATTAGTGAAGTTAAAAGGATTTTGGCAGCCCTATGATAAGGTTTGACGATATTGTTGAAAAATTAAATCCTTACTTGAAGTCCTCTGATATAGATGAAATAAAAAAAGCATATGCCTATTCTGCAAAAGTTCATGCTGGACAGAAACGATATTCAGGTGAACCATACATGATTCACCCAATGGAAGTTACATCTATACTTGCCGATATAAAGCTTGATAAAAATTCTATAATAACAGGGCTTCTACATGACACAATAGAAGATACTTTGGCCACAGAGGCTGATATAAAAAAATTATTTGGCAGCGAAGTCTCTGAACTTGTCAATGGTGTTACAAAGATTGGACAGTTGAGTATAAGCTCAAAATTTGAGAGGCAAGCAGAAAATTTTAGAAAGCTTATTTTGGCAACTGGAAAAGATATTAGGGTAATAATAGTTAAACTTGCAGATCGTTTACATAATGCTAGAACAATAAGCTATTTGCCGGAGGAAAAACAAACAAATTTTGCCCGTGAAACAATGGATTTGTATGCACCATTAGCAGATAGGCTTGGGATATATTGGATTAGAACAGAGTTGGAAGATATTTGTTTTAAGCTACTGAAACCTTTTGAGTATGCAGAAATTGAGTATGCTTTTGCCAACAAAAAAAATGATTGGGAATCATATACAAATGAAATTCAAGAACAATTAAAAGAGCAATTAGAAAAATATAATATTAAAGCCATTTTACAAAATAGATTTAAAAACTTTTACGGAATTTATAAAAAAATGTTATCAAAAGACTTAGATTTTAATAATGTTTTTGACATCAAGGCTTTCAGAGTAATTGTTGAGAATGAAGCAGATTGCTATGCTGCACTAGGTGCAGTTCATTCTACTTGGAAACCTATCCCTGGTAGATTTAAAGATTATATTGCTCTACCAAAGAGCAATGGATATAAGTCTTTGCATACTAATGTTATAGGGCCCTTCGGTGATAAAGTAGAAGTTCAAATAAGAACCCATGAAATGCATGAAATTGCCCAATATGGAGTTGCCGCTCACTGGAAATATAAATTATCTACAGAAGCAGAAAATAGCATTATTAACACACCAGATAGTATTAAAAAAATATTTGATATTCAAACCTTAAATGATCCAAAGGAGTTTATTGATGCGGTTAAAGATGAATTGATAACAAATTTTATATACACATTTACTCCTAAAGGTGATTTGAAAGAATTACCAATAGGGTCTTCAATAATTGATTTTGCCTATTCAATCCATACTGATATTGGAAATAAATGCTCTGGTGGAAGAGTTAATGGTGCAATTGTTCCAATTAGTTATAAGTTGAAGAGTGGTGATATGATCGAAATAATTGCTAAAAATGATCAACACCCTAAAAGAGATTGGTTGAAACATGTAGTTACATCAAAAGCAAAAACAAAGATTCGTTCTGCTGTTAAGGATTCCTTGATAGAGGACTCCATTAAAATAGGTAGGTCTGTAATTACTAAAAAATTATTATCGTATGGTCTTAAGCTTGAAGACCCAAGTGTCATGAAAAAGCTAAAAGAATTTAATATCATGAAAAAAATTAAAGATATGGACGAACTATTTGTGAAATTTTCATTATCTCAGATTAATATTTTAGAAATCTTAACCTTTTTTAAAATTGATATAAAAAATAAAATAAAAGTGAAAAAAGCTCCACGTGTAATCGATTCTTCCCAAGCTATTGTAGTTGGTGGCAATGATAATGTAATGGTTAGGTTTGCAAAATGTTGCTCACCAATATTTGGGGATGAAATACTTGGCTATATTACTATTGGTAGAGGAATTTCTATTCATAGGATTTCATGTAACCAAATTTTAGAAATTGATTCTTCTAGGAAGATTGATGCAAAATGGGATTCCTCTTTTGCTTCAAAATCTTCTACGAAACTTAAGATTTCCTGTTTTGATAAGCCTGGTATTCTTTCAGAAATTTCAAACAAAATCGTCAATCATGACTCAAATATTGTTAAAATTAATGCTAAACCTATTTCATCTTTAAAATCCTCTATATATTTAGAACTCTTAGTAAGAGATGCTAAACATCTAAGTGAAATAATACTCGATTTAAACTCTATTAATGATGTAAATAATGTTGAGAGATTAAGAAGCTTAGACCTTGAACAAATTGAACTCAATTTGTAATTCCTATTAATCGAAATATAATAAGGTTAAGTTTTGGATAATAATTTAGGAAAAAATAAATTTTTAAATACAATTAAATCAATATTAATTGCAATTTTTTTTGCACTTATTATTAGATATGTATTCTTCCAACCTTTTAAAATTCCCTCAAAGTCAATGTTGCCAAATTTATTAGTTGGTGATCATTTGTTGGCTAATCGAATCAGCTATGGTTTTTCAATACCTTGTTCTAATGACAAATTGATTAATGGTTTTTCAGAAATTTCTAGAGGTGATGTAGTAATTTTTAGATGGCCTGGTGATAAAGGAGTAAAAGAGTGTCCTAATGGTGGTTTTATTGGATTAACTTCAATCTATTATATAAAAAGAGTAATAGGAATTCCAGGTGATGTCGTTTTAATCCAAGATCAAGATGTCTTTATAAATGATAAAAATATTTCAAAGAAAACAAAAAGGTTTTATAAGGATGGAAATAAACTATACAAGATAAAGACAAATAGCTTTGGAGACAAATCTATAGATGTAATTTATGAAAATGATTTAACTAATTTTTCTGATGAAGAATCTTTTGAAATTATAGTTCCTTCAGGGATGTATTTCGTTTTAGGAGATAATAGAGATAATAGTCTTGATAGTCGATTTTGGGGATTTGTGCCTTCAGAGAATATTATAGGTACTGCCTCTATTATTCACTTTTCTTTTAATGGAGAATTTAATTCATTTGGAGATATGATAAGATTTAAAAGGATATTAAAAGTTATAAATTAATTATGTTTCATATTTTAAATGTTGATGATTTAGCTACTGATTTCTTATTAGACTTATGGAATCTCGCCTTAGTTAATAAAGGTAAAAGAAACTCCAAATTAAAAAATAAAATTATTACAAATTTATTTTATGAACCATCAACTAGAACATCATCTTCATTTTTTAGTGCCATGAACCTATCTGGAGGTTCAGTTATTCCTATTAATAATGTTCAGTTTTCAAGTGTTTCAAAAGGGGAATCTTTGCAAGATACCATTTTGACTATGTCAGCAATGACAGATGCAATTGTGCTGCGGCACCACGAGGAAGGGTCAGCTCTGAAAGCCTCAGAGGTTTCTGAAGTACCTATAATTAATGGTGGTGATGGCAAGGGAGAACACCCAACTCAAACAATTTTAGATGGGTTCACAATTTTTAATAGTTTCTCTGAATCCATGAGTAATTTGAGAATTACACTAGTAGGGGACTTAAAAAACGGGAGAACCGTAAAAGGATTAGTTAAGCTCTTGAGTAGATTCAACAATAATCATTTTAATTTTGTAAGCCCAGAGCACTTAAAGTTTTCAGATAAATTACCAAATTCATCTTATGAAACCTCAGATATAAATTCTGTAATAAAAGAAACAGATGTTTTGTATGTTACAAGAGTCCAAAAAGAACGAGGCAGTGTTTATAACTATGAATTGAAAGAAGAGCAGCTTTTATCCTTACCTCGAAAATCAATTGTTATGCATCCTTTTCCAAGAACTACAGAAATCCCTAATTCTTTTGACAGTGATTCAAGAGCTAAGTATTTTGATCAAATAAAGTATGGTGTGTGGTGCAGACAAATTTTACTTGAGAAGGTATTGCTGACATGAATTTTTATCTTATTAATGGTCTAGTAGTTGATCCATCACAAAATATTTTAAAAAAAATTAATTTAGAAGTTCGAAATGGTAAGATTTTTAGAATTTTTCAAGGAAAACCAGATATAAAATCAGTAACAGAAAAAATTTATGATGTTAATAATTATATTGTATCTCCTGGGTTTGTAGATATTCATGTTCATTTAAGAGACCCTGGACTTACTCATAAAGAATCAATTAAGACTGGCTCAATGGCTGCAGCAGCTGGTGGTTTTACATCAATAGCATGCATGCCAAATACTTCTCCGCCAAATGATAATCCAAAAATAACAAAATATATTCTTGATAAAGCTAAGAGAGATTCAAAAATTAATATTTTCCCAATAGGAGCAATTACAAAAAAACAAAAAGATAAAGAGTTGGCTAAAATTATAGATAATATAAATGCAGGATGTGTGGGTATTTCTGATGATGGGTTTCCTGTATCTAATAGCAAGCTACTTTATGAGGCCATGTTGATTGCGAAGAGCAAGAAAGTACCGGTTATTTCTCACTGTGAAAATTGTTTTCTATCAGGTAATGGAATTATGACAGAAGGTCAGTATTCAAAGAAGTTCAAGGTGCCTGGAATCAGTAACTTGTCTGAAGAGTTAGGGATTATTCATGATTTAACAATTGCTGAAAAGACAGGTTGTCATCTCCATATTTGTCATGTCTCAACTAAAGGTTCAGTTGAATTGATTCGTCAAGCAAAGAGGAAAGGAATAAATGTTACATGTGAAGTTGCTCCTCATCATTTCACTTTGTGTGACAGAGATGTAGATATAAAAAATTCAAACTTTAAGATGAACCCTCCACTAAGATCCAAAAAAGATCTTGATTCAATTATTAATGGTATATCGGATGGAACAATTGACATAATAGCAACTGATCATGCTCCTCATACAGATGATGAGAAATCTGTTGGCTTTAAAAAGGCACCTTTTGGAATTATTGGCCTTGAAACAGCTTTACCACTTTCATTGAATTTGGTTAGAAAGAATAAGATTGACCTAGTGTCACTAGTTAATATGTTATCAACAAAACCTTCGAAAATAATAAATGTCAAAAAAGGGACTCTTAAAAAGGGATCGCTTGCAGATATTACCGTATTTGATCCAAACATGTATTTTACAATTAAAAAGGATACTATAATTTCAAAGAGTTCTAATTCCCCATTTCTTAACAAAAGATTTAAAGGTAAAGTTTTATATACATTTGCCGCTGGTAATAAAATCTACAGCTTGGATAAATAAAAGTTTTGAAAATCTCAAAAAATCTTTTTCTAATAACACTATCTGCATTTTTTTTCTTTTATGCCTATCATTCGTATTTAATTTTGCCCTTAAAAATAATAAGTATGGGAGGCGGGGAACATGATGTTGGCCTGATAATGTCAGTTGCAGGCGCAAGTACAATTTTTTTTACACCTATTTCAGGCATGTTAGGAGATTCATATCAAAAGAAGAAGCTATTACTTATAGGAGCTTTGGGCCTTTGTATAACTAATTTTGTTTTTATATATTCTGACTCATTATATTTTTCATATGTTTTATTAAGATTCTTCCAAGGATGTTCCTTTTCATTTTTCTTCGTCAGTGCAGGAACTTTTGTTTCTCAGAATATAGACATTAAGAACCAGGCACAAGCCCTAGGCTTTTTCGGTGTCTTTGCAATTGCAAATCATGCATTAGCACCAACTATATCTACCTATATTATTGATAATTTTGGTGATGAGTATTTCTTTCTAGTTTCATCCTTAGCATCTGGAATTTGCTTTACTATAATACTTTTTCTTGAAGACAATATAAAACCTTTAAGACAAGGCAAAAAAGAATCTTTTTTAGGATTTCTTGATACACTTAAAAATAAAAGTCTTTTAGTCATTTTTACTATAATGTTTCTTGTAGGAGGGGCCTTTGTAACTTGTTTAAATTTTACTGCGATATTTGTAGATAGTTTTTCAATATCTCCAGTTACAATTTTTTTTATATCTTATACTTGTACTGCATTAATAATGAGAATTTGTTTTGGATGGATTCCTGACACTTATGGAAGAGTTAATACATGTACACCATGCTTACTTTCATTCGGCTTATCAATTGGTTTATTAGCTTTTTCCTCAAACACTATTCTTTTTGTTTTAGCTGGAGGTCTTTTTGGCTTATCACATGCCCTGGTTTATCCATCATTGTATTCTCTTGCATTATCATTAACTGATGATATCAACAAGACGAAAGCATTTTCTGTCTGCAGTCTTTCGTTCACTTTTGGTGGGATGCTTTTTTCAACAATCTATGGATACATTGCAGAAATATACTCATTTAAGGTTATGTTCCTTTCTTGTAGTATAATAGTTACAATATGTTTTTATTTCCTAACATTAAAATTAAGAACTATTTTTTCAGAGAGTTGATATGTCCATAGATAATGAATATATAAAAATTAGAAAAGAGAAAGTTGATAAGCTTATTGAATTAGGGATTGATCCATTTAGAAACAATCTTTTCCCTTCAATTTCAACTAAAGAACTTAATGATAAATATTCTTCTGAGGACCCAGAACAATTTACTAGAGATAATGTCATGCATAAAATTACTGGAAGGATTATTGCAATTCGAAGCTTTGGAAAATCTGCTTTTGTTCAGATTTCTCAAAACACCTTTTCTTTTCAGGTTTTTATATCTAAGGATAGTGTTGGAGATGAAATGATGGATTTCTTCAAAAAGTTCATTGATATTGGGGATTTTGTATATTTTGAAGGATCTTGTTTTTTCACAAAAACTAAACAACTATCACTAGAAGCTGCAAAAATTGAATTGTTAACAAAAACCTTAAGTCCACTTCCAGAGAAATGGCATGGTTTGACTAATGTCGAAACTAGATATAGACAAAGGTATTTGGACTTAATCTCAAATACTAGTGTTAAGGATGTTTTTAAAAAAAGAGCAAAAATTTTAAAAAGCATAAGGAGTTTTCTAGATAACAAACAATTTATGGAAGTTGAAACTCCCATACTTCACAAAATGGCAGGTGGCGCAGCTGCAAAACCATTTATGACATATCACAACACCCTAGATATGGATTTAAAATTACGAATTGCCCCAGAACTGTATTTGAAAAGACTGGTGGTTGGTGGATTGGAAAGTGTTTATGAAATTGGGAGAAATTTTAGAAACGAGGGGATTTCGACTCAGCACAATCCTGAATTCACCATGATTGAAATTTATCAAGCATATTCTGACTATGAGAAGATGATGGATCTTATAGAGGAACTAATTCTGAATTGTATAAATGATTTAAATCTTAACTCGAAAATAATTTATCAAGATAATGATATTAATTTTGAAAAACCTTGGAAAAGAGTCCATATGATAGATTGGACTTCTAATTTTTTAGGGTTCGATGTTTTAAAAGATACCAGCAAGTTGTTTGATTTGGCTAAGAAGATGAAGATTAATGATTTTGGTCAAACTGGAAAAATTATTGCTGAAGTATTTGAAGAAAACTATTTTAAAAATGAATATGACCCTACATTTGTCTATGGTTTTCCAATTGATATATCTCCATTAGCAAGAAGAAATGATTTGAATAAAAATATAGCTGATCGATTTGAACTTTTTATTAATGGTAAGGAAATAGCAAATGCATTTTCAGAACTTAATGATTCACAGGATCAGCGAGAGAGATTTCAGTTGCAACTTGATTTAAAAGAAGCAGGAGACGAAGAGGCCAATGATATGGACATTGATTATGTTGAAGCTTTATCTTATGGATTACCACCTACAGCAGGAGCTGGAATAGGGATTGATCGATTAGTCATGTTGTTAACAAATTCAGCTTCTATTAGAGATGTAATACTGTTCCCACATCTAAGAGATTAATGAGTTTAGTTTATTTTTTAGTCAAAAAATATTTTCTTTCAATCTTTAAAAATAAAACCTTAAGGCTTCCAGCAATTATATCTTTGGTTTCAGTTTTTATATCTGTTTTTTCATTAATAATTGTAATGTTCGTAATGAAAGGTTTTGAAGTCAAAGTTCAGAATAAAATTTTAAACACTTTTCCGCATGTGCTCATTAAAGGAGATAGAAGTTTAGACTCAACTGAGTTTCCAAATGTCGAAAAAATTTTCAAAAAATATGGAACTTATGGAGCAATAGTTGTTGGCAAAAATCTAGAAATAATTGAACTAAAAGCTATAAGTAATAAAATTCAATTTGATAATAAAAATAAAAAATTACCACTAATAGCTATTTCAGATTTATTACAAATGAAGAATAATTTAAAAGTAGGTGATAAGGTTTCCATATATGTTCCAGATTTTTCTAGCTATAGAAAAATTAAAGAAATAAGAGTTGAGATTGGAAAAATAGTTAAAGTTCAGGGTAATTTCCCAACAATTTTCTTTGATTTTGATACATCCTTCCAGCTTTTAGGGAAACCAGAGATTTTTACTCAAATTGAACTTAAAAATCCATATGAATCAGAAAAAACTATTTCTAAAATTTATGAAATAAATCCTGAATTAAAAAATAGGGCTATTGATTGGAAGTTGATGAATGCAAATCTTTTTAACATAATGAAATTGGAACGATTTTCATTAGCAATTTTTTTATCTTTTTTAATTTTAATCTCAGCGACAACAATATATTCAAATACACTTAGCATGATTTCTTTAAGAAAAAACGATATCGCGACATTAATGACTTTGGGTGCATCTAAAAAAAGTATTATAAAAATTTTCACAGTAACTAATTTTTTGGTTGCATTTACAGGATACTTTTTTGGTTTATTGTTTTCATTAATTGTTACATTCTTATTGATGAATTCAAATTTGATTGAATCCTTTTCTATTGATCTTTCTTTTTATGGTATTAAGGGATTTCCTATAGTTTTTTCTAAATCATATTTACTATCAATAACAGGATTCGTTTTTATAATTACTTTTTTAGCCTCATATCTTCCTGCAAAATTTTATCTAACAAAAAAGGTAGAATATTTAGTTAAGGATTATGCTCAATGATTCGCTTTAAAAATTTAAGAAAAAAATACAAAAATAATGCTGAGTTGATTTACAAAGATTATGAAATCAATTCTGGTGACTTTATTGCAATCACCGGTCCTTCAGGGTCAGGAAAATCAACACTATTGGATTTGATTTCAAATTTGTCATCCCCAACATCAGGGACTGTAGAAATATTAGGAAAAGAAATTTCTGTTTATGAAGAAAATGAAAAAGAACAAGCTAACTTGAGAAAGCTTATTGGGCTTATGAGTCCGAACTGTCAACTTTTATCAAATCTTACAATTAAAGAAAATATTTTACTTCCATTCATTATTAATAAATATGATATAGACAATACCAAGCTTCACGAAATTTCTTCATCATTGGATATTGAAAATATTCTTTCCCATTTACCAGAACAACTTTCAACTGGACAAAGGCAAAGGGCTTTATTGTGTAGGTCAATAATTCTTTCACCAAAAATATTAATTGCTGATGAGCCAACGGCAAATTTGGATGAAATTAACACTAAAGCACTGGTAAAGTTTATTGAGCATTTGAATGATAAACTTAAAACTACTATAATAGTTGCAACACATGATAAATATGTTTTTGATTCAGCAAAAAAGGTATACAATTTAAGATAATGAGATTTGTTTTTAATATTCTAATAGTCTTTATTATTCTTACTTCTTTTAATTCTTTGGCAAATGATGCGGAACAATATAAAGGAATGGAAATTTATAAGATTGAGTTCTTTGGTAACAAAGTTATTCAGAATGATCGCATTTATAATCTTATTGCAGTTAGAGAAGGAGAAAAATTTGATGGTGAAATTCTAAAAAAGGATTTAAGGAATCTTTATAAAACTGAATATTTTTATAAAATTGACTTGCTAAGCGAAGTAGTAAATGAAAAATTGCTATTAGTTTTTAGGTTTGAAGAAAATCCAATTTTGTCTGATCTAAGGCTATCAGGAAATAGTAAGCTATCCGATAAGGAAATCCTAGAGGTGCTTCCAATACAAAAAGGAAAATTGACTAGTAGAGATAAGTTGGAAATGGCCAAATCTATTGTTAGGCAGTTTTACCTTATGAAGGGATTCAATAAAGTCCAAGTGGAAGAAAAAATAACTCCCGTTGGCCAAGGGTATATTCAATATGCACTTGATATCATTGAGGGAGAAAGAGGATATGTTAAAGGAATAGTTTTAAAAGGTAGCAATCAACAATTCTATAAAGATATTTTAAAAAAACTTGAAACAAAGACAAAGTGGGTTTTTTCAGGAATCACAGGAAGAGGCAGACTCTCTGAAGATATAATAAACCTAGATAGAAGTAAAATAAGATCTTTCTACCTTGATAATGGATTTGTAAATGTAAAAGTTTCTAAGCCTCGAATAGATTATATTGAGAGTAAAGATGGTTATTTAGTTGTATTTGAGGTTGAAGAGGGAGAAAGATATAAAGTTGGGAGTATTACTTTTACTGGTGATTTGTTAGATGATATTAATCTCTCAGATTACATTACCTTAGATGAATCTGTCTATTTTAATTTGTCTAAAATGGAACAAGATATTCAAAATTTAACAATTGTTTATGGCGATGAATCTTATGCCTTTGCTAATATAGACCCTATATTTAATCAAGACGATGATTCAAAGCAAGTATCAATTAAATACAATATGGAAAAAGGTGAGAAGTATAAAGTTAATAAAATTAGTATTTTTGGGAATACAAGAACAAGAGATAAGGTTATTAGGAGAGAGATTAAGATCAAAGAACAAGACCCATATTCTGGTACTAAAATAAAAGCATCAAAAAGATTTATTAATAGACGCGGTTTTTTTGAATCTGTAGATATTAAAGAAGTTCCAAGTAAAGATAAGCCAAATTATCTTGATGTTGAAGTTACAGTTGAAGAGAAATCAACTGGTTATTTTAGTATTCAAGGTGGCTATAGTTCTGTGGAAGCCTTACTTCTTGGGGTCCAAATCCAAGAGAATAATCTCTGGGGTTACGGTAAACAATTAGGTGCATCTATAACCGTAGGAACAGTTAGCCAGAATTTTTTAATTGATTATGGTGATCCATATTTTTTAGACACTTCATATCAGTTTAAAATGTCTTTATTTAAGAGAGCTTATGAGTACATAGATTATGATAGAGAGAAATGGGGTGGAACTTTAATGTTCGGTAAAGAGTTAAATACATGGACATTTGCCGATATAAGATATAGATTTGAAAATATCCAAGTTGATGATTTAACAACAGAAGCTACAGAAGTCTTTCAAGAAAGTAAGGATAAAATTAGTTCAATTTCATTAGGTATGAGATATGATACCAGAGACAATTTTTTAGATCCAACTAAAGGTATATCAACCAGCTTTAGCATTGAAGAGTCTAATAGTTATTTAGGAGCAAATTTGCATTTCACTGAGTACACTGGAAAGTTTTCAAAATATTATGAGATAGCTAGAGATCATACAATGGCATATTCGTTTGAATCCGCTTTTATTGATTTTAGGAATACTGAAAAAAGACTCATTGTTTCCGAGAGGTATTACTTGGGTGGTCCTGAAAATTTAAGAGGATATAAATTTGCTAGAGTTTCACCTAGAAGAACTCTTTCAAATGGAGAATTTGTAAGAATCGGTGGTAATAAATATATTTATTCAACATTAGAATATCTTTATCCTCTTGCATTAGAAACTGGGTTAAAAGGAATTTTATTTTTTGATATTGGCCAGACTTATGAAGAAACAGAAATGATAGATAAAAATCCTTGGGATATGAAAAAAGATATAGGCTTTGGCTTTAGATGGCTTTCACCTGTAGGGCCATTAAAACTAGACTTTGGATTTCCTCTTGGTAATAGAAAATCAGATGAAAGTAAATATGAAGTCCAGTTTTCATTTGGCTCTGTATTCTAGTATAATAAAAAATATAAGGAGTATTTTTTATGAAACTATTTTTAAGAATTTTTATTTTATCATTGATAGTAATTTCACCTAATGTTTTTGCTGAGGATAAAGCAGAAAATATAAAAGGAAAAAATTTGAAAGTTGCAATTGTTAATTTTCAAAAAGTTGTTGTTGAGTCAGACTTAGGAAAAAAATTTATAAAATCTCAAAAGTCAAATATAGAAAAAAAGCAATCAATCTTGGGCAAACTTGAAGATCAAGTTAGAAAAATGAGAGATAGTTATGAGGAAAAAAGATTGGTACTCGACGAAAAAGCAAGAGATGAAATGGGTGAAGAGTTAGCATACAAGATAAAAGAATTGCAAAGAAAGAGAGAAGATTTTGAAGTTGAAGTCAAAATAGCTGATTCAAGGTTCCAAAGACAAATTATGAGGGCTGTTATGAAAGAGGTTAAAACTGTTTCTGAGCAATTGGGCTATGATATGGTTTTTTCTAGCCAAGCTCCAGGCCTTATGTATTTGAATCCTAGCCTTGATATTACTGATAAAGTATTAGAGCAACTTAACGATTAAGAGATTTAAATGATTCTTGATAAAGATGACATAAAATCATTATTACCTCATAGAGATCCTTTTTTATTTGTTGATAGTATAATTGATATAAATTTAAAAGAAGATATTACAGGTTTGATAAAATTCCCTGAAGATAGTTATTTTTTTCAGGGACATTTTCCAGGCAGACCTGTCGTGCCGGGAGTAATTATTATAGAATCCTTAGCGCAGCTTGGTGGCGTTCTTATCTATAAATCTTTTGAATCAGATTTAGTCGGAAAGGATCCTGCATTGGTTGGAGTTGATTCCGTAAAATTCAAAAGCCCTACATTACCTAACGAAGAGCTTACAATTAAAGCTACTTTATTAAAAAATAAATTGAATATTTTTAAATTAAATACTCAAGCTTATAAAAATGATAATTTAGTAGTTGAAGCCAATATAACAGCTACAGTATTATCATAATTCATTTAATATATATGATAATTGAGAAAGTATTTGCCGTATGTTAATATACGGCTTTATATTTTTGCTGACGTAGCTCAGGGGTAGAGCAGCTGATTTGTAATCAGCCGGTCGGGGGTTCAAATCCCTTCGTCAGCTAAATATGGGGATATGGCAGAGTGGACAAATGCATCAGACTGTAAATCTGACGGCGCAAGCCTACGGTGGTTCGAATCCATCTATCCCCAAACAATATGTGCGGGAGTAGCTCAGTTGGCTAGAGCGTCTGCCTTCCAAGCAGAGGGTCGCGGGTTCGAGTCCCGTTTCCCGCTCATGCCCAGGTAGCTCAGGGGTAGAGCACATCCTTGGTAAGGATGAGGTCGGCGGTTCAATTCCGCTCTTGGGCTAACTAGTTTTAGTAATATATAGTATTACTAATAAGGAAGTGTTTTATTATGGGTGATAATATAGTTGTTATATCTCTTGAATGTACTGCATGTGCAGGAAAAGGTAGATATCATTATAGAAAAAATAAAAAGGTTCAGCGAGATAAGCTCGAGTTAAAGAAGTACTGTAAGTTTTGTAAAAAGCATGAGGTACACAAAGAAACAAAATAGGGGTGTAGCTCAGTTGGCAGAGCGACGGTCTCCAAAACCGTAGGTCGGGAGTTCGAGACTCTCCACCCCTGTTAGGAGATTTATTTTTTATGATTAGTAATTTTTTTAATGAAATCAAAAGTGAATTAGGAAAAATTTCCTGGATTGACAAGAATGAGAATATTAAGTCGACTGCAGGTGTAGTAGTGGTTACGATTATTTTAGGAATTATTTTATTAATAATCGATTTAATTTTTTCTTCATTAACAGAATTTTTGTTAGGTGGTATGTAAATGTCAGAAAAATGGTATGTAGTTCATTGTAATACAGGATCCGAAGATACTGTGAAAAGATATATTTATCAGCAAATGGAAATGGACAGCTGTCCTGATATGATTGCAGATGTATTAGTGCCTACAGAGACCTTAGAAGAGCAGTTAAAAGGTGGAAAAAAGAAAACAAGTGAAAAGAAGTTTTTCCCCGGCTATTTACTAGTTAAAACAGAATTAAATGATGATTCATGGCATTTTCTCAGAAATATCCCAAAAGTTATTGGTTTTGTTGGTGGAAAAGTTAAAGATGGGAAGTTAGATCCTGATTCTGTTCCATCAGTTGAAGAGTCTGAAATCAACAAAATGAGAAACAAGATAGAAGAGGGTACATTAAAACCAACACCTAAAGTAATGTTCGATAAAGGTGAATCAGTCAAAGTAATTGAAGGACCATTCGAGAGTTTCACAGGAATTGTTGAAGAAGTAAAAGTTGAAAAAGGTAAAATTCAAGTTATAGTTGAAATCTTTGGTAGAGCAACGCCAATAGATTTAGACTTTAATCAAGTGGAGAGAATTTGATGAAAAAAGTAGCAGGAAGTTTAAAGCTTTTATGTGAAGCTGGGAAAGCATCGCCAGCTCCTCCAATAGGACCTGCATTAGGACAAAAAGGTGTTAATATAATGGAGTTTTGTAAGGCTTTTAATGCAGAAACCCAAAAATTAGAAGGCATACTTCCAGTAGTTGTAACTGTCTATGCTGACAGGTCTTTTACATTCCAAGTAAAGACTCCTCCCGTTTCTTATTTAATTAAAAAAGCAGCAAAAATAAAGAAGGGTTCACAAACCACTCCAATGGTTAAAGTTGGAAAAATTTCACAATCGCAGGTAGAGGAAATAGCTAAAGTAAAAATGGAAGACTTGAATGCTAATGATATTGAGAGTGCAAAAAAAATTATTGAAGGGACTGCTAGAAGTATGGGAGTTGATATCTTAGCTTAGGTGTAATTATGGGAAAATATAAAGAAAAAAGAGAAAAAATTAATACACTTGTAGACAAAAATAAGTTTTATTCTACTAATGATGCAATTTCTATTTTAAAAGAAGTAGAGGCATCTAAATTCAACGAAACTATAGATTTATCAGTTCAACTCGGAATTGATCCAAAAAAATCAGATCAGCAGATCAAATATGCTATTGTACCTCCTCATTCTTTAGGAAAGCCAGTTAAGGTTTTAGCTGTTTGCAATGGAGATAATCAAGCAAAAGCAAATGAAGCTGGTGCAGATATTGTTGGGGGAGAAGAAATAGTTGAAAAGATATTAACTGAAAAATGGGTCGATTATGATGTGGTAATTTGTACACCTGATTTAATGCCAAAGCTAGGTAAATGTGGACAAATTTTAGGTCCAAAGGGTATTATGCCTAGTCCTAAGATGGGAACTGTTACAAAAGATATTTCAAAAGCAATAAAGGAAGCCAAAGCGGGAAGAATAGAAATTAAAAACGATAAATTAGCCCTTGCTAACTTCCCTGTTGCAAAAAAATCATTTGAAAAAGACCAAATTCTTGATAATATTCTATTTCTTATGAATTCATTAAATACAGCAAAGCCTTCGTCTTCAAAAGGTGTTTATTTAAAGAAAGTAACTCTTTCTTCTACAATGGGACCTGGTATTAAAATTGATGTTTCTTCATTGAAAGATGATATTAAAAAACTTTCCGGAGTATCTGCCTAATGCTAAGAAAAGTAGAAAAAGAAGCTATAGTTAATAATTTTTCAAGTGCCTTTAATAATGCACCTTCTTTCTTGTTAATTAATTATGCAGGATCTAAGGTAGTAGAGTTTGAGTCTTTAAGGAAAGAATTTTCAAAATTTAATACTAAGATTTCTGTAGTAAAAAACACCTTGCTTCAAAAAGCAACAAAAAATACTGATTTTGAAGAACATTTTTCAAAATTAAGTGGTGAAACAGCGATTGCACTATTAGATGATAATTATGTTGATGTTGCCAAATCATTTATGAAAGTTAAAAAAGATGTCCCATTATTTGAGATTAAATTTGGGTATATTGATGGAAATGTTGTTACAATGGAAGAACTTGATTCTATTTCCAAATTACCATCAAGAGAAGGGCTGATTGGACAATTCGTTTCTGTCCTAAATCAACCACTAGTTAAGTTTTTATATGCTGCTAAAGCTGTACCTTCAAGTTTGATAAATGTAATAAATAACTTGAAAGACCAAAAATAAACATATATAATACGAGTTCAATATTCGGAGGAAGTTATGCCTGAAGTATCAAAAGAAGATGTTATAAATTACCTAGAAAATGCGAATTTACTTGAGATATCTGAGTTAGTAAAAGATATCGAAGAGAAGTTCGGTGTTCAAGCTGCAGCACCCGTTGCTGTTGCCGCTGCTCCTGGTGCCGCTGCACCTGCAGGAGAAGCAGCTGCCGAAAAAACTGAGTTTGATATCACATTAAGCGAAGCCGGCGGAGAAAAAATTAAGGTTATTAAAATTGTTAGAGAAATTACTGCTCTTGGACTAAAAGAAGCTAAAGAGCTTGTTGAATCTGCACCGAAACCCCTAAAGCAGGGTGTTAAAAAAGATGAAGCAGATGAGATTAAGAAAAAATTAGAAGAAGTTGGCGCTAAAGTACAAGTCGCATAGTTTTTTTAATTTATATTAAGTCCAAGGAGTGAGTTTTTGCAAAAAGAAAATATTCTTTTAACAAAAAAAAGAAAAAGTTTTAGAGATACAGCCCAATCAGTTACAGAAATTCCTGATTTACTTAGTGTTCAGAAAGAATCTTTTAATCTATTAGTCCAAGCAGATCTTTCATCAAAAGATAGAGAAAATATTGGGCTTGAAAAGGTTTTCAGAGCTTCTTTTCCAATTGACGACTATAATAATAGAGCTCAGCTGGAATACGAATCTTACAGGGTTGAGCCACCAAAATATAGTATCGCAGAATGTAAACTGAAAGGATACAATTATCAATCTGCTATTCATGTCAAATTCAACTTATGTACATGGGAATATGATTTAGATGAAAATGATAACCCTATATTAGATACAAAAAGAGTAAAGGATATTAAGCAGCAAGAAGTTTTTTTTGGTGAAATTCCTGTTATGACACCTAATGGTGCATTTGTAATAAATGGTACCGAAAGAGTTATTGTAAATCAGCTACATAGATCACCGGGGGTATTTTTTGATGCTCAGAAAAATGCAAAAGATCTTTCATCCTCAACGAAATCAAGTTTTAGTGCTAGGATAGTTCCTCAAGATGGAAGATGGTTAGATTTTGAATTTGATTCTAAAGATATTTTGTTTGTAAGAATTGATAGAAAGAAAAAATTCCACTCAACTTTATTAATGCTTGCTCTTGGAGAATCTACTAGCTCAATTTTAGATTCTTTTTATATGAAAGAAAAAATATATTGTGAAAATGGCAAGTTCACTAAAGATATTAATTTTGATTTATTGCAATATCAAAGAGCCTCATATGATATAAAAAACTCCTCAGGTGAATTAATTTTAAGGGAGAATAGAAAATTCTCAGAAAGAATCATTGATAAATTAAAATCTTCAAAAATATCAAAGCTTGATGTAACTGAGGATGAACTTCTTGGCTCCTATCTTGTAAGGAAACTCGATGGTACTTATGATCCTGAAAATATAGTTGAGAGTAATATAGTTGAAGAGATTACTGAAGATACAATTGAATTAATTAAAAATAATTTAATAAAAGACTTTGAAATATATTTTGTCGATAATAATGCTTTTACAAGCTCCTTGGTTTTAACTGTAAACGAAATGATTTCTAAGACTAAGGTGCTAACTAAGGAACAGGCTGTTGCTGAAATATATAAAAAATTCAGACCAACTGACCCTCCAACTCCAAAGATTGCAACATCATTCTTTGAAAACATGTTCTTTAATGAAGACTCGTACAGATTGTCTAAAGTTGGTAGAATGAAGATCAACTATAAATTAATTCATGGAGTCTCTTCATCTAAGTTATGTTTAGATCCTAGAGATGTATTAGAAACATTTAAATATTTATTGCTGTTGAAGTCCGGAAGAGGCGAAGTTGATGATATTGATCATTTAGGTAACAGAAGAGTCAGAACGGTAGGAGAGCTAATTGAAGATAGATTTTTTGTAGGTGTTGAAAGATTATCTAAAACCATCAAAGAAAAGATGAATTATAATGATGTAGCAGAAATGATGCCTTCAGATATTGTTATTCCAAAAAGTGTCACATCTGTAGTGAAAGAGTTTTTTGCTACTGGTCAACTTTCTCAATTCATGGACCAAACAAATCCTTTATCCGAAATAACCCATAAAAGAAGACTTAGTGCATTAGGTCCTGGTGGCTTAACTCGTGAAAGAGCAGGCTTTGAAGTCAGAGATGTTCATTCTTCACATTATGGTAGAATATGTCCGATTGAAACACCTGAAGGTCCAAATATTGGTTTGATTTCAAGTTTAAGCACTTATTCTAAAATTAATGAGCATGGTTTCATCCTTACTCCATACAGGGAAGTGAGTGGAGGTAAGGTGTCTAATAAAATAAAGTATTTAAATGCTTTAGAAGAAGAAGATTATATTATCGCTCAAGCAAATGCTAAACTCGATACAGACAATAATTTTGAAAATGAACAAGTAGATGCTAGAAAAAGTGGAGAATTTGAAGTTGTCCCAAGAGAAGATGTACAATTAATGGATGTCTCACCAGCTCAACTAGTTTCTGTTTCTGCTTCATTAATTCCTTTTCTGGAGCATGATGATGCAAATAGAGCTTTAATGGGCTCAAATATGCAAAGACAAGCAGTTCCTTTATTGCGTTCTTCTGCACCATTGGTCGGAACTGGTTTTGAGAAAAATATATCTAGAGATTCTGGTGTGAATGTAATTGCTTTCAATTCAGGAATAGTAGATTATGTTGATTCATCAAAAATTGTAATAAAAAAAGATGATAGCTCATCAGATGAAGCTTCTGATATTTATGATTTAATTAAATTCCAAAGGTCAAATCAAAATACATGTTGGAACCAAAAGCCAATTGTAAAAAAAGGTCAAAAAATAAACAAAGGGGATATTATTGCAGATGGCCCTTCAACAGAGTATGGAGAATTAGCAATTGGAAAAAATGTCTTAATTGCTTTCATGGCTTGGGGTGGATATAACTTCGAAGATGCTATTTTAATAAGTGAAAGGCTTTCTAAAGAGGATACTTTTACCTCTGTCCATATAGAGGAATTTGAATGTGTTTCGCGTGAAACTAAGCTTGGAAAAGAAGAGATAACAAGAGATATTCCAAATGTTAATGAAGAGAATTTATCTTTCCTTGATAAAGATGGTGTTATACAAATTGGTGCTGAAGTCAAACCAAACGATATTTTAGTTGGAAAAATTTCTCCAAAAGGTGAGACTCAATTATCGCCTGAAGAAAGACTACTAAGAGCAATTTTCGGAGATAAGGCAGGAGATGTTAAAGATACATCATTAAGGGTTCCTCCTGGTGTCAATGGTATTGTTTTAGATGTAAAGACCTTAATATCTAGATTGGGTGACAAACAAGATAGGTCTAGGTCCGGTTCACCTGAAGTTATAGAGCTACAAAATCAATTAGAAAATGAAAGAGAACATATTATTTCTGAAGCAAGGTCACAATTAAAAAGAATATTTGTTGGAAAAATACCAAGTAATGATATTAGAGCAGGAAGAAAAATTGTTCTGAAAAAGAATAAAGAAATCGAGAGCGAGCAATTTGATTTGGTTCCATATGAAAAGATTGCCACTATTGAATTTGATGAAAAAAGTTCTCTAGAGGGTCAAATTGATTCAATTCTTAAAATCTCAAATGAGAAGCTTGCTAATGTTGAAAATAGAATTAATGAGCAAATTGAGAAATTGTCTCAACCTGATGATTTGCAGCCTGGAGTTTTAAAAGTTATCAAAGTATATGTAGCCGTAAAAAGAAAGCATCAAGTTGGTGACAAGATGGCTGGTAGGCATGGTAATAAAGGTGTAGTATCTAGAGTTTTACCTGTCGAAGATATGCCTTATTTGCCTGATGGAACACCCGTAGACATGGTTTTGAATCCTTTAGGTGTACCTTCGAGGATGAATGTTGGTCAAATTTTAGAAACCCATTTAGGTTTAGCTGCAAGATCACTTGGGAATCAAGTTAATGAACAGCTTTCTGAGAAATTCCCTAATATTGACAAAATTAAAGATTTAATTTCAAAATTCTATCAAAATGATATTGATTATATTAATAATGTTAAAAAACTTAATGATAATGATTTAATAGACTTGGCAAAAAGATTATCCTCAGGGGTTCCTGTTGAAACACCAATTTTTGAAGGTGTTAAAGAATCTGATATCCGTGCCTTATTGGCTGAAAATCATTTCCCTGAAGATGGCAAGCTGACTTTGTTTAATGGACAAACTGGGGAACCTTTTGATCAACGAGTGACAGTAGGGATTATGTATATGATTAAACTTCATCATCTAGTAGAGGAAAAAATCCATGCTAGGGCAATTGGTCCATACTCACTTGTAACACAGCAACCATTAGGTGGTAAATCCCACTTTGGTGGACAAAGACTAGGAGAAATGGAAGTTTGGGCATTAGAAGCTTACGGTGCCGCAAATACATTACAAGAATTTTTAACAGTAAAATCAGATGATGTAATTGGAAGAACCAGACTTTTTGATTCTATAGTGAAAAATAAATTAAAATTTGAACCTGGAATTCCTGAATCATTTAATGTTCTTACCAATGAATTAAAATCCTTAGGCTTGAATATTGAAATGATCGATAAATCAGAAGAGGTAGATGCAGATGTTTAACTTTGTGGAGGTGAAATACAATGCTTGATATGGGTGTCTTATTTGATAAGCCAAAAAATCCACAAGATTATAAATCTATTAAAATTAGTATCGCTTCTCCTGAACAAATCAAAGAATGGTCTTATGGTGAAATCAAAAAACCTGAGACAATTAATTACAGAACATTCAAACCTGAGAAATATGGTTTGTTCTGTGCAAAGATTTTCGGCCCAGTAAAAGACTTTGAATGTTTGTGCGGAAAATACAAAAGATTAAAACACAGAAATCACACATGTGAAAAATGTGGTGTAGAAGTTATTTCAAGTAAAGTTAGAAGGTTCAGAATGGCTCACATTGAGTTATGTTCTCCAGTAGCACATATTTGGTTTTTAAAAAGTGTTCCAAGCAGGATAGGGGCACTTCTTGATATGACATTGAAAGACTTGGAGAAAGTACTTTACTTCGAATCTTATGTTATTACAGATGCAGGTGATACAGGTCTTAAAATTGGACAAGTTATCTCAGAAGATACTTATAGAAAACTAATAGATGATAATTTCTTTTTATTGGTTGGAATGGGTGCAGAAACTGTTAGAAATATGTTACAAGAAATTGATTTAGAATCATTATCTGTCGAATTAAAACAAGAATTAAGAACTACTACTTCACCTCTTAAAAAAGTTAAGCTTTCAAAAAGATTGCGTATAGTTGAAGCATTTAGAAATTCAGGTAATAAACCAGAGTGGATGATACTTAAAAGATTGCCAGTTTTACCACCTGACTTGAGACCTTTGGTACCACTTGATGGGGGAAGGTTTGCTACATCAGATTTAAATGATCTTTATAGAAGAGTTATTAATAGAAACAACAGGCTGAAAAAACTAATGGAACTTGGTGCTCCTGATATTATTGTTAGAAATGAAAAAAGAATGTTGCAAGAATCTGTTGATGCACTTTTTGAAAATGGGAGAAGAGGCAGACCTGTTCTAGGTCACAATCATAGACCTTTGAAAAGCTTAAGTGATATAATAAAAGGAAAACAAGGTAGATTCAGACAAAATTTGCTCGGTAAAAGAGTAGATTATTCTGGTAGGTCAGTAATTGTTGTAGGCCCACAATTAAAATTACACCAATGTGGGCTGCCTAAGAAAATGGCCTTAGAATTATTTAGGCCATTTATTTATCAAAAATTAGAATTATGGGGCCATGCGGCAACTATTAAAATTGCAAAAAATCTTGTTGAACAACAAGCACCAATTGTATGGGACGCATTAGATGATGTTATTAGAGAACATCCAGTAATGTTAAATAGGGCTCCAACACTTCATAGGTTAAGTGTACAAGCTTTTGAGCCAGTTTTAGTTGAAGACAAGGCAATTCAATTACATCCTTTAGTTTGTCCGGCATTCAATGCCGATTTTGATGGAGACCAGATGGCTGTTCATGTTCCATTATCTGTTGAAGCACAGACGGAATGTAGAACCTTGATAATGTCAACTAATAATATTTTATCACCTGCACACGGAAAGCCGATTATTCTACCTTCACAAGACATTGTTTTAGGTATTTATTATATGAGCAGAGAGGTTCCAGGCTCTAAGGGTGAGGGGAAAGCCTTCTCAAGTTTGAATGAATTAAGAACTGCTTTTGACTTGGGACAAGTAAATATTCATGCAAAAATAAAAATAAAAATTAGTGATGATGTGAAAGAAACAACTGTAGGAAGAGCTTTAATTTTTGAAGTAATGCCCGAAGAAGTTCCTTTTGATTTAATTAATAGATTAATGACAAAAAAGGCAGTTGAGGATTTAATTGATACCACATTCAGAATGTCAGGTGGAAAAGCAACAGTACTGTTAGCAGATAGACTTAGGACATTAGGCTTTAAGCATTCAACTACCTCTGGAATTTCAGTCTCTATAGCCGATATGATAATTCCAGATGAGAAAAATAAATCCATCAATGAAGCTGAAGAAGAAGTTAGTAATATTAAAAACCAGTATCTCCAAGGCTTAATAACAGAAGGTGAAAGATATAATAAAGTTATAGACGTTTGGGCTAGAACTGGAGATGAAATTGCTAATGTTTTAATGAATAGAATATCTGCTCCAGAGGATAATGAAATTGATAAAGATGGCGATAAAGCACCAAGTAGTAATCCTATATTTATGATGGTTGAGTCAGGTGCAAGAGGAAGTCAGTCTCAAGTTAGACAGCTTGCAGGGATGAGAGGATTAATGGCTAAACCTTCAGGGGAAATTATCGAAACACCTATTACTTCGAACTTTAGAGAAGGCTTAAGTGTTCTTCAGTATTTCATTTCTACTCATGGAGCAAGAAAAGGACTAGCCGACACAGCATTAAAAACTGCTAATGCTGGATATTTAACAAGAAGGCTTGTAGATGTTGCACAAGATGTAATGATTTCAGAATATGATTGTGGCACAGCTGAGGGAGTTGAGATAAGTCAATTAGTTGAAGGTGGAGAAGTTGTTGCAAGTGTTGGTTCAAGAGCTTTAGGAAGAGTAGTTGCAGAGGATGTTATAGACCCTCTTAGTGGTGAATTAATAGTTGCTAAAAATAATGAAGTAAATGAAACAACTGCAAAGAAAATGGATGCAATTCCTGGATCTTTAAGGATAAAAATACGTTCAGGACTTACATGCGAGTCAGAATCAGGAGTTTGTACACTTTGCTATGGAAGAAATCTTGCAAGCGGAGAACTTGTAAACACTGGAGAGGCTGTTGGAATTATAGCAGCTCAGTCAATTGGAGAACCAGGGACTCAATTAACTATGAGAACTTTCCACATTGGTGGTGTTGCCAAAGTAGAACAATCAAGACATGATTCAAAAAATCCAGGAAAAATAAGATTTGTAGATTTGAATTTTGTTAAGTCAGGTGATGCGAACATATGTACCAGTAAAACAGGAGAGTTGGTAATAGAAGATCCTACAACATCTCTTGAGTTGGAGAGATACCCTTTAACATTAGGTGCAAAAATCTATTGTGATGATGGACAAGAGGTTAAAAAAGGATCATTGTTAGCAGAGTGGGATCCTACAATATTCCCTTTCATTGCTGAGGAAGAAGGTCACATAGAATATAAAGATTTAGAACCTAATTTAACTTATAAAGAAAGTGTCGACCCATATTCAGGTCTTTCTAACAAAGAGGTTATGCAGTTTAAAGATCAGAAATTAAATCCAGCATTAATATTAGTAACAAAAAGTGGTGATAGATTTGAATATCCGATGCCTAAGGGTGCAGAAATTAGAAAAGATAATGATGAAAAAGTAAAACCAGGTGAATTTATTGCTTCACTCCCTCAAGCTAAAGCTCAAACAAAGGATATTACTGGAGGCCTACCTAGAGTAGCAGAATTATTCGAAGCAAGACCGCCTAAAGATCCAGCTGTGATATCAGAAATAGAAGGAATTGTTTCATTTGGTAAAGATATTAAATCAAAGAAAAGAATTATTGTAACTCCGCCTGTAGGTGATCCTGAAGAATATTTGGTCCCAAAATCGAAACATATTTTGGTTAGGGAAGGTGAAAATATATCTGCAGGGGATCAAATAGTTGATGGTGCACCAGATCCACACGATATTTTAAAGATTAAAGGTGAGAAAGAATTGTCAAAGTATATTGTCGATGAGATTCAGGATGTTTATAGACTCCAAGGTGTAAGAATAAACGATAAGCATATTGAAATAATAACTAGACAGATGTTAAAAAGAGTCAAGATTACCGATTCAGGTGATACTACTCTTCTAATAGGAGAAGCAGTTGAAAAAGGTGAGTTTATAAAAACTAATCAACAAGTTATTTCTGAAGGTGGACAACCTGCTCAAGCAGAACCATTGTTATTGGGTATTACTAGAGCTTCATTAAGTACTAAGAGTTGGCTCTCAGCAGCTTCATTCCAAGAAACAACAAAAGTACTTACTGATGCTTCATGTGAAGGTAAGATTGACGAACTTTCTGGATTGAAAGAAAATGTTATTATGGGAAGGTTAATTCCTGCAGGTACTGGTCTACCAATATATTCAAATACTGATGTTGAAATTAATGCTCCAGAAATTGAAGTACCTCAGACTAATAATCCTGATACTGTCTAATGGATGAAGAAAAAGAAAGCCTTGTAAACACTTACAATCCAAAAAGGATTGAAGAGAAATGGCTTGAAAATATAATTTCTGAGAATCATATAGAGGGTATAGACTACTATTCTATAGCAATTCCACCTCCAAATGTAACAGGAAATCTTCATCTAGGACATGCTTTAAATTCAACAATACAGGATATTTTAATTAAATATAATTCATTAATTGGATTAAATGTTCGTTGGACTCCTGGAACAGATCATGCCGGTATTGCAACACAGTTATTAGTAGAGAAGGCTTTAGCTAAAGAAGGTGTAGACTCTTCAAAATTATCAAATGAGGAATTAATAAACAAAATTTGGGACTGGAAGCATAACAACGGTAACGAAATCCTTGAGCAACTAAAAAAATTAGGATTAAGTTGTAATTGGTCTAAAGTGAAATTTACACTAGATGATGATATGACTTATGCTGTAAACACAGCATTTATTACACTTTATAATAAAGGCCTCATTTATAAAGAGAAAACCTTAATTAATTGGGATTCAAAACTAAAAACAGCAATTTCTGACCTTGAAGTCATTTCAGAAGAAAAAAAAGGTATGCTGTATTCTTTTAAATATCAATTAGTTGATTCTGATGAAAATATAATTGTTTCAACAACAAGGCCAGAAACAATATTTGGAGATACAGCCATTGCTGTCAACCCTAATGATATTAGATATAAGTCTTATATAGGTAAAAAAGTTGTTAACACATTTAACAATAGAGACATACCAATTATTGCAGATGAATATGCAAACATGGAAAAGGGTTCAGGTGCTGTCAAAATTACACCGGGACATGATTTTAATGATTTCGAAGTAGCCAAGAGACATAACCTTGAAATGATAAATATCTTAAATGATGATGGAACATTAAATGAAAATACAACAAAGGAATATCAAGGTTTATCAGTTCTTGAAGCACGGGATAAATTATTAAATTTTATGGAAGAAGAGGGCATTCTAGTATCTACTGAAGAGGTAATCAATACAATTCCTAAGGGAGATAGGTCCGGCGAAGTGATAGAGCCCTTATTGAAAGATCAATGGTTTTTAGATGTTAAAAATATGGCAGAAAAGTCAATTAAGGCAGTTGAAAATGAAGAGATTGCTTTTAAGCCAAAGTTTTGGGAAAATACATATTTTGAGTGGTTAAAAAATATTAAACCCTGGTGTATTTCAAGGCAAATTTTATGGGGTCATCAAATACCAATTTGGACTTGTAAAAATGGTAATTCAATAGCTGCTTACAATGAAAAGGATGCAAAGGAAAAGTATATTGATAAATATAATACTGCTCCAGAGGGAGCTCTCAAAAGAGAGCAAGATGTACTAGACACATGGTTTTCATCAGGATTGTGGCCTTTCTCAACCCTGGGGTGGCCAGAAAATACCAATGAATTAAAGAATTTTTTTCCTACCTCAATTTTAGTTACTGGTTTTGACATCATCTTTTTTTGGGTTTCTAGGATGATTATGATGTCCTTAGAATTAACAAATAAAATTCCTTTTAAAACTATCTATATTCATAATTTAATTAGAGATTCTAAAGGCGAAAAAATGTCCAAAACTAAAGGAAATGTTATTGATCCTTTAGACCTTATTGAGCAATTCGGAACCGATTCTTTAAGATTTTTTCTTGCATCCAACATATCTCCCCATAGTGACATTAAGCTTGCAAATAATTCATTAGAACCAGCTCGTAACTTTATGAATAAAATTTGGAATGCTAATAAATTTGTAAAATTCCATACTAAAGAAAAGCCAAATGAAAATCTCAAACTTACTAATTTTTACGATGCTTGGATTGTTGATAAATTTTCAAAATTAATTCAATCTTATGAAATAGCTATAAATAATTGTGAAATTGAAAAAGCTTCTAGTCTTTTATATAAGTTTTTTTGGGATGATTTTTGCGATTGGTATATTGAGATAGTTAAAGTTGAATTTGAATCTAATTCAAATTCACAAGATAGTAAGAATATAATCATTAACATTTTAAATGATTTCTTAATTCTTCTTTACCCATTCTGTCCATTTATTTCATCTGAAATATTAAGTTTTCACAGTACAAATATAAAAGAAACTTTAGTTTTCCCTAAAAGGACAAAATATGATGTGGTTGCAACTAATGATTTTGAAAGACTTCAAGATTTTGTAGTCTCAGTAAGATCCTTGAGGAAAAATTTATCGATTCCTCCACAGGATAAAATAAATGTCTATGTGACTGGTGAAGATAATTTTTTAAATACAAATATTAGATTTTTAAAGAAACTAGCAGGTATTGATGAAATTATATTCTTTCTTGATTTAAAAGCACGATTTGTTACTAATGTTAGTAAGTTCTATAAAGTTTCTTTTGAACTTAATGATTCTATGAATATTAAAGAACAAAAAGCTAAACTATTAAAAGATTTAAGTGCAGTGAAAAATGATTACAAAAAGTCAGATGCTAAATTGAGAAATAATAAATTTTTAGATTCTGCTCCTGAAGATGTAATATTGAGAGAGAAAAGAATATTAAAAGAATCTACCGAATATATTGAAAACCTTGAAAATATTTTAAACCAGCTAAAATAAATTATTTAATTGGATAGTCACCTGTAAAACAGTGGTCAGTAAATTGAGGAGATTTATCATTTCTCTTTTTATAGCCCATGGCCTTATATGTCCCATTAAGACTTAAAAAAAACAATGAATTGACTCCAATTAATTTTGCCATTTCACCTATCGTGTTTTTGGATGCAATTAACTCAGAGTAGTTAGGGGTATCAATTCCATAAAAATCTGGATGTGTAATAGGGGGACAGCTAATTCCCAAATGTACCTCTTTTGCCCCAGAATCAAATAACTCCTTTACTATTTTTTTAGAAGTAGTTCCCCTGACTATTGAATCATCTATCAGAATTACTTTCTTACCCTCAATACAGGACTTGTTGACACTATGTTTTAATTTTACTCCAAATTGTCTAATATTTTGAGTGGGTTCTATAAAAGTCCTTCCAACATAATGACTTCTGAAAAGACCTAGCTCAAAAGGTATTTTTGACTTTTGTGCAAACCCGATAGCTGCAGAAACCCCTGAATCAAGAACAGGAACAACTACATCTGCGGGAAACTTATTTTCGATTGCCAATTGTTCACCCAATCTTTTTCTGTAGGTGTAAATTGTTTTCCCTCCAACAATACTATCAGGCCTTGAAAAATATATTCTTTCAAAAATACATGGCCTTTCTTTTCTTTTTTTGAAGGGCATAAGACTTTTAATTCCATCTTTTGTAATTATTACGATTTCGCCATTTTTGATATCTCTGACATAATCAGCACCAATTATAGTTAGTGCACAAGTTTCAGAGGCAAGCACATAAGATCCGTCTTTTATTCCAAGAACTAGAGGTCTAATCCCGAAGGGATCCCTGACGCCGATTAATTTTTTATTCGTCAAAATAACTAGTGAATATGCACCTTTGATTTTCTTTAATGCATCGATTAATTTATCTCTTATTTTTATTTTCCTTGAAAGAGCTACAAGTTGTAAAATAGTTTCTGTATCAGATGTTGTTTGAAATATTGCTCCTTTACTAATTAATTCTTTTCTTATATCAACTGCATTGATTAGATTTCCATTGTGAGCACAAGCAAAACCGCCTGCAGCAAGGTCTGCAAATAATGGTTGAATATTTTTATCTATTGATTCACCTTGGGTTGAATATCTTACATGACCAACAGCATTCTTTCCTGGAAGCTGTTCAATAACTTCGGGTTTATCAAAAGTATTACTTACTAACCCTTGAGATCTAACACCATTAAAATTTTTACCGTCAAACGTAACAATTCCTGCACCTTCTTTGCCTCGATGTTGTAATGAATGAAGACCTAGTGCTGTTAAAACTGCAGCCTCTTCTGCATTAAAAATCCCAAAGACACCGCATTCTTCTATTAATTTATCATTTTCTGATATCATCTTGGAAACGATTTACTCCATAATTTATGAATATCTTGAATTTTAACATTAAAATAATCTTTTATAGAGAAATAATTTTCTGTAACATATCCAATTTCTTTTGCATATATTTTATTTTTTTTTGATTCCCCAAGTATTTTTTTTGCAATTTCTTTTTTACAGCTTATTTGGTAGCAACCTTGGGTCTCAGAAAATATTTGTAAAATGTTTTGTAAGTTTAAGCAATTTAAATCTATCATAGCACCTTTCAATGAATTTCTATTAAAGCATGACTCTAGCATTGAAACTGCTAAACCACCTTCAGATATATCATGAATTGATTGAATCTTATATTTTTCATTAATTTTCATAATAAAATTATTAATTTTAGAATGCTCTTTAAGATTTATAGTGGGTTCTTTATATTTATTTTTTAATTCTTTTACATATTTAGATACGATTGAACTTCCATAATCATTTTTTATTTTTCCAATTAACAATATTGAATCATTGTTGTTTTTATAAAATTGATCTCTCTTGTTTTTAATATCTTTAATTAGACCCACCATGCTTATCACTGGTGTTGGATTTATTGAATCAGACTTGTTCTCATTATATAGGCTTACATTTCCACTGATAACAGGTGTATTAAATTCAAGTACAGCCTCAGATATTCCATCTATAGCTTTTGCAAATTGCCACATTATCTCCTTCTTTTCAGGATTACCAAAATTTAAACAATTTGTAATAGCGAGGGGTTTTGCACCAGATGCAATTATATTTCTTGTGCATTCTGCTACTGCAATATTAGAACCTTTTTTTGGGTTTAGCTTGCAATATCCTGAGTTACAATTTGTTGTGAGGGCTAAGGCTTTTTTTGTATTTTTGATTCTAATGACAGCTGAATCTGATCCGGGTTCTGTGATAGTATTAGTTCCCACCATATAGTCAAATTGTTCATATACCCATCTTCTAGAGCATATGTTTTCGTCTTTAATAATTTTCTTAAAGAGACTGGCTAGTTTTTTATTGGAAAATTTCAGTTTCAATGCTTTCCCATCTTTTAATTTTATAGCTTTCGGTGATTTAACAGGCCTTTTGTATACTGGACAATCTTCAGTGAGGATGGAAACTGGAATATTTACGACAGTTTTTCCCTTAAAGTTAACTATAAAATTTTTCTCTTTAATTACTTCTCCTATTTCGGTTGAATCTAAATGCCATTTTTTAAAAATTTTGTTAATCTTAGATGATGACTTTTCTTTCATAACCAAGAGCATTCTTTCCTGTGACTCAGACAAGAGCATTTCATAGGCATTAATACTAGAATCTCTTTTTGGCACTTTATCTAAATTAAGCATAATTCCATTGTCAGACCTGAAAGCCATTTCAGATGCGGATGAAGTTAGTCCTGCTGCTCCCATGTCTTGAATTCCAATGATTCCTTTATTTTGGAACAACTCTAAACAAGCTTCTAGTAGTAATTTCTCTTTGAAAGGATCACCGATTTGTACGGTAGGTTTATCTAATTCTTCCTCGTTTTCAAAGACATCCGAGGCCATAATAGCACCTTTAACTCCATCTTTACCAGTTTTTGCTCCAAGATAATAAACAGGATTCCCAGGGCCATCAGCTCTACCTAAGAAAATTTTATCTTTTGTAGTTATTCCTAGTGCAAAAGCATTAACTAGTGGATTCCCATTGTAAGATTTATCGAAATAAACTTCTCCGCCAACTGTTGGAATTCCCATACAATTGCCGTATCCAGCAATCCCTGATACGACTCCATTTATAAGTTTTTTTGTAATTTTCAGTTTAGGATTTCCAAATCTTAGAGAGTTCATAAGTGCAATAGGCCTTGCGCCCATTGTAAAAACATCTCTTAGTATGCCACCAACTCCAGTTGCAGCACCTTGATATGGTTCTATAAAGGATGGGTGATTATGACTTTCGATTTTGAAAACGGCACATTGATTATCTCCAATATCTATTATGCCAGCATTTTCTCCAGGTCCTTGGATAACATGTTTTCCTTTTGTAGGAAGTTTCTTTAAATAAAACTTTGAACTTTTATATGAGCAATGCTCCGACCACATAGCAGCGATTACTCCTATTTCATTAGCATTAGGTTCTCTATTTAGTTTTTTTACTATAGAGACATACTCGTCTTTAGTAAGACCATTTTCTAAAGCGAAAGGAAGATTATTCATTGAATTGTTTTAATAATACATAAAGAAAACTAGATATACACCTTTCTCTTATTTATAACCTTCTGGTAAAGTACATTCTATGAGTAAGAAAGTCATTGTAGCTATGAGTGGAGGAGTGGATAGTTCAACCACAGCAGCACTTTTAAGAGAGCAAGGATACGATGTGTCTGGCATAACAATGCAATTATGGGATTATGCAGATGATGAGACAGGTTGTTGCTCATTAAGTGATGTATTTGATGCCAGACAAGCAGCGAATCAAATTGGAATAGAGCATCATGTAGTTAATTATAAAGATGATTTTCAGAAGTATGTAGTTAGTGACTTTATTAATAAATATTATAATGGTCAAACCCCAAACCCTTGCATTATGTGTAACGAATATATGAAATTTGATTTTCTACTAAAAAAATCGTTAGAGCTCGGGGCTGATTACTTAGCTACAGGTCATTATGCAAAAATTTCTAGGGACAATAAGGGAAGAATTTTTTTAGAGAAAGGAGTTGATAAATTTAAAGACCAGTCATATTTCTTATTTACTTTAAAAAGTAAAGAATTGTCTAGGTTAATGTTCCCCTTAGGGGAGTTTTCTAAGCCAAAAGTAAGAGAAATATCTGAAGGTTTTAATTTATCTGTAGCTACAAAAAAAGAGAGTCAAGATGTCTGCTTTATTGCAAAAGATTATAGAACATTTATAGAGAAAAATTCTATTCATTTCCAACCCAAAGGCGGCTTGATTAAGGATGTTAATGGAAATATTTTGGGGGAACATGAAGGAATTCATAATTTTACTATTGGCCAAAGAAGAAAGTTAGGTATAAATTCCCTTGAAGCAATGTATGTTGTCAATATAAATTTTGCTAATTCTAATATAATCGTAGGTTCAGAAACAGATTTGTACTCTGATGCTTTATATGCAAAAAACCTTAATTGGTCAATGGATAGGGAGTCTATTTTAAATTTAAATCTTAAGGCAAAAGTAAGATATAGAAGTCCAGAGTCCGAGGTTGATATTGATTTTAAGGATGATGGAAGACTTTTAGTTAAATTTAAGAAGCCGCAAAGAGCCCTGACACCTGGGCAGGCCATAGTATTTTATAAAGATGAGAAAGTTGTTGGTGGTGGATGGATTGATCAAACAATATAATAAAATTCACTATCTGACCTATGGTTGCAAGGTCAATCAATTTGATACAGATAAGATTAAGTCTATAGTTCCAAATAGTTTTGAAGAATCTTCTGATCTAGGTAAATCCGATATTTGTATAATTAACACTTGTACCGTTACAGATGCAACTGATAATCAAATTTTGAAAGATTTAAGAAAGATTAAAAAAGATTTCCCAAAAATAAAAACATTGGTGACAGGATGTCTAGCCCAAACAACCCCTGAGGTATTAAAAGCTTCATCAGATGTGGATTTTATTGTTGATAATGCAAATAAATATTTAATACCTAAAGTATTAAATAACTTAGAAGCATATGAGAATGAAGTTGTAAGTGATATTTTTGCTTTAGATGAATTTGATGATTTTGATGAAGGTATTAAAGAAAATAGGTCTCGAGCATTTCTTAAGATTCAAGATGGCTGCAACTACAGATGCTCTTTCTGCATTATTCCTTTTGCAAGAGGTAAATCTAGAAGCATGAATAATGATAGTCTGTTAGATAAGATTTCTTATCTTCATGACTGTGGTTTTAATGAAGTAGTTTTAACCGGTATTCATCTCTCAAGTTATGGTCTTGATAGAAATCAAAGCCTTCTTGAATTACTACAGAAGATTGAGAAATATTCACCAATTAAAAATATAAGATTAAGTTCGATTGATCCTGCAGATACTTCACTTGAAATGATTGATTTTATCTCCCAATCAGAAAAAATTTGTCCATCATTTCATATATCAATGCAAAGTGGAAACAATGAAATTTTGCGGGAGATGAGAAGGAGATATAAGATATCATCTTTTACAAAACTCACTAATTATATAAGAGATTGTATTCCAGATGCTTGCATAGGCACTGATGTCATTGTGGGATTTCCAGGTGAAACAGAAGATTTATTTTTAGAAACTTATAATTATATCAAAAATTCTGAGCTTAATTATCTACATGTATTTCCTTATTCTGATAGAAAAGGTACAAGGGCTTCTTTAAATACTGATAAGATTGATAATTTTGATAAGAAGTTAAGGTCAAAAAAACTTCGTATGTTGGCTGATAAGCTTAAAGAAGAATTTCAATCTAAATATATCGGTAAAACTTTGATAGGAATCAAAGAAAAAAATAATAAAGTTAGAACTAGAAACTATATTGATGTCAATATTGCAGATTCCAGAATTGAGCAAGGTAGAATAGTAAAAGTAAAAATAGATGAAATTCTTAACAAAAAAGTTTTAGGTTCAATTATTCCTCAACAGGGATAATTAGATTAATTCCAAGTTCTTCAAGTTGTTTTTCAGAGAATACTTTAGAAGGAGCTTCGGTTAGTAGACAAGATGCTTTTTGAGTCTTAGGAAAAGCTATTATGTCTCTAATAGAGTCAGCACCAGTTAAAAACATTAATATCCTATCAAGACCCAATGCTAATCCACCGTGGGGAGGTGTCCCTCTTTCAAGTGCCGATAAAAGAAAGCCAAAATTATCTTTATACTCTTCTTCACTTATTTTTAATATTCTAAAAACTTTTTCCTGTAGTTCTTTTTTGTGAATCCTTATACTTCCACCGCCAAGTTCTGTTCCATTTAGAACAATATCGTAAGCATTAGACTTAACTTCTAATGTTTCATCACTATTAAAATCATGATTAACAGGTTCGGTAAAAGGGTGGTGAACAGAAGTAACTTCGCCACCATCTTTGATGAACAAAGGAAAATCTGTTACCCATACAAATTTAAAATCATTTTTATCCATGAGAGCTAGATCCTCACCTAATTTGAGCCTAACCGCAGACATATATTTGTTTACTTCATCACTTGAGCCTGCACCAAAGAATAATATATCTCCATCAGATAAATCTTGATTTTTTGAGAGCAACATAATTTCATTCTCAGAGAAAAATTTAATAATTGGCGATTGTAAGTCTTCCCCATTTACTTTGATCCATGCAAGACCTTTAGCTCCATAGCTTTGTGCAAAAATTGTTAGCTCATCTATATCTTTTCTGGATAAATTTGCATCTTTGACTTTTAAGCATTTTATTACACCATTCTTTTTAACTACATCTTTAAAAACTTTGAATTCGGTATCTTTGAAGATTTCAGTAATATCCTCAAGTTCAAGGTCAAACCTCATATCGGGTCTATCGTTTCCAAATCTAGACATGGAATCATTATATGTAATCCTTTCAAAGTCATTATCAAGACTTATATCCAACGCTGATGTGAAGATTTTTTTAATTAGCCCCTCTGTAAATTCCATAACATCTTCTTTATTAACAAACGACATTTCAAAATCTACTTGTGTGAATTCAGGCTGACGGTCCGCTCTTAAGTCTTCATCTCTAAAGCATCTTACAATTTGAAAATACCTATCGAAACCCGATGTCATTAAAATTTGTTTTAATATTTGTGGAGATTGAGGAAGTGCAAAAAAATGATTCTGATGAACCCTACTTGGTACCAAATAATCTCTTGCTCCTTCTGGAGTTGATTTTGTGAGATAAGGAGTTTCTATATCAATAAAATTATGCTCATGAAAATACTCTCTAATTACCCTCATAGTTTCACTTTTAAGGACAAAGTTTTTACTGATATTTGGTCTTCTTAAATCTAAGTATCTATATTTTAGTCTTATATTTTCATCAGTATCAATTTCATCTTCAATTTGAAAGGGTAGGGGGACACAAGTATTGAATATCTCAACATGTTCCGCCAAAATTTCAATTTTTCCTGTTGGTAATTTTGGATTAATACTATTATCTGATCGTAATCTAATTTTCCCTTTAATATTTATCACAAATTCATTTCTAATTTTTTCAATTGTCTTGTGTGCTTCAGGAAATAATTCCGGGTCAGATACTATTTGGATGATTCCAGACCTATCCCTGACATCTATAAATATAACTCCACCATGGTCCCTTACGGTAGAAGACCATCCGGTAATGCTTACTTCTTGCCCTTCATTGGATTCATTGAAGGTTGCACAATAGTCTGTTCTAAAATTAGTTTTCATAATTGGAATTAAATCTTAACTTTATTTATTAAACTCCACAAGAACAGTATAATGATAAATCAATGGAAAACTTTAAGTCAGGAACAGTTTCAATTATAGGCAAACCTAACACGGGAAAATCTACATTAATCAATACAATAACAGGAAGGAAAATATCAGCTGTAAGTGATAAGCCAAATACTACTAGAAATAAAATTTTAGGTGTTCTTAACACCGAAGATTCACAGATGCTTTTTTTGGATACTCCTGGGCTACAAAAATCAAATAAATTTTTAAATAGAATTATGGTTCAGTCTTCAATGCAAGCTATAAGTGAAGCAGATGTTATATTAGTAATGATTGATGGAACCAAAAAATTCTCTGAAGATGATTTAAATCTATTTGATAAAATAAGAGATAAAAATCCCATAGTTGCAATCAATAAAATTGATTTAATTAAAAAAAGTAGAATATTGGGATTGATTGAAAAGCTAAGTGGCAAGTACGATTTTGTCGAAAACTTTATTCCCATAAGTGCTTTAAATAATGAAGGGACCAACTTATTGCTGGACAAGCTTAAAGAAAAACTACCTTTTACCAAGAAAATTCTTCCAGATGATATACTAACTGATCAACCTGAAAAATTTTATTTATCTGAAATAATAAGAGAGAAAATTTTCACAAATCTATATCAAGAAGTTCCTTACCGAATTGCTGTAGTTGTAGAAGAAATTATTGAAAAGAAAAAAATTATAGTCATTCAAGCTTACATAATAGCCGAAAGTTCACACCATAAGCAGATTATAATTGGAAAGAGGGGGCAAATGATAAAAAAGGTTGGTGAGGAAAGTAGGGTTGATATTCAAGAATTCTTGAATTGTAAGGTTTTCTTAGATCTAAGAGTGAAAGTTGATTCTCAATGGTTAAAAGTTAAAGATAAAGCTTTCAATTACTCTAATATTTAACTAAGAGCCTTCATATTTAGGCGTTCTTTTTTCTTCAAAGGCTTTTCTGCCTTCAACAAAGTCTTTACTTTCTTGAATATTTTTAATTAAATCTTCAATTGCTAATTTATTTTTATCATCTAGTGTTTGGCTTTCTTGAAAGGAGTTTATAGATTTTTTAATAACCTCTAGTGATAAAGGAGCATTTTGAGATATTCTTTCACAAAAATTAATTACGTCATCTATTATTTTTTCACTCTCAGAAACAAAATTTGCCAACCCCATACTCAAAGCATCATCTGAATTGAACTTGTCAGCTGTTAAAAAAATATTCTTTGTATTAGATAGTCCAACACAATTGATGAAATTTTTTAATCCATTATAGCTGTATGGAATTCCCAATTTAGCTGGGGGAACACAGAAAATTGAATTCTTAGAGAAAAATCTGAAATCGCAACTTATAGCTATTTCCAAGCCACCTCCAAATGCATGACCGTTGATTGCTGCAACAACTATTTTTCCAGAATTTTTAATGCATTTGGTCATTCTTATTAACGGGTGATTTTGATCATTATAATCTTCTTTTATAGATGAAATATCATATCCAGATGAAAATACTTTATTTCCTTCACCTTTAATTATTATGGTTCTAATACTCTTATTATCTTCAAGCGATTTAATGTGTTTGATCATTTCTTCAATCATATCTGGAGATACAGCATTCTTTTTATTTGGATTGTCGATTGTGATTAAGCTAATAGAGTTAATCATTTCAAATTTAACAAAACTTTCCATATCCGTTATAGTAATCTATTATTAAATTTCTTTAAAGGGTTGTTTGTATGCCGGTTTATGAATTTGAATGTAGAGAATGTATGAGATCTTATAATAAAGATATAGATAAGCTCGTAAAAAATTTGAACAAAAAATATGCAACTCAACTTATGAAAAAAAATAAAGGTTTTAAGTACATTGAAGTGCTTAATCCCAAAAATGACAAAACGATTTTCTCCGTTGGTGAAGAGTCTAACAAAGGAATTAGGAGATATAGATATAAGCTTGATGAGAAGAAGTTTTTATATCTAGAATTATTAGATTTTAAGTTCAGTGAATTATTTTTTGAAGGTGATAGCACTGATAACATTGAATGTCCAAATAATAAAAAATGTACAGATGTGCATCGAGTCTTCTCTGCATTTAAAGCAATTTTTGAAAAGAGAGGTGGCCAAAATGATAGAGCTCCTAAACCAGGCGACCCCGTTCAGTGGCACAAAGACTATAAAATTATGAAAGATGAAGAACAAGCTTCAAATTGGGTTGGCCAAGATCACTTGAATCAATATTTTGGTAATTCGCAACATGATGGTTCTTATGGAACTGAGTCGGAGTAAACTATGCCTTTATATGAATTTGAATGTATCTCTTGTAGAAAAGCCGTTACAGATTCAATTGTTGCAATTGAAAAAAAGCCAAACAAAAAAACTATTGAGGCAACCGTTAAGAAGTACGAAAGTATAAATTCAATTATCCTTGTAGATCTCAATAACGATAAAGAAATAGCCAGAGCTGGTAAAATTGGCAATGAAGATATAGACATTGATCTTTATGTCGACGATGGAAAGATAATGGTTTTATATTTTGTTCCTAATTTTAGATTTTCTGAATTAGTAATGGATGAAGAGGATGAGAAAAATATAATATGTCCATGTTGTAACAAAAAGAAAAAAGTTGAGAGAGTTATTTCTTCATTTTCATATACAAGCGATCTCTCAACAAACCCACCCAAGCCACCTGGTGTCAAAGATTTACCTAAAGAAATTCAGGGAAAATTTGCAACCACAGGTTATGTTGAAGAGAAAGATAGACCAGCAAATATAAAAAGAGAAACTAGATATAAGCATCAATATCAAGACAAATCAAAAAGAAAATTACTTTGAAATTGATTTTTCCTTTACGAAATCTACAAATCTAATTAATGTTGATAATTTTTCATCAGGTATTTCTTTGTAAGAGCAACCAAATTTAGTTTTAATAAGTATTAGAATATGAGCATAAGGATTTCTGCCTTTAGGATGATTAGGAGAATCAGGCAATTTCCCTTTCATTTCATCTCCTATTTTCGTTATATAAGACCATGCAATTTTTCTATTTTCTTCATTCATCTAAAGTATAATCTTTTTTTGTTTTACCAATTCTATTTTCAAGTTCTTTATATATTTCTTTAATATCTATATCATGATAAGAAATTGCTACCATCATATGGTAAAGAAGGTCAGTATATTCATATATAATTTTATCTTTTTCATCATTTTCCGATGCTTCTATTGCTTCGTCAGATTCTTCTTTAACTTTCGAAAGAATCTTTTTTAGACCATCTTTAAATAATGACTTCGTATAAGACTTATCATTTCCATCTTCATTTTTCCTATTTTCAATAATTGAAAAGACTTCACTTATTACTTGGGTTTCTAACAAAGGAACTTCCCTTTCTTTATTATTTAAATCAGTATAAAAACATGATTTTGTATTTGTATGACAAGCTGGTCCATCTGGGTTCACCATATAGAGAAGGCAATCTTTATCACAATCAATGTAAATATTAACGATATTTAGCCTATTTCCAGAGGTTGCACCTTTTTCCCATAATTCATCTCTACTTCTACTCCAAAAATGTGCAATGTTAGTATTTATGGATTTTCTTACTGCCTCTTCATTGGAAAAAGCAAACATTAAAATATCCCCAGTATTATAGTCTTGAACTATTGTTGGGACTAAACCACTATTATTGTATTTAATATCGTTTATAATTGAAATCATATTAGTTGATATATAACAATATAATAGTGAGGAAATCAAATGGCTAGAGTTACTATAGAAGATTGCTTAGAAAAGGTTACTAATAGATTTGAATTATCTGTTGCTGCTATGAAGAGAGCGAAATCTATTCATGGTGGAGCACCTTCATTATCTAAAGAAAAAAATAAGCCTGTTGTTTTAGCTTTAAGAGAAATAGCAGAAGATAAAGTAGTTGCTGTAAAGAAACCCCAAGAATAATTTATTCAATCACAACTTTATACATTAATTAATTTATAAATGAATTTTCAAGAAAAAATCTCTGGATATTTTATAAAAAACCCAAGTCCTAAATTGATAGAACCTGAACCTGGTTCAATTCTATCTTCAATATCAATTATCATTAGAACCTCGAAAAAAAATGATGAGGAATTATTTTTTATTAAAAGAGCAAAAAGGCAGGGTGATAATTTTTCAGGACACATGGCTTTTCCAGGGGGAGTTAAAGAAAAATATGATAAAAGTATCCTCGATACTGCCAAAAGAGAGACAATGGAAGAAGTTGGGATTGATTTAAATAAGGATGCAGAATATGTAGGTAGATATGATGACTACCGACCAGTAAATCCAAATGCGAATGCTTTTTTAGTTTCTCCACATGTTTTTTTCTTAAAAAATAGCAGTCCAATATTAAAACTAAATAAAGATGAGGTAGAGGATACTGTATGGATTCCAATTAATGTAATAAGAGATATGTTAGCAGATAGTCCTAGAATTAGCGAAAGATATGACAGAAAATATAATGATAATGTTTTTGAATACAAGGGCTATAAAATCTGGGGAATGACTGGAAAGATTTTATATTCATTTATAAATAAAATTCTTTAAGAGCTATTTAACAAATATTTTTTACTTTAAAAATATAAGTGATAGAATAAAAAAATGGGCAGTGTAAATAAAGTAATTTTATTAGGTAGGCTCGGAGCAGACCCTGACTTGAGATATACTCAAGATCAAACTCCAGTATCTTCATTCAATATAGCTACATCAATAAGCTTTAAAAATAAAAGTGGAGAGAAAGTTGATAAAACATCTTGGCATAGATGTGTAGCTTGGAGAAAGACTGCTGAGACTATTAATCAGTATTTCAAAAAGGGTAATCAAATTTATGTTGAAGGCTCATTAGAATCCCGATCTTATGAGGATCAAAACGGTGAAAAAAAATATGTTACGGAAGTAATAGTTAATAATTTCCAGTTTGTAGATTCTAAAGGTTCTGAGCAGCAAAGTTCGTCTAATGATGATAGTTTTTTAGATGATTTTGATTTAGAAGGCTCAAATAGCGACGATGTACCTTTTTAAAGTATGGCTAATAAAGTATTAAATGTAGTTTTAATGTGTGCTGGTAAAAGCTCGAGGCTTGGTTTGAATTTGCCCAAGGTTATTTTGCCAATTAATGGTAAATCTCTTCTTGAAAGAACAATTAAAACATTACAAAACCTAAAGCCTAAAAAAATAATTTTAGTTGTTGGATTTAAAAAAGACCTTGTAATTGATTTGATAAAATCTTTAAACTTTAGAAATATTTATATTGTTGAACAAAAAAAACAGCTTGGAACAGGAGATGCAGTAAAAAAAGCTATTTCCAAGGTAGATTTGAATTCGCAACTTCTTGTATTAAATGGTGATACTCCATTCGTTGATTTAGATACCATTAAAAGATCTATAAGAGACTTTAATAAAAAAAATTTAGACCTCAATTTTGCTACAACTAAGCCGAGAGACCCTTTTGGGTATGGGAGAATATTTAGATCAAAAAATAGGAAAATCGAAAGAATAATTGAAGAAAAAGATTGTAACGATGAGCAGAGAGAGATTAACGAGGTCAATTCAGGCTTGTATTTATTCAAGACTTCAAGCTTAAAAAAATTTTTACCTGAGATGCCCAAAAGAAACGGCTCAGAATATTATTTAACAGATTTAATTGAGATTTTTTCAAGGAATAATAAAAAAATTACTACAACACAAGTTAAAGATGACAGAAGATTCCTTAACATTAATACCATTGATGATTATAGAAAAGCACATGAGTTAGATAAGATATTTTTTTATGAGGAATGCATTAAAAAAAATATTTTATTAAAAGATCCCTTTTCTATTGTTATAGATGAAGATGTAAATATATCAAAAGATGTTTCAATTGGTCCCAATGTACAGATAACAGGTGAATCAATAATCAAGGAAGGTGTTGTAATTGAGGGGAATTGTTTAATTAATAGCTCTAAAATTGGTTCAAAAACATTAATAAAGCCTTTTGTTTCTATTGATAATTCTGTTGTTGGCAATGATTGCCAACTAGGGCCGTTTTCCAATCTCAGACCAGATAGCATCATATCCGATCAAGTTAAAATTGGTAATTATGTCGAGATTAAAAAGAGTAATATTGGTAATAAGTCAAAAATACCTCATTTATCTTATATCGGTGACACTGATATGGGCTCAAAAGTTAATATAGGGGCAGGTTCAATAACTTGTAATTATGATGGTTTTGATAAACATAAAACTACTATTGAAGATGAGGTTTTTGTTGGTAGTAATACTATGATGGTAGCCCCTGTGACATTGGGTAAGAAGTCTACTACAGGTGCAGGCACTGTACTTTCAAAAAATTTATCCGAAAATACACTTGGAATAACAAGAGTAAAAGAGAAGCAAATTCCAAACTGGAATAGGAAGCCAAAAATTAAAAAATAATGTGTGGAATATATACAACTTTCTCCGATAAACCTGTCAGTTCCTCAAAGTTTTTAGTTTCACTTAAGGATCTTGAATATAGAGGATATGACTCTGCTGGAATAACTTTTTTTTCTGGTTCAAAATATAAAACCTTTAAAACATTAAAGAAAATATCTGATTTAGAGACAAAAGTTCCAAAGTCTGAAAAATCTAAAATAATAATAGGCCATACTAGGTGGGCAACACACGGCAAGCCGTCAATAAAGAATTCACACCCTCATGTTATAAAAGATTTAGCGATTGTTCACAATGGTGTTGTTGAAAATTTTGATGACTTAAAAAAGAATAAGTATTTGTCTTCTTATGAATTCAAAACTGAAACTGATACAGAGATAATTTTATTATTAATCCATCATTTTTGTAAAAAATTATCTTTAAAAGACTCAGTGTTAAAAACATCAAAACTTATTAAAGGTTCCAATGCTTTTATTTGCTCTAAAATAAATTCTGATAAAAAAGAAATGGTTGCTTATAAAAATAACACTCCACTTTATTTTGGGATTAAATCAAATGGAGAAAGGGTTTTTTCTTCTGATTTAAATAGTATGAAGAAGAGTTTAAAGGGATATTATTATTTAGAAAATAATGAAATTTTTCATTTAGAAGAGAATAGGGAGTCTTTATTCTCAAAGGATTCAAAAAGGAAGAAAATTGATTTAAAAAATGTTGAGTTAAAAAAAAGAACAAGTAAGAGAAAAATTAAGGACTCCATTACTTACTCTGAAATAAAAGAGCAAAAGTCTTACATTCTCAGATTAAAAAAAATAATATTAAAAATTCAAAAAAAAATCAACGCAATTAGAAAACCGTCCGAAATAGTAATCATAGGATGTGGATCATCATATAATGTTGGTAATCTTGGTAAGATTTTTATCGAAAAAAATTCAAAAATCCCAGCAACTGTTTTTAGACCATCTGAATATTTCCCTGTTAGCGATAACAACAATAAATTATTCATCTTTATTTCGCAAAGTGGAGAAACAGCTGATGTATGCTCACTATTAGAGTCAAACCAATCACATTTTAAAAATTCATTATCAATAGTTAATAATAATGATTCTAGACTTGTTAGAGACACTAGTTCAAGTATTAATCTTGATGCAGGAATAGAAAAAGGAGTTGCTGCCACAAAAACTTTTACCGCACAAACCATGATCTTATATGTAATATCTAAAGTACTTGGAAATAAAAATATAAAGATCAAAGATTTTTCATACATTAAAGAAAATCTAATAAATAAAATTTTCAGATTAGAAGATAATATTAAAAATATATCTAAAAAGTATAGTAAGTTTAAAAATCTTTTTGTTCTTGGCAGAAATTATAACTTTCCAATAGCTACTGAAATTGCTTTAAAAATAAAAGAAATTGCATACATACATGCTGAAGGTGGTCTATCTTCTGAAATTAAACATGGTCCTATAGCCCTATTAGATAAAAAGTTTCCAGTTATTTTGTTAATTTCAAATGATAAAAAAACAATTCATAATGAAATTACTAGCCTTAATGAAATAGTTTCAAGAACTACTAAAGTAGTAGTTGTAGCACAAGAATCTGTAGTCAAAAAATTTGATATGAAGATATCATCGTTAATCGATATTATATCAATTCCTGATTACGAGGGGGATTTAGTTTCTCTAACTTATTTAATACCACTACAGCTTCTCACTTATCATCTTGCAAAGAATAAATCATTATCAATTGATCAGCCTAGAAATTTAGCAAAAGTGGTAACTGTTGAGTAGGTTTAGAATGATATATACTTAAATTATTGATATTTAATTATTTTTTTCTTAATTAGATTTTTTCACAAACAGATTTCAAGACTTTTTCTATATTTGAATTCGGGGTGACATAATTCCACTCATCTTTCATTGTAATTCTTTCGGAATCACCCATAAACATGTGACCTGTATATAGAGTTAAATCTAAAAACTTTACTCTAAATAATTCACAATCCCCCATTGTATATCCTTGACTTGAACGATATTTATCCATAAATTTATTCTTATATTCATTTTTAGACCAAAAATAAACATAACCATTCTTTTCACGAATTCGATCATAATCTACATAAAAATCATTATTATCTGAAGTAGATGTTAAATATTTCCATTCACCCAGAGAGGTTGACGGAAAAAGGAAAAAAGATAAAAAGACAGTTAATATTGGTATTAATTTTTTCATATTGTTATTTTTATTCTTCATCATCATAGTTAAGATCAAAGTGAAACCCTCTCTTTTTCTCTTTTATGATAGTGTCTCTATTTAAAATGTACTTATTAGAAAGATAATCAACAAATTTACCAAATTCTTCAGATGATTTTTCAACTCGAATCAATAATTCATCCTTTTCATCTAAAGTCATATTAGGAAAGAAATTCATTGTTTTTCTGATTGTTTCTTTTTTTCTGTAATCTTCTATTTTTCTATTCTCTTCTTCTTTGTTCATAAATAAATTATAAGACACTGTGTCATTTTGACATCTACTGTTTTATAATTTTTTTATGAATTCCTACATAAAAGACCTCATTGATTTAATCCTGAATGGGAGTATGGACAATACTTACAAGATGTCTTGGATTAAATCAATTGTTGAGGTTTGTGAACAAGACTGTAAAGAAAAGATAGACTTTGATGAACTGTCCCCTCTTATATACAAATATTATTGGAATCAAACATACTTCTTTGATCTAAACCAAGGTTCTAATGTAAATAAAATCCCCGTGATACTCCAACTTGTTAAAGAAGGTATCGAAAACTACAAACAAAAATTTATCAAAACTCAACCCATAACCTTTCTAAGACATCCTTCACCTGTTGAAACATTTGTACCAATTAAACAGATTAGTTCCGTTCTTAATGAAAATGTCTCCTGGAGGTTCTTACAGTTAGATGGAAAAACATACGATACTTATGAAGTCGATCGAAAAAATAAAACAATCACTTTAAAACATCCTGAACTCATCAAGGAATATTCTGACATTCTGTTCTCCCTGATAAATTATCGTTGGTCTCAAAAACTAGAGGATCTTGATGGATCTCCAAGAGTTTCGAAGAAGATACTTGGTGTTGATAGAGACCAAACACCAAAAAGAAACTCCTTAAAAAAGTTTCATAAATATCTCGATAAAGAAAACCCCAACAGGATTTGTTTTATCACAGGTGAAGAAATTCCTGAAGATCAAGTCTCCGTTGACCATGTTATTCCATGGTCTTATATGTATTCAGATGATTTATGGAATTTGGTTTATGTTAGTAAATCAGTCAATAGTTTTAAGAGTAATAGACTTCCGAACGAGAAAATAATCAAAAAACTTGAGAAAAGAAATAAAAAATTATTAGATAAATTAACTTCTAATGGAATTACAGGTAAAGATGTTGATCAATTAAAATTGTCCAATGAAAGAGATTGGGTTGTTCATCATTGGACTGGATTCAAAGGTTGATATGGAGAACTCAATAAAAAAATTATTAGAAATGAATTTCCAAGTAATCGGTGAATTCTTTATTAAAGATTCAAATTTTCATATTGAATGTGAAGAAAGATTTCTTTCTATGGATAAATTCATATATGTTCATACAATCGATAACCAAATTGTTAGAGTCGGATCTAGTAAAGGTAAATTACAAAATAGAATGAAATCATGGGAAAGAGATGTATCTAAATCCCTAAAAGGAATTAAGAGTTCAACTCCATTATGGGAAGGTGAACGATGGAAGGAATTACTCAAGAATAATAGTGGTGTCCTTTACGGTAAACAAGGTAGTCTTGTTAAAACTGATGTAGGAGAAATAAATACCTTCCTTAGTGAAGAATCATACTTAATTAGTGAACTTCTACCAATCATGAATAGAAGTAAATATAGATAATTAAACTACAAGAACTATGTTAATTTGACATCTACTGTTTTATAATTTCTTTATGGAAGTAAGATCTAAAAAGTACTTTAATTACAACCCAAAGTTCAAAGAGTCGAAAATCATATATTATTCTAAATTTAATCCGTTACAGTGGAATAGTTTTGCTTACATAAGGGTGAAACATGCTGAAGCTTGAGAAACAAATTTAACGAAAATTAGTAAGAGTAAAGTAGTTGTATAAAATCTTTTACTAAAACTCACATCTAGTTATGATTATAATATGGATTCAGTGATGGATGATTTACAAATTAAAGCCGATTTTCTTATCAATCTTGCTAAAAAAGATTTTGAAAAGTATAAGACCGAAGTTGATAAGCTAACCCCCGAGGAAAAGAAATTCTTTATTAATTACACTAAAAAAATGATAAATTCTCTTGAAAAATCCGCTCAAAACTGAAATTTCTGAATTTTTAGTTAAAAGTTCCTCATTGTTTTAAATATTTTTGTTGTTATATCATTTAAATTTGGTAAATTTGTGTTCATAGGGAGGTATATATGAAAAATTTTCTTTATACACTATTTTTTTCTTTACTAGTTTTTCCCTTAGCCTCGCATGCTTCAGGAAATTTAGAATCTACTGATCTTGTTGGTGTAACTTTTTGGGTTATCTCTGTAGCCCTTGTTGCATCTACTGCATTCTTCTTTTTTGAATCACTAAGAGTGAAGGGTAAGTTTAGAACATCATTAGTTGTAAGTGGTTTAGTAACACTTGTGGCCGCAATACATTATTTTTATATGAGAGATGTTTGGGTTTCAACTGGTACATCACCTACAGTATTTAGATATATTGATTGGGTAATAACAGTTCCGCTTCTAATGATTGAATTTTATTTAATATTAGCTGCATGTACCAAAGTATCTCTAGGTGTCTTTTGGAGACTTACATTAGGAACATTAGTTATGCTCATAGCTGGATATTTAGGTGAAGCCGGTTTTATCGATTCCACAATTGGTTTTGTTGTTGGAATGGGTGGATGGGCCTACATTCTATATGAAATATTTGCTGGTGAGGCTGCAACAGTTAATGCTAGCCAGGCAACTCCTGCTGTACAATCAGCTTACAATTCTATGAAATGGATTGTTACAATAGGTTGGGCAATTTATCCACTTGGTTATTTCTTTGGTTATTTAGCTGGTGGTGCTGATGATGCTAGCCTTAATGTAATTTATAACTTAGCTGACTTCGTTAATAAAATTGGTTACGGTCTTGTAATTTGGGCCGCAGCATCTTCAGAAGTTGATTAATTCATAATTTAAAGCATGCACTATTAACATGGTGCATGCTTATATTTAAATGAAAAAAATTCAAACATTAGTTGTAGGCGGGGGTTTTGGCGGAATGGCCGCGGCTCTTAGAGCTAAGGCAATGGGTCACGATGTAACATTAATAGATAGGCTTGAATTACTCGGTGGAAGGGCTCAAATAATAACTAAAAATGGATATAAACATGATACTGGTCCAACTGTAATCACTGCACCTTTTCTTTTTGAAGAACTATTTAATTTATTCAATGAAAATATTAAAGAGTATATTACATTTGTCCCCCTAGAACCATGGTATAGGTTCTATTTTCATGACTCAACAACATTCGATTATTCGTCATCAATCTCTAAAACAAAAAAAGAAATAGCAAAGTTTTCACTCGAGGATTCAGAGGGTTATGAGTCTTTATTGAAAAAATCTGAAGAAATTTTTAATATTGGTTTTACAAAACTTTCTGCTCAACCTTTTACTTCTTTTTGGACTATGATTAAACAGATTCCTCATTTAATTAAATTAAAAAGTTATTTGAGTGTTTCTTCTTTCGTTTCGAAATACATTAAAAATACTAAAATAAGATCTGCCTTATCCATTCATCCACTTTTGGTCGGTGGAAACCCTTTTACAACAACATCAATTTATTCATTGATACATTACCTAGAAAGAAAGTGGGGAGTGTTCTTCTGTATGGGTGGTACAGGTAAATTGGTTGAAGAGCTATCTAATTTGATTAAACGTCAAGGTATTAAGATTATTCTTAATGAGGATATAGTAAAAGTTCAGCATAAGGATAATATTGCAAAATATGCTATTTCTAATACAGGGAAAAAATATGATTTTGATAATTTAATTTATAATGGTGATCCCCCCACTTTTTATGCAGAAGTTTTAAGTCCCAAACGCAAAAACCTTTTAAACCCAATAATGCCAGATAAATTTTTAAGTTACTCAATGGGCTTGTATGTTTTATTTTTTGGTACAAAAAAGAAATATGATGGAGTAGCACACCATACAATTTGGCTAACGGAAAGATTTAAAACTTTACTTGAAGATATTTTTGAGAAAAAAAAATTAACAAAAGATTTTTCCTTATATATTCATAGACCAACTGCTACTGATGAAAGTTTTGCACCCTTAGGTTGTGATAGCTTTTATGTTTTATGCCCAGTACCAAACCTAAAGAATAATTTAAATTGGGATCTAGAAGGAGAGAATCTTAAGTGCAATATTATTAATGAGCTTGAAAAAACTATCATGCCTGATCTGAAAAAATACATTACTGATATTTCCTACATGACACCTAAGAGCTTCAAAACAAATTATAGATCAATGTGGGGCGCTGGCTTTTCAATTGCTCCTAAATTTTACCAGTCAGCATGGTTTAGATATCACAATCAAGATCCTAAAATAAAAAATATTTTCTTTTCTGCAGCAGGGTCACATCCTGGTGCAGGTATCCCTGGAGTTTTATCCTCCGCTAAAGTTGTTGAGAAAATTCTAAGAGAGCAAGAGGTTAGATATTAATAATCAATTATTATCTTTAAAAAGAAACGGAAAAAGTTTCTATTGGGCAAGCAAGGTATTGTCTAGGGATAAGATTGATAAAGTATCTCAACTATATTATGTGTTGAGAGATTTAGATGATTTAGCAGATAATGATATTGATAAAAAAAATGTATTTATAAATCTGCAAAATTTTATTAATTCTAAAGAAGCAGATACTAATGATCCTGTTCTTTTAAAGCATTTAGATTTTTTTAATAATGTTAAATCTAATTTTAATTATAAACAATATTTTAATGAGTTTTTAGATGGAATGATTTTTGATCAGAATGAAAAGGTTCTTATAAAAGATAAAAAAGAGCTATTAGAGTATTGTTATAAAGTCGCAGGTACTGTTGGATTAATGATGTGTCCTATTCTGGGTGCATTGAGTGATGATGCCAAAACACATGCATCAAATCTAGGAATAGCTATGCAATTAACAAATATCGCTCGAGATGTTTTTGAAGATGCATCTAACAATAGACGCTATATCCCAGGTGACGAATGCAATAATTTAGAACCTTTCAAAATTCACAATAGAGATGCTAAGGAAGATCCAAGACAAAAAGAATTATTAAGAAATTCCATAATACAGTTACTAGATTATGCTGACGAGCATTATGAGTTAGCAAAAAAAGGATATAGGTTCTTACCCTTTCGTTCAAAAATTTGTATATCCATAGCTGCAAACATTTATAGAGAAATAGGAATAATCATTAAAAAAAACAATTATCAGCTCTCTAATAAAAGATATTATGTTTCTAAAAGGAGAAAGTTTATTATTTCTTTAAAAACAATTTTAGGATTTGCTTAGATTGAACATGGCTATTAATAGAACTATATCTGTATTTGGTGGTGGTTGCGCAGGTTATTCATTGATTAAAGAGCTATCAAAAATAAATGGAATTGATATAAATTTCTACTTGGGAACAGATAGTGTAAAAGATAATTACTGGGGATTTTGGGAAAATAAAAATGATAGCTTTCATTTTCCTATTCATGCCAAGTGGTATAAGTGGAAGATTTCTGATTGGAATGATGAAGTAGATTTTGAATCACGAGAGAATCCATATTGTATTGTGAAGAGATCTGAATGGTATAATTTTTGTAAAAATGAAGCTTCCTCCAAATCAGTAAAATTTATACGAGAGAATATAGATGAAAATAATGGAATTTATTATAGAAAGAATAGAGAAGCAATAAAGTCAGATTATATTTTTGACTGTAGAACAAAAGCCTTTGAGGATGAAGTCTACAAGCAACAGTTCAAAGGATTTTTAATTCAAGTAAATGAAAGTGTATTTGATAGTTCAGTTGTAAACCTTATGGATTTTAGATGTAATCAAGAAGATGGAATTCAATTTATTTATTTATTGCCTTTTTCGTCTAAGCTTGCATTGATTGAACCAACAACATACTCATATTCCACAAAAAGCGATGATTTTTATCTAAATACTTTAAAGAAATATTTGTTAGAAATATATAATGTTAAAGATTTCAAGATCCTTAATGAAGAAAAAGGAATAATTCCATTAGCATTACTTCCTGCTGATAACAATACTGCCATTTCAGTTGGAGTAAGAGGAAGAGCTAATAGACCAGCATCAGGTTATACTTTTTACTTTATACAGCTTCAAGTTAAAAAAGCATTTGATTGCATTGTAAAAAGAAAAGATAAATTTAATTTAAATATACATTCGTTGTTAATTCGATTCCTAGACAATGTCTTTTTAGATGTTCTTAAATCTAATCCAAAATTGGCTCCAAAAATATTTATTTCTTTTGCTAAGTCTTTTACTGGTAATGAGTTAGCAGATTTTATGACAAATAGAATTAAGTTAAAATCATTATTTCAAATGATTATAAATCTTCCTAAATTACCTTTTATAAAATCTTTTTTCAGGAATTTATTTTAATGGATTTTTTAACTGTAATTTCAATCGGATTAATAATTGTAATTGGCTTACCTCATGGAGCTTTAGATGGGTCAGTCTTTATTTGTTTAAATCTTAATAAAAATATATGGAACATATTATTGTTTGTAACCTTATATCTTTTACTTGCTTCTTTAGTTGCATTTTCATGGTTCTATTTTCCCCAGGTTTCATTAATATTTTTTTTATTAATAAGTATTTTTCATTTTGGCATGGGTGATTTTCAGTGGACAACTGGCTTAGATAAATATCTTTATGGTTTTTTAAATGGCGGAATTATAATCCTAGGTATAAGTTATTTTAATTTTGATACTGTTAATAATGTTTATAAATATTTAAGTATAAATACAGATTTGGTTTGGAAATTTCACAATTTTGCTAATATAGTTTTTTTAATTTTACTACCATTCTTTTTAACTAATATTGACAAACTTAGAACTGTGGATTTTTTTAGAATATTTTTATCAATTCTATTAATTATTTTATTACCTCCAATTGTGGCATTTGCAATATATTTTTGCTTTATTCATAGCTATAACCATTTTAGTAGGATTGTCCCTGTTCTTAAGAATCAGATGAACTCCATAAAAATTCTCTATACTTTTTTAATATTTACGATATTCAGTTGGTTAATAGGGTTTATTATTTATAAATATTTCATTGGCACTTTTGGAGCAGAAGAGCTAATTTATAGGATTTTATTTATAGGTTTAGCTGCACTAACAGTTCCACATATGATTTTGATAGATTTTTATTTTAGACCAAAGAATAGGATATAGTAATGAGAATTGATATTGTAGAAATTAATCACAATTTATTCGATGTAAATATTGTAGATAAAGTTGAAACGTTTCATAGAATAGAATTAGATAATGATTACCATCAAAAACTTTCAAAAGGTAAAATACAAAAGAAAGAACTTATTCTTTTTAGTATTGAATTCCTCCTATTAAGAGAACCAAACACTGCAATACTCAGTTCCTTTAAGTTACAATTGATAAACACTTATTTCCCAGAGTATGAAAATGAAATTATAATTAAGATAGAGGAGTCACAAAAATGAAAGTAATGGTTATTGGATCAGGTGGCAGAGAGCATGCAATTTGTTGGGGGATATCAAAGAGTTCTAAGGTTGATAAGATTTATTGTGCACCGGGTAATGCAGGTATTTCTGAAATTGCTGAGAACATAGATATTAAAGCCGATGATTTAAATCAATTATTATCTTTTGCTCTAGAAGAAAAAATAGATTTTACAATTGTTGGACCGGAGCAGCCTTTATCTCTTGGAGTAGTAGATCTTTTTCAAGAAAATAATTTATTAATTTTTGGCCCAACCCAATTTGCTTCTCAATTAGAGTCTAGTAAAGAATTTTCAAAACTCTTTATGGAAAGAAATAGTATTCCTACTGCATCTTTTAATTCATTTACATCATATGATGAAGCAGAGTCATATGTTAAAAAATCTGAGCTACCGATAGTTATAAAAGCTGATGGCCTTGCCTCTGGAAAAGGAGTTAGAGTATGCTTTGAAAGAATTGAAGCAATTGATTTCTTAAAAGACATTATGCTAGATAAAGTTTTTTCTTCTTCAGGAGAAAAAGTTGTAATAGAAAGTTTTCTTGAAGGAGAGGAAGCATCCTTTTTTATTTTTTCTGATGGTAAAAATATTCAAATGCTTGACTCATCACAAGATCATAAACGGCTTTTAGATAAAGATGAAGGCCCAAACACAGGTGGCATGGGAGCTTATTCTCCTGCACCTATAATTGATATGGAGACTAGAACCAACATTGTAGAGATGGTTGTGAAGCCCGTTTTTGAGGGATTCAAGAAGGAAGCATTAATTTATACTGGAATTTTGTATATAGGGTTAATGATTAAAGACAAAAAACCTAGTGTTGTCGAATTTAATTGTAGATTTGGTGACCCGGAAACTCAGCCTTTACTGTTTAGAATAGATTCAGATATTTTCGATTTGTTTTACTTAACTGCATTAGGAGAGTTAGATAGCTATAAACTAAAGTGGAAAAATAAAACATCAGTAAGTGTTGTACTTGCATCAAAAGGCTATCCCATGAAGCCTGAAACTGGGATTTGCATAAAAAACTTGGATAAGGTTAATCTAAATGATGACCAATATATCTTTCATGCTGGGACTTCTATAAAAGACAATGAAGTTATTATTAATGGCGGAAGAGTTCTTAACATAACTGCATCCGGTGATAACTTAAAAGAGGCAATAAATTCAGCTTATAAAATAATTGATATGGTTGATTCATCTAATTTGCAATATAGAAAAGACATAGGTGCCAAAGGGCTTTTAAAAAATAGCTAAATTGCTTGACATAGTATATATGTGTGGCATATTCAAAGGATTAAAAAAGAGGTATAAATGCCAACAATTAGTCAATTAATAAAAAATTCACGCTCTGTAGAAAAGAAAAAAAGTAAATCTAGAGCTTTGCAAAACAACCCTCAAAAGAGAGGAGTTTGTACTAGGGTTTATACCACTACACCTAAAAAACCTAATTCTGCACTTAGAAAAGTTGCTAGGATTAGACTTACGAATGGTTTTGAAGTAACTGGATACATTCCCGGTGAAGGGCACAAGCTCCAAGAGCATTCAGTAGTTTTAATTAGAGGTGGAAGAGTAAAAGACTTACCAGGAGTGAGATATCATATTGTTAGAGGCTCTCTAGACACAACAGGTGTTGATGGAAGAAAGCAATCTAGATCAAAATATGGTACTAAAAAGCCTAAGGCTAGTTAGATTTATATAATATGGCAAGAAAAGGACCTGTTAAAAAAACCCCAATTCCTCAAGATACTAAATATAATAGTTCTACTATAACTAAATTTATAAATGCAATTATGTTAGATGGTAAAAAAAGTATTGCAGAATCTGTCCTTTATGAATCATTCAAAATAATTGAAGATAAAGCAAAAACAAACCCTTTAGAGATATTTGAAGAAGCAATGACAAATGTTCAGCCACCAGTTGAAGTTAGATCAAGAAGAGTCGGTGGTGCAACATATCAAGTTCCTGTTGAGGTTAATTCAGCCAGAAAACAGTCTTTGGCTATTAGATGGTTATTAACTGCTGCTAGAAAAAGGTCAGGAAAGAGTATGTCTTCAAAACTAGCTAATGAATTTTTAGATGCAAAAGATAGTAAAGGCGGAGCATTTAAGAAGAAAGAAGATACTATAAAAATGGCTGAAGCTAATAGAGCATTCTCACATTATCGTTGGTAGGTTCATAGAAAATGAGTAAAGATTTAAATAAGACTAGAAACATAGGTATTGTTGCACACATTGATGCCGGTAAAACAACTACAACTGAAAGAATTCTTTTTTACACAGGAAAAAGCTATAAAATTGGTGAAGTTCATGATGGAGCTGCAACCATGGATTGGATGGAGCAAGAAAGAGAAAGGGGTATCACTATAACCTCAGCAACAACTGCATGCAGTTGGGACAATCATGATATCAACATTATTGATACACCTGGACACGTTGATTTTACTATCGAAGTTGAAAGATCTCTCAAGGTTTTAGATGGTGCATGTGTTGTTTTTGATAGTGTCGGAGGTGTTGAACCTCAATCTGAGACAGTTTGGCGACAAGCAGACAGATATAAAGTACCCAGAATGTGTTTTGTTAATAAAATGGATAGAACAGGTGCAAATTTTCAAAGGACAGTCGACCAAATTAAAAATCGTTTAGGTTCAAATCCTGTTAGGTTACATATCCCATATTTTAAAGCGGACTTATTTGAAGGAATTGTAGATTTGATTGAAATGAAACTAGCTTTATGGGATGGTGAATCGTTAGGTGCTAAATTTGAATTAATTGATATACCAGAAGACATTAAATCTGAAGCAGAAGAAGCAAGAGAAAATTTAATGGAGCATTTGTCAGATCATGATGAATCTATAATGGAAGATTTTCTTGAGGGAAATGAAATTGATAAAGAGAGAATAATAGAAGCAATAAGAAAGCAGACTATTAATCTTGATATTGTCCCTGTTTTATGCGGATCAGCTTTTAAGAATAAGGGTGTTCAGCTATTACTGGATGCAGTTGTAAGATACCTCCCATCTCCACTTGATATTCCACCTGTAAATGGTGTTGATCCATCAGATGAAGAGAAAATTATGGAAAGAAAGGCTGATGACAAAGAGCCATTATCTGCATTAGCTTTTAAAATTATGACAGACCCTTTTGTTGGCACAATAACATACATAAGAGTTTATTCTGGAGTATTAAATTCGGGAACTCCAGTCTTTAATCCACTTAAAAATTCAACTGAAAGAGTAGGCAGACTATTAAAAATGCATGCCGATAAAAGAGAAGAGATTACATCTGTTGGAGCTGGTGACATAGCAGCAGCAGTAGGATTAAAAGATACTTATACTGGTGAGACATTATGCGATAAATCAAAGCCAATTATTCTTGAGAGTCTAAATTTCCCAGACCCTGTTATTTCTGTCGCAATTGAGCCTCAAACAAAAGCTGATCAAGAGAAGCTAGGTATGGCTCTTAACAAGCTAGCTATTGAGGACCCTTCTTTTAAAGTAAAAGTTGATCACGAAACAAATCAAACAATTATTTCAGGAATGGGAGAGCTTCATCTTGAGATTATTGTCGATCGACTTAAAAGAGAATTTAATGTTGAAGCCAAGGTTGGTGCTCCACAGGTTGCATATAGAGAGACAATCAGAGGATCAAGTGAAGCAGAACAGAAATATATCAAACAAACCGGTGGCAAGGGTCAATATGGTCATGTAAAAATCAGAATTGAACCTATGGATACAGGCGGTGGCTTTGAATTTGTAAACGAAATAAAGGGTGGAGCTATTCCAAAAGAATTTATTCCAGCCGTTGAAAAAGGAATAACAGAGGCAATGACTAGTGGTGTTGTCGCAGGTTATGAAGTAGTGGATGTCAAGGTTACACTTTATGATGGCTCTTTCCATGATGTTGATTCATCTGAAATGGCTTTCAAAATTGCAGGCTCACTTGCCTTTAAAGATGCAGTAAAGAAAGCAGGGGCAGTTGTTCTTGAGCCTATGATGAAAGTTGAGGTTGTCTGTCCGGAAGATTTTATGGGAACTGTTATTGGAGATTTGAGTTCTAGAAGGGGTAAAGTCCAAGGTACTGAACTAAGAGGTGAATTACAAGGTGTACAATCTGAAGTACCTTTATCTGAGATGTTTGGATATGCAACAGATGTAAGGTCCTTGACAGAAGGTCGAGCAACATTTACAATGGAGTTTTCAACTTATGCAGATGTTCCACCGAATATCTATGAGCAGTTGAAATTAAAAGAAGCATAATTTTATTTTTTAGGAGGGACATTTAGATGTCTAAAGAAAAATTTGAGAGGAATAAACCTCACTGTAATATAGGAACAATTGGTCACGTTGATCATGGTAAAACTACTCTTACTGCTGCCATAACTATGACTTTAAATAAAGCTGGTGGTGGTGAAGCAATGTCATATGAAGATATTGATAATGCTCCTGAAGAAAAAGAAAGAGGAATTACTATTAATACTGCTCATGTTGAATATGAAACTGAAGCTCGTCATTATGCTCATGTTGATTGTCCAGGACACGCTGACTATGTTAAAAACATGATAACAGGTGCTGCACAAATGGACGGTGGAATCTTAGTTGTTAGTGCAACTGACGGACCAATGCCACAAACCAGAGAACATATACTTTTAGCTCGTCAAGTTGGAGTACCAAGATTGGTTATCTTTTTAAATAAGGTTGATCAATTAGGTGGAGACCAAGAATTAGTTGAATTAGTTGAATTAGAAGTTAGAGAACTATTAAATGAATACGGATTTGAAGGGGACGACACTCCAATAATTTCCGGTTCAGCATTAGCAGCAGTTGAAGGCTCAGATGCTGAAATAGGCGAAAATGCAATTAAAGAGTTAATGTCTAAAGTTGACGAGTGGATTCCACAACCTGCAAGGGATATAGACAAGCCTTTTTCATTAGCAATTGAAGATGTTTTTTCAATTTCAGGTAGAGGTACTGTTGTTACAGGTAGAGTAGAGCAAGGGAAGGTTAACTCTGGAGATAAAATTGAAATTGTAGGGATTAAAGACACAATCGAAACAACTGCTACAAGCTTGGAGATGTTTAGAAAAATTCTAGATTATGCTGAAGCTGGAGATAATGTAGGTGTTTTATTAAGAGGTATTGAAAAAGATGATGTAGAAAGAGGACAAGTTTTATGTCAACCTGGATCTATTAAGCCTCATAAAAAGTTTGAAGCTGAAGTCTATGTATTAAAAAAAGAAGAGGGTGGTAGACATACCCCATTCTTTAAAGGATATAGACCTCAATTCTATTTTAGAACAACTGATGTAACAGGTTCAATTGAACTTGGAGAAAATGTAGAAATGGTAATGCCTGGGGATAATACAAAAATGAATGTAGAATTAATTGTTCCCGTTGCTATGACTGAAGGTCTTAAGTTTTCAATTCGTGAAGGCGGAAGAACAGTTGGAGCTGGTGTTATAGGGAAAATTATAGAGTAATTATATGGAAACCGCACCAAAAGTAAGAATCAAGCTTAAATCATTTGATCATAAGCTTTTAGACAAGTCGACTTTCGATATTGTTGATACAGTTAAAAGAACTGGAGCAAAGGTTGCAGGTCCAATTCCGTTACCAACGGACATTTCAAAAACTTGTGTTTTAAGAGCACCACATGTTTATAAAGATGCAAGAGAACATTTTGAAATGAGGACTCACAAGCGCCTTGTAGACATTCTTGAACCTACTCAGCAAACTATCGATTCATTAATGAAATTGGATCTTGCTTCTGGAGTAGAGGTAGAAATAAAACTACAAGGTGTATAAATGTCTGAAGATATAAAAAAAGAAAACCAATCAGAAGATCAAGTGTCAACTAAGGAAGAGCCAAAATCGGATACATCTTCTTCGGAAGATACTATTGTTGAAGAGACATCAAGCGAACAGACTACTGAAAATGAATTAGATTCTATCAAGCTTAGTGGTCTAATGGGCACTAAGTTAGGAATGACACAGTCAATTATGGATGATGGTAGAGTTATTCCAACTACCTTAATTCAACTTGGACCTTGCTATGCACTTGAAAAGAAAGAAAAAAATAATAAATGCTCAGTTAAGGTAGGTTTTTTAGATGTTAAACCTACTTCCTTGAACAAACCTAAGCTTTCATATTTCTCAAAATTAAATGTTAAGCCAGTTAAACATATAAAAGAGTTTGATTTATTAGAAGATATTGAAATTAAACCTGGAGCTGTAATTAAAGCTGATATCTTTAAAGAAGGTGATATTGCTGATGTTACTGCAGACTCAAAAGGTAAAGGTTTTGCTGGAGTAATAAAAAGACATAATTTTGCTGGCCTAAGACATACACATGGAACTCCTCAGAATCAGAGATCAGCTGGATCAATTGGTGCATGTGCATATCCGGGAAGAGTTTGGAAAGGCCAAAAGATGGCTGGAAGATATGGCGGAAAAACATCAACTATTCAAGGATTAGAAGTTCTTAAAATCGATATAGAAAAGAATATAATTTTTATAAAAGGATCGGTACCAGGATCTAAAGGTGCTTTGGTTTATGTTAACCATACTAGGAAAGGATAATGGATTTAGAAATAATAAATTTAGAAAATAAATCTGCAGGAAAAGTTTCTTTTGATATTGATGAAAATAAAGTAATCAATAGGTTTGCTATTAGTCAAGTAGTTAAGTGGCAACTAGCTAAAAGAAGATCTGGTACTGCTGCAACAAAAAATAGAGCACTGGTTGCAGGAAGTGGAAAGAAACCTTTTAAACAAAAGGGTACTGGTAATGCTAGAGCTGGAACCAGAACTTCTCCAATTTGGAGAGGTGGTGGTGTTATATTTGGCCCCCAACCAAAAGACTGGTCAATTAGTGTTCCAAAGAAAATAAGAAAATTAGCACTCAATAACACTATTTTGTATAAACTTCAAAAGAAAGAACTATTGATACTTGATTCACTTCAGATAGAGTCTAACAAGACTAAAGATCTTGCTAATAAATTAGTTAACTTAAATCTTGGAAAGAAAATTCTTATTGTTACTGATAATAATGATTCAAATCTAGAACTCTCTTCAAGGAACCTTCAAAATGTAAAGGTTATAAAATCTGATGGATTAAATGTTTATGATTTATTGAACTCAAATTCAGTTTTAATTGATAAAGATGCAGTTGAAAAAATTTTAGGGAGAATTAAATAATGAAAAAATTTATTTCAGATATCATTATTAAACCTTTGATGACGGAAAAAACTGCCTCTTTAGGAGAGTCGCAATGTTATGTGTTCGAAGTTTCTCCAAATGCTACAAAAAATGAAATAAGAGATTCAATTCAAAAATTTTTTGATGTTAAAGTTAAAGATATTAGAACGTCTATAAAACCTGGTAAAAAAGTTACGAAAGCTGGAAGAACAATAGGTAAAAGGTCTAAGCAGAAAAAAGCTTTTGTGACACTTAAAGAAGGAAGTATTGAACTAATTCAAGGAGTGTAAAATGGCTATTCAAAAATATAAACCTACTAGTCCTGGAAGACGTTTTATGACATCAGCTGACTTTGATGAAATAACTTCAAAAGTTCCTCATAAAGCTTTAGTTAAATCTGTACATAAAAAGAAAGGAAGAAATAATAACGGACGCATAACTTCTAAAAGTAGAGGTGGTGGTGCAAAAAAATTATATAGAATAATTGACTTTAAAAGAAATAAAATAGATATACCAGGAATAGTTCAAACCATAGAATATGATCCAAACAGGTCGGCTAGAATTGCTCTTATAAATTATAAAGATGGTGAAAAAAGATATATACTCGCACCATTAGGTATCAAGGTTGGCGATCAAATTATTTCAGCTGAAAAGACAGAAATTATTACAGGTAATTCCTTATTGTTAAAAAATATTCCAGAGGGCACATTGGTTCACAATGTTGAAATGGCCCCGAAGGGTGGCGGAAAAATTGCTAGATCTGCCGGTGGTTATGCTACTGTCCTTGGAACTGAAGGTTCATTAACTCAAATTAAACTTGCATCCGGCGAAACAAGAAAGCTTTTAGCTGAATGTAGAGCAACAGTAGGTAAGCTTGGAAATGAAAAGCATAATCAAGTAGTAATAGGTAAGGCAGGAAGAAAAAGATATTTAGGTAGAAGACCTATAGTAAGAGGCGTTGCAATGAACCCTGTTGATCACCCACATGGTGGTGGAGAAGGTAAAGCAGCAAGAGGTAACCCACATCCTGTTTCTAAATGGGGATGGATTACAATTGGTAAGAAGACTAGAAATAATCCTAAAACTGATAAGATGATAGTCAAAAGAAGAAGAATTGGTTACGGGATGGATAAGAGGTAATTAAGGTATGGGTAGATCAATTAAAAAAGGACCATTTGTTGATGACAAGCTAATGAAAAAAGTCATTAAAGCTAAAGAAGAGGACAGTCAAAAAATAATTAAAACATGGTCTAGAAGATCTATGATAGTTCCTGAGATGATAGGTTTAACCTTTGCTGTATATAATGGAAAAAAATTTGTTCCTGTCTATGTAACTGAATATATGTTGGGACATAAGCTTGGAGAGTTCTCACCAACAAGAACTTTTATTTCTCATGCAGGTGGAGATAAAAAATCAAGGGTAGGAAGATAAAATATGATATCAAAAGCTGTAAATAAATATATAAGAAGAACCCCAAGAAAAGTTAATACTGTATTAGATGTTATTAGAGGAAAAAATGTCGATTATGCATTCATGCTTTTGAAAGCAATTACTAAGGGTGCAAAAGAAGAAGTTTCAAAAACTTTAAAATCTGCAGTATCAAATGCTTATGAAAAGGGTTATACAGATACAGCTAAAATTTCTATTTCTGAAGCCTATAGCACTGAAGGACCAATCTTTAAGAGGTTCAAAGCTAGGGCTATGGGAAGAGCTACTAGAAGATATAAAAGAACAAGCCATATAACTATTATATTAAAAGAGGAGTCAAATTAATGGGACAAAAAGTAAATCCAATATCATTAAGAATAGGTATTACAAGATCATGGCCTTCTAATTGGTTTGTTTCAAATAAAAACAAATATAAAGATTATCTGCATGAAGATCTTAAAATAAGAACCCATGTTAAGAAAAAGTTTTTTCAAGCTGGAATTTCTAAATTAGAAATAGAGCGTTCATCTGATGAAAAAGTAAGACTTGTAGTTTACTGCTCAAAGCCTGGACTATTAATCGGTAGAAAAGGTGTCGATATAGATTTATTGAGAAAAGATTTAAAAAAGATGATTAAAAAAGATGCTTATATTGATATAAGAGAAGTAAAAAGGCCTGAAATAGATTCACAACTAGTTGCAGAAAATATAGCATTACAATTAGAAAGAAGAGTTACTTACAGAAGAGCAATGAAAAGAAGCATGTCATCAGCACTCAGATTAGGTGCTATAGGGATTAAAGTTATGGTCTCAGGAAGACTCGGTGGTGCTGAGATTGCTAGAAGTGAATGGTATAGAGAGGGAAGAGTCCCTTTGAGTACATTAAGAGCTGATATTGATTATGGTTTTGCTGAGGCGGCAACTACTTATGGGATTATAGGAATAAAGGTTTGGATTTTTAAAGGTGAAGTTATAAAAAGAAAAGAAAAAATAGCAAAAGGAGCAGGAAATGCTACAGCCTAAAAAAACAAAACATAGAAAAATGCATAAAGGCCGTGTTAGAGGGGTTGCCACTAAAGGCAACAAAGTATCTTTTGGAGAATTTGGTTTACAAGCTTTGGATTTTTCTAGAATCACTGGAAGGCAAATTGAAGCTGCTAGGATTGCAATAACAAGAAAAGTAAAAAGGGGTGCAAAACTTTGGATTAGAATCTTTCCTCATAAACCTGTTTCTAAAAAACCTGCTGAGGTTAGAATGGGTAAAGGTAAGGGAGATATAGATAGATATGTTGCTCCAATAAAAAAAGGAACAATGATTTATGAGATTGCTGGTGTTGATGAGGAGCTTGCAAGAGAAGCCTTAAGATTAGCTTCTGCAAAGCTTCCTGTAAGAACCAGGATTGTTGTCAGAACGAGAGGTTTATTGATATAATGAATATGTCTGATATTAAAAAGTTAGATACTGAAGAAATTCAAAACAAAGTTGTTGAGCTTAAAGATTCAATTCTTAAAGCAAAAATTTCTAAGTTGAATCAGGGTGATTTTGATTCAAATACATTTAATAAAATAAAAAAAGATATTGCAAGATGTCTTACTGAATTAAATATTCGAAATCAGGAGAATAAATAATGAGTAGGGGAAGAATGAGAGAAATAACAGGTACTGTGACTAAAAATTCATCAGATAAAACAGTTATGATTCAAACTGAAACAAAGAGCAAAAATAAAAAATATAACAAAATTGTTGTACTTAAAAAACAATTTTCAGTTCATGACGAAAAAAATGAAGCAAAAGTTGGAGACCAAATTAGGATTATTGAAACGAAGCCAATAAGTAAAAACAAAAGATGGAAATTAGTTGAAATTGTTGCAAAAGGAGAGAACTTATGATTCAAACAGAGACACAATTAGTTTCTGCAGATAATTCAGGAGCTAAGAAGCTCAATGTTATTAATCTGAAAGGTGGCTCTTTTAGACGATATGCAAGAATTGGAGATATCGTAACTGTATCTATTAGGGCTGCAATTCCAAACTCTAAAGTTGAAAAAGGAAAAATATTTCAAGCTGTAATAGTTAGAACAAAGAAAGAGTTAAGAAGGAATGATGGATCATACATTCGATTTGATGATAATGCGGCAGTATTGATTAATAAAGATAATCAGCCAATTGGTACTAGGATATTTGGTCCAGTTGCAAGAGAGTTAAGAAACAAAGGTTTCATGAAAATTGTTTCATTGGCTCCGGAGGTTATATAAGTGGCAAATTCACGTAGACCAAAAAAAGGTCAAGAAGTTAAAATTATTGCAGGGAAGTATAAAGGCCAAGTTGGTAAAGTTTTGTCAGTATTTCCTAAGGAAGATAAATTGATCATAGAAAATATAAATGTTGCCAAAAGACATATGAAACCTAATCAACAAAATCAGACTGGTGGAATCATCAGTAAGGAAAAACCAATTCACATTTCAAACGTTAAGGTGATTGCAAATGCTTAGTTTAAGAGAACAGTATAAAGAATTAGTGCCTGAAATTTTATCTAATTTAAATTATTCAAATAAAATGGAAGTACCGAAAATTGTTAAAGTTTCTATAAACATGGGACTAGGTAAAATTTCTGATGCTGGTAAAGATGGGAAACTTATTGAGGAAGCTGTTGAAGAATTATCAAGAATTGCAAACCAAAGGGCTGTTGCTACAAAGGCTAAAAAATCTGAAGCAGGATTCAAGTTAAGAGAGGGCTCATCTATAGGTGCAAGAGTTACCCTCAGAGGTAATTTAATGTACGAGTTTCTAATGAAGCTACTCCATTTAGCATTACCTAGGGTTAGAGATTTTAGAGGTATATCTAGAAAAGCATTCGATAAAAGTGGGAATTATAATTTAGGTATCACAGATCATTTAATTTTCCCAGAAATTGATCCGACTAAGACATCAAAAAACAAAGGTATGAATATTACTATAGTAACAACAGCAAATAAAGATGAAGATGCACTTTTTCTATTAGAAAAATTGGGGTTTCCATTCAAAAAGAATTAGGAGTTTATATTATGGCAAAAAAATCAATGATAGTTAAAGCTAATAAAAAGCAAAAATTTAAAGTTAGAGAATATAATAGGTGTCCTTTAACAGGAAGACCAAGAGGGTTCATTAGAAAATTTGGAATGAGTAGAAATGCTTTTAGAAAATTAGCCAGTGAAGGACTAATTCCTGGTGTAAAAAAGGCGAGTTTCTAGAGAGGAAAAAATGGTTATAGATCCAGTATCAGACATGTTAACAAGAATTAGGAATGCTATTACACGAAGGCATAAGAATGTTCAGATACCTTCGTCAAAATTTAAAGTTGAAATTGCAAAAATACTTAAAGAAGAAGGGTTTATTCATTCTTTTGATATAGTGAAAGATGGTAATTTTAGCAACATAAAGATAGATTTAAAATATGATTCAAGAAAGTCTCCTGTAATTAAAAAAATTCAAAGAATAAGTAAGCCTGGATTAAGGGTTTATGTTAATAAAAATGAAATCCCAAGAATTTCTGGTGGCCTTGGAACATCTATTATTTCAACTTCTAAGGGATTAATGACTGGAAGTAAGGCTAGAGAAATTGGTGTAGGAGGAGAAATACTCTGCAGTATTCTGTAAGTTTTTTAAATTCGTTATGTCTAGAATAGGTAATAAAGAAATAGAAGTTTCAAATGATGTTAAAGTTGATTTTAATGATGGTTTATTAAAAATTACTGGACCTAAGGGTAATTTACAACGCCCAATTCCTGAAGGTGTAAAGTTAGATATTGCTGACGGGAAAATTAAAGTGAGTCGACTGTCAGAAGAAAAGAAAATCAAAGCTCTTCATGGTCTTTTTAGATCATTAATTAATAATATGGTTATAGGTGTTAGCCAGGGTTTTGAAAAATCATTAGAAATTATTGGTACAGGTTATAAGTGTGACATAAAATCAAAATCTGAACTGGTTTTAAACTTAGGCTACTCTAATCCTATTAGCTTTAAGTTACCTGAAGGAATTGATGCTGAAGTTGAAAATAAAGGAACAATTTTAAAAATTAAAGGTATAAATAATGAAGTTGTTGGAGAAATTGCAGCACGAATAAGAAAATTAAGAAAACCTGAAAGATATAAAGGTAAAGGTGTAAGATATCAAGGAGAATATGTTAAGTTAAAAGCAGGTAAGGCTGCGGGTAAAGGTGCCAAATAAAATGATTAATCCTATAGAACGAAATAAGCTTAGAGTAAAGAGACATTTAAGAACTAGAAAAAAAGTTTCAGGAACTGCTGAAGTACCTAGACTTTATATATTTAGGTCATTAAAAACTTTATATGCAAACATAGTTGACGATGATAAAGGTACAACTATCGCTTCAGCTTCAATATCAAAGAAGGATTCTTCCACCAAGTTAGCTGAATTACTTCTGGAAAAAATTACAAAACTCGGGATAAATAAAGTTGTTTTTGATAAAAGTGGTTATAAATACCATGGTCGAATTAAACAATTCGCTGATTCATTAAGAGATAAAGGTCTAAATTTTTAATAACATTGGAGATATAAATTGAGTACAGTTCAAGATAAAGAATTTGCAGAGAAAATAATTCACATCAGAAGAGTAGCAAAAGTTACCAAAGGTGGTAAGAACTTCCATTTTACTGCTCTTGTAGTTATTGGAAATATGAAAGGTCAAGTAGGTTCTGGCTTAGGTAAGTCTAACGAAGTCCCTGATGCTATTAGAAAAGCTATAGAGAAGGCAAAAAAGAATTTAATAAATATAAATATGAATGGAAGAACTATCAGTCATGAAGTATATGCTAAATCCTTATCATCACAGGTAATGATCAGACCTGCTGGTTCAGGGACTGGTGTTATTGCTGGGGCAGCCGTTAGGTCTGTTCTTGAGTTGGCTGGAATTAAAGATGTTTTATCTAAATCTCTTGGGTCAAGAAACCCTATTAATGTTGTTGCTGCAACCATTGAATGCTTAAAGCAGTTGTCAGAACCATCTGAAACTGCAGATGGTAGAGGAAAGGATTCAAAGGATTTAGATTTACCAAAACAATACTATTTAAACAAAGCTGAAGGTGAAATAAATGCTTAATGAATTAGTGAAGACTGGATATAAGAAAAAGACAAGGGTTGCCAGAGGACCTGGATCAAAAGGTAAAACTGCTGGTCGTGGCCATAAAGGTCAAAATTCAAGATCAGGAGGAGGTGTTCCAATTTTATTTGAAGGCGGACAATCCAATTTTGTTTTGAGAACACCTAAAAGAGGTTTTAAAAATTATAATAGAGTTGAATTTGAGATATTAAATGTAGGAATGCTGAATAAAATTTCTGATTCCTCTGAAATAAATAAAGATCTGCTTGTTAAATTAGGAAAAATAGAAGGAAAGAAGCCACTTAAGATTTTAGGACAAGGTGAAGTTTCAAAAAAAATAAACATAAAAGCAGATGCTTTTTCTAAGTCTGCTGAAGAAAAAATTAAATCTGCGGGCGGAACGATCACTACAGTATGAGTTCAGTAGATTCACTACCAAGACTTCCAGAGTTAAATAAAAGAATTTTATTTACACTTTTTATTCTGACAATTTATAGATTAGGAGTTTTTGTTCCAATCCCAGGAGTAGACTCTGCTGAAATATTAGCAATTTTTTCAAATCAGGGAAAATCATTTTTCGATATTATTAATTTATTTTCTGGTGGTGCTTTTGAAAGAGCTTCTATATTTGCACTTGGAGTAATGCCATATATAACAGCTTCAATTGTAATGAATTTAGTAGTCAAAACAATTCCGAAACTAGAAGAAATGAATAAGGATAGTGCTGGTAAAAAGAAGATTAGTCAGTATTCAAGATATTTAACTATTGTTATATGTTTTTTTCAAGCTTCGTTACTTGTATCCGCATTGCAAACAGGATTGGGAACTGGAGCTCAAATTGTTTTTGACCCCGGACTTTCATTCTATTTGCTAACAGTATTTAGCCTTACTGCTGGAACATTTTTTGTAATGTGGCTTGGGGAACAGATTACAAATAATGGAATTGGAAATGGTTTATCATTAATTATTACTGCATCAATAATAACTACCGCACCTTCTGCTATTGGAAAATTGTACAATTTTGTTTCAATAGGCAATCTTAATGTTCTTACAATAATTTTATATATTATTATAATGTTAGTTGTTTTGTATTCTGTAGTTTTTGTTGAACGATCCTTCCGAAAAATTCCAGTACAGTATCCGCAGAAAACCCAAGGTAGAAAAGTTTCTGCTGGTCAGTCATCACATCTACCTTTAAAAATTAATCCAGCAGGTGTTATACCACCAATTTTTGCTTCATCTATTTTATTGCTACCTCTAACAATTTTTAATTATATAGACATTCCTAGCCTTAACGAATTTAGTGCATCCTTTTTAAATAATGGCTTTATATACAATCTAGTCTTTGCTCTTTTAGTAATTTTTTTCACTTTTTTTTATACAGGGATGGTTATAAATCCTTCAGAGATGTCAGAAAACCTTAAAAAGAATGGTGCTTTCATACCAGGTATCAGACCTGGAAATAATACAACTGAATATATCAAAAATGTAATGTCTAAGTTGACAGTTATTGGCGCTCTTTATCTTGCTTTAGTTTGTGTTATTCCAGCCATACTAAATGCAAAGCCATTTAGTTTACCCTTTTTCTTTGGTGGTACATCTTTATTAATCGTTATAGGGGTAACCTTAGATACAATTCAACAAATTCAATCTTTTTTAATTTCAAATAACTATGATAATTTTGGGAATAAAAAAAGGAAGAAGGAACCAAAAAGATTCAATTTGAGGTGATTTATGATACTAATATTATTTGGACCACCAGGAGCTGGTAAAGGAACACAAGCTGATTTATTAAAAGATAAATTTAACTTACTTCATTTATCAACTGGGGATATTTTAAGAGAAGAAGTTTCTAATAATACTAATTTGGGTCAACAGGCTAAGAAGTTTATGGATTCTGGCGAGTTGGTTACGGATGAATTAATAATAGGAATGATTAAAAATAAAATAGATTCTACAACAAATGTTGAAGGTTTTTTATTTGATGGTTTTCCAAGAACCATTTCACAAGCTGAGGCATTAGATTCCATGCTCTTAAGTAATAATCTCAATGTAGACAAAGTTATTTCCTTAGAAGTAGATGATGATATTTTAACAGAAAGGCTTTTATCTAGAGGTAGGAGCGATGACAACGAAGAAACTATTAAAAACAGATTAAATGTCTATAAAAATCAAACCCTTCCAATTAAAGATTACTATTTAAAAAATAATAAATTAGTTGAAGTTAAAGGAGATGGCTCAGTTGAAGATGTTAATGCAACAATTGTGAGTTCAATTTCATAGCAAATGGCAATAAAGATTAAAAAACCAAACGAGATTAGCAAGATTCAAAAATCAGGCTCTATAATTGCTCAAGTTCGTGATTTATTAATTAAAAATATTGAGCCAGGAATTTCTACTTGGGAATTAGATAGAATCGCAGAAGAGTATACGCTTTCTAAAGGTTTTAAGCCTGCATTTAAAGGTTATCAAAACTTTCCAGCTTCTATATGTGCATCTATTAATGATGAAGTTGTACATGGCCTTCCATCAAAAAATAGAATTTTAAAAAACGGAGATATTATTGGTATCGATTTTGGAGTTTATGATGGTGAATATTACTCTGACTCAGCATTTACTTTTGGTGTAGGTACAATATCAGATGATGTATCGAAACTTTTAGAAGTAACCAAAAGTTCTCTTGAAAAAGGTATTGAACTAGCTAAGCCAGGGAATAAGATTTTTGATATTTCAAAGGCAATTCAGGAATGTGTTGAAGCAGAAGGATTTTCAGTTGTTCGATCTTATGTTGGACATGGAATTGGAAAGGAGCTACATGAAGAGCCTCATGTCCCAAATTTCATTTTAAGCGAAAAGGATCGAAACACATCTTTAAAATTAAAAGAGGGCATGGTTTTGGCTATTGAGCCAATGGTTAATATTGGAGATTATGAAGTTGAGTTAAGTAGTGATTCATGGACTGTTAAGACAAAGGATGGTAGTCTATCAGCTCATTTCGAACATACAGTTGCAATTACAAAAAATGGACCAAAGGTGTTAACAAGTTAAATGGGTAAAGAAGAAAGAATTGAATTAGAAGGAACAATTTTGGAAGCACTTCCTAACGCTATGTTTAAGGTTGAACTCGAGAATAGTCATCAAATTTTAGCTTATGTTTCAGGGAAAATGAGGACTCACTTTATTCGTATTTTGCCTGGCGATAAGGTAAAAGTTGAAGTATCACCGTATGATTTGACAAAAGGAAGAATAACATATAGATTGAAATGAAATTATCGTATATAATATAACGCTTTAACGGAGATTTTATGCCTAGAATTGCAGGAGTAGACATACCAGAAAATAAAAGAGTTGAAATAGCTCTTACTTATATTTTTGGTATTGGGAAAAAGATATCTAATGATATTTTAAGTTCAGCTAATATTGATAAAAATATTAAAACTAGTGAACTAACCGATGAAGATGTTGCTAAAATTCGCCAACTGATTGAAGATAATTATTTAGTTGAAGGTGAATTAAGGGTAGATGTTCAAAATAACATAAAAAGACTTCAAGAAATTGTCTCATATCGTGGAATAAGGCATAGAAAAAAATTACCTTGTAGAGGGCAAAGAACTAAATCTAATGCAAGAACTCGAAGAGGTAAAAAAGGTTTAGCAGTAGCAAAGAAAAAATTAGCAGGAATTAAGTAAGATAGAGGGATAATTTATTTTGAAAAAAGTTAAAAAAAATAAGAAAGTTAAAAAGTTTGTTGAAGCAGGACATGCTCATATACAAGCTACTTTTAATAATACTATCATTACAATTACCGATCAATCAGGAAATGTAATTTCTTGGGCGGCTGGTGGAAAAAAAGGTTTTAAAGGTACAAGGAAAGGAACTCCATTTGCTGCACAGCTCGCAGCTGAGGATGCTGCAAAAAAAGCTGCTGATTTTGGAATGAAAACAATTTCTGTATTTGTGAAAGGACCTGGTCCAGGAAGAGAAACAGCAATTAGATCAATACAAGCAGCTGGAATTAAAATTGATTTAATCAAAGATGTAACACCTTTGCCACACAACGGTTGTAGACCTCCAGCAAAGAGAAGGGTATAGGGGAAAAATTTGGCTAGATATACAGGACCAACAACAAAATTATCAAGAAGAGAAGGGCAAGAGCTTTTCTTAAAAGGTGATAGATCTTATACCGATAAGGCTGCAAGAAGGTTGACTATTTTACCTGGCCAGTCTCAAGCCAAATATAGACAAAAATCCTCTGAGTATGCAATTAGGCTTCGAGAAAAACAAAAATTAAAAAGAATATTTGGTTTAACAGAAAAGCAGTTTAGGATTAACTTTACAAAATCAAATAACCAGCCTGGTGTTACAGGGGATAATTTAATCGCAAATTTAGAAAGAAGGTTGGACAATGCTGTTTACAGGCTTGGTTTTTTAAGTTCAAGAAGCGAAGCTAGACAGTTTGTTAACCATGGCCATATACTTGTTAATGGTAAGAAGGTTGATATCCCATCATATTTAATATCCCTTGATGATATTATTGAAGTTAGAGAAAAGAGTAAGGAATCAAAAAGAATTAAAGAATCAATCGAATCTGTAGCAAGAAGAGGTGTAGTTGATTGGCTTGAATTAGATTCAGAGAAACTCACCGGTAAAGTTAAAAGGTTACCTACAAGGGAAGACTTTAAGCTGCCTATTGACGAACAGCTTATAATTGAATTTTATTCTAAACTTTAGGAGAATTTATGGAATTTCAAAGAAATTGGATAGGCTTATATAAGCCAAAATCTATACAAATTGAACAGAAATCCAAAAGTGATACTTATGGTAAGTTTGTATGCCAGCCTTTAGAGAAAGGTTATGGTCTCACAATAGGGAATTCTTTAAGAAGAACTCTACTTTCATCTATTCAAGGTCCTGCGATAACGAAAATTAAAATTGATGGTGTTCAGCATGAATTTTCGACAATTACAGGAATAAAAGAAGATGTAACTGAAATTATTTTAAATTTGAAACAAATTAGTTTAAAAATGGATACTTACGAGCCTCAAACTTTAAATTTAAGCTATGCAGGAGAAGGTGAGGTAACAGCGAAGGACATAGAGACAAATCAACATGTTGAAATAGTTAATCCTGAGCAGTTTATCGCCACTTTATCTGAAAGTGCTAAATTGGATATGGAACTTACTATTGAGATGGGTCGAGGATATGTAACTACTGAATCCAGAGATGATGGATCTCATTCAATTGGAGACATTCCAATTGATGCAATTTTCTCTCCAATTAAAAAAGTTAACTATAATGTTACAGCTGCTAGAGTTGGTAGACGTACAGATTATGAGAAATTAACTATTGAGGTATGGACAAATGGAACAATTATTCCTGAAGATGCTGTAGCATATTCTGCTAAAATCATAAAAGATCAAATGACAGTATTCGTTAATTTTGATGAGGAAGAAATTGATTCTATTCCTATAATTGAAGATGAAAGTGACGAAATAATAGGTTCTGAAGATGTTCTCTTTACAAGAGTTGAAGAGTTAGATTTTTCTGCAAGATCCTTAAATTGTCTTGAAAAGGCGAATATAAAATACTTGGGAGATTTAATACAATTGAACGAAGAGGATTTGCTAAACCTTGAAAATTTTGGTAAAAGATCGTTAAATGAAGTCAGAGATGTAGTTTTATCATTCAATATAAAATTAGGTGAAGAAATAAACAAAGATTTATATTATGAGCAGAGAAAAGCTAAAGAAGACGTTGGCAATGGTGATATCCCAGAGGAAGCATAATGAGACATAGAGTAAGAAAAGGAAAATTAGGTCTAAAGACAGAGCATAGATTATCTTTATTAAGGAACCTTTCTACTGAACTTTTCAGACATGGGAGAATTGTTACAACTGATGCTCGAGCTAAAGAACTAAAAAGATTTTCAGAAAGGCTTATCACAACCGCAAAAAAGAATAGCCTTCATGCAAGAAGACTAGTAAATGCTAAAATTAAAGACAGAGATGTACTAGCTAATTTGTTTGATACAATAGCGCCCAGTTTTAACGATAGACCAGGTGGATATACAAGAGTTATAAAATTAGCTCCTAGAAGAGGTGATGCTGCACCAATGTCATTAATAGAGCTTGTTGGCTTAGATGTTCCGTTTAATAAAGTTGAAAAGATTGAAGAGCCTGAATTAGAAGAGAAAGCTGCTGAATAATTTTTTGAATTATGGATAATAAGCTTGGAATCATACTTGACCCTAATAGCTTTCAGAATATAAACAATGTAATAACAAAAGCTGAAAAGTACAATTTTCATTCAGCTTGGGTTACGGAACTTTATAGATCTTCTTTTGAACAGCTAACATATATAGCTAGCATTACTAAGAAGATAAAAATTGGTTCCGCAGTAACTCTCGCTTTCACTAGAAGTCCACTATCAACATTGATATCCGCATTAGATATAGATGAATTATCTAACGGTAGGTTTTTATTTGGTATTGGATCTGGTGCCATTAATACTAATAGAAAATGGCATGGTCTAGAAGATTTTGATAATCCTTCTGAAAGAATTAAGTCTTTTATTAAAATTACAAGGAAAATTGAGAAGTCTTTGATGTCAGGAGAGGACATTAATTATCGTGATCTTTACAATACTATAGATTTGAAGAGCTTTAGAAGGCCATTTAAGCCACTTAGACAGGAAATACCAATATATTTAGCTGGAATAGGTCCTAAGATGGTTAAAACTGCATTTACGGAATTTAGTGGATATTTGGGACATGTTGTTTGTTCACTTGATTATTTAAAAAAATATATACAACCACTTAGAGTTAATAATTCGAAAAGTACAAAGTCTATAATTTTATGTTCCATTAATAACAATAAAGCAAAAGCAATAAATGATGCAAGAGGAACAATAGCATTTTATGCTACTGTCAAAGCTTATTCTAAACCATTCATTGATTTGGGTTTTGAAGAAAATATAAATAAAATTAGAAATGAATTTTTTAATAATAACCCAAGAGGAATGATGGACAATGTAAGTGATGAGATGGTAACTTCTTTTTCTATTGTCGGATCTCAAATTGAGGTATTAGAAAAACTTGAGGAGTATAAAAAATATTTAGATTTACCAATACTTACTGCACCTCATTATTATTTAGAGAAAGAATTTGTTGAACAATATCAAAACAACATATTAGAAACTTTTAAGGTTTAGTAGCTGTATATATCGTTACAAGTCCTAAATTAAATGTATCGATTTCTTTTATTCGGAATCCACTGTCTAACAATATCTCTTCAAACTGTTTTGGAGTGTAAAAATTACTTATTGAAGATGAAAGATAATAGTATTCTTTAAATTTCCCAAACAAGAGCCCTATGAATGGAATTATTAGAAATAAATAAGTAGTTGTTAGTAAAGATAGGAAAATATTTTCACTTTTTGAAAATTCCATAATTTTCAACGTTGCTCCTTTCTTCATGACTCTTTTACATTCAGTCAAAGCATTATTAATTGATTTTGTATTTCTAATACCAAAAGAAATCGTCACAAAATCAAAAAAATTATTATCAAAATGTAGATCTTCACAATAATTTTCGCTAAAAATAACATTTTTTTTAACATTTTTTTTAATCGCAAGGTCTAGCATTTTATTGGAAGGGTCAGTTGCATAAAGAGCAGATTCTTTCCAATATTCCTCTATTAAAAAAATAATATCACCAGTGCCAGTTGCTATATCAAGGACATTCCCCTTTATAGTATGGCCGAGGACTAATCTTTTTTTCCATTTTTTATGCTTTCCTAGACTTATAATATTATTAATAAGATTATAAACATGCGAAATTGAATTAAATGTTTTTTTTGTATCTGGCATTATAAATTTTTAACTAAATTAGATGCTTCAATTATAGATCCTGATGTCATTAAATGAAGACCATCTAAATTTGTTTTGTATATTTTAATTAACTTTTTTAGATGGTTACTTGAGTAAGAATGAATTTTTTTATCATCATATTTTGCTAAATCCATTAAATGAGGAGAATCTATTGAAATACCACCTAATTTTTTGAGCAAATTATTAAGGATTCTTTTGTTTTTAACAGGTAGAACCCCTGCAAAAATTTTATAATCTTTACTATCAGATAATTTTATAATTTTCTCAAAATCACTTTCAGAGTAAATTGGTTGAGTAATAAAAAATTTTGATCCTCTTTTGAGCCTTTTCTCAATAGTTGTTTTTATTTTATTGAAAGACCTATTAATATTTAATGCAGAAAAGATATTAATATTCATTTTAGACTTGGTTTCATTATTGTTAAAATCAAGCCCTTTTTTGATTTTGTTTACATTACTAATCATTTCGTCTGTAGTTAATTCAAAGACCTCTTTAGACTTTTTTGTATTCCCATATGAAATTGGATCACCTTTAACGATAAGAATATTTTTTAGTTTCATTGAAAGTGCTCCAAATATTTCGCTTTGAAGAGCCAAGGAGTTTCTATCTCTTGATGAAAAATTAACAATTAATTTTTTCGGATCAACTCCCTTTAATATAAGCTTGTGTGCTACAGCTATTGGATTTATTCTTAATGTAGCCATTGGACAACAAGTAATGTCTAAAAAGTCAAAATTCTTTTCGTACTTAAGAATTTTATTTACAAAACTATCAGAAATCAAATATCTAGGTGGAACGATTTCAAAAGATTTTTGGATTGTATCATTGTTTAAGTTAGAATTTATCATTAATGCGCTTTTTAGTTTTAACTCTATTTTTCTTCATCCTTCATTCAAATTCATATGGTATCACGAAAGAATATAATTTAATAGATAAGAAATTAATAATTTTTACTAATGATGAAATTTCTAATGAGCTAGATGATTTGATAGAGAGGAAATTGGATGCCATATTCTCTGTAATTGATGTAAACGATTCCGATTCTTTTGTTTCAAGGTTTAATAATTTAGAGAGAAATTCACAAGTTTCTGCACCAGATTACTTTGTAGATGCTTTTTTAATATTAAAAAACTATAATAAAATATCTAAAGGATCTTTTGATCCCACAATATTTTCTATATTATCAAAATCAAGTAAACCTGAAAAGATAAATAAGCTACTAAATTCAAGCGCTTTAAGAAAATGCGTATCCCTTAACAATATTCAGGTTAAAGCCAGTAATATTTTTTTCAAAGCTCAGGAGTGTACTAAATTAAGTTTTGATTCAGTTATTTCAGGCATAGTTGTTGAGAATTTAAAATCAATTTTAGTCAATAGTAGTATTCCAAATTTTTCAATTATCTATAATGGAACTATTTCAAATTTTAATCAGACTCTAGATATAAAAAATTATTTCGATTTAAAAGAAGAAATATATAAAATTATAAACTTTGAAGATATCCCAAATTATTCTATTTATATTTTTGATAATGAAATTAAAACGTATAACATTAATCAAAAAAATAAGCAGATTATAGATGATAAGTCTGTTTTTATTTTAGTAGCATCAGATTCAATTGTGAATAATGACATTTTATCCAAGACATTAAATCTTTTGGATTTTAATAAGCTTAACAACTCAGAGTATATTAATGTCAACATACCAGTCTTTATTTCCTACAAAGTTGGAACATTTACATATTACAAACATAGTAGGAGTTTTCAAAAGTATTTAGATTAAATATCTAATTTTTTTTTGATATAATAAGGGTCAAGACTGATTTCATTTTCATCTTCTCTACCTACATGAATACTAAAGATATCTTCTAATATTCCCTCAAGGATTTGATTGTATTTTTTGTGCTTTATTGCTTCTAAGGGTGTTAAATCGTCTAGAAGTTTAAGTTTAGTATTAAGCCATACCTCGCTTGGATCACTAATATGGCTTGGTGAAATATATTCCTCAAGCCCAATATCATTTAATACATGGTCTAGATCTGAATTTGTAAAGGAAGTAAAAACAATCTTGCTGTTGCTTATTTCAACACTTCCTGGACTGTAATTCATTTGGTCGTCTACAAGGTTGAATACTGATGCATCTTTATCGCTATGCATTTTTTTAAAAAATTTCTTTTTTGAAATGATTTTCTCAATCTCTTTTCTGTTCTTTACATTAAATTCTTTAAATAATATTACATTTGATGGATAGGTTTCAGAGAACTCTTTAGCACTTTTTTTAATCAAATAATTTAATAAGTAATAATTAGTCTTTAAATAAGAAGTAGTTGATTCGAAATCATCTTTTGTTTTAAAGTTGGTTATATTTTTAATTAAATCTTTAGTTATGAAATCCTTAAAAACTTCGATTTTACCAACAACATGATCTTCTGCATTTTTAGAGTTAATTCTAATGGACAAAACATCATTAATTTTAAATTCATTTTGATTATATATAGTAATTTTTTTATTTATTATAAGGTCTTCAAGTATATAGTAGTTATCATGATTGCTTAGAATTTTGTAAATAGACCTATAGGAATTTATTAAGTCTTTTATATATTCATTGTTATTCTCTTTGTAATATATTGAAATAATACTTTTCTGAAAGCTTATTAAATTATAATCAAAAATAAACCAGTCAATAAATGCATCGAATTCATCAGAATTTCTAGTTTCATATGATGTTAAATCTAGAACAGAGTAGGGGTTTAAATTCCAAAGATAAAATGCTTCTTTAGCTTCATTAAGTAAATGTTCAGATTTAGCAAATTGAATTAATTGATTATATATTTCTTCAGATTTCATAATTTTCCTACTCTATCAACATATCTTTGCATATCAAATTTTCTATCTAGACCGTTCTTATTCATATAACGGATTTTCCCAAAAACCTCTCTTTCTTTCCATCCACGATCATGGAGACCATAACACCAAGAAACCCCTACATATCCATTTGGACTTCTTCCGTCTAGTTGATATTTATTGTTTAGTTTAAGTGCAATACTATGTGCTTCTTTAAAGCTGTCAGACCATTCCAGAATCTTCTTTCCCCAGTACATTCTCATGTACCCGTGCATATATCCAGAGCGAAGCATTTCATTTTGTGCTGCATTCCAATATTCATCATGAGTTTTTGCATCTTCAAAGTCACTAAAGTTGTAGACATATTCTCTTTCATCTGAAGAGTGATCATTTAAAGTCTTTAATGACCAATCAGGCAAACCATTTACATTATTATAGTTTTTATTATTTAAAGTGTAATTAAAAGAAAGCTCCCTTCTAATTAATAGTTGCTCTATGAAGGATGATGAAAAATCCAATTTTCTTAAAATTAATTCTTTAATTATATATGCAGGCGATATAAAACCATAATGCAAGTCCTTGCTCAATTTAGAAACAAACTCAAATTCTGGTTTACTACTATTTTCTTCATAATTCGATAAATTTTCAATCAAAAAAACATTAAGATTTTCTTTTGATGTATATGCACCGTTCTTGTTTAAATTTACAGTTTCAATAAATTTATCTTTTAAATTAGCCAATGCTTTTAATATTTTTTCTTTAGTATTTTCAACTGATTTGATTCGTTTTACCTTGGATAATTCTCTAGATATGTCAAAAGTTAGATCTATTAATGAGCTAGTCGTCTTATAGTACTTTCTTCTAAATGTTGCAGCAGAATATTCTTGTTTATTTGAGATAAGTTTTGCTGGCAGGTAAAGATTGTCAATTGATATTATATTTGTATCATAATTCTTTAATAATTCCAAAGTATAGTCATTTGATCTTTTGGTATAGGTTTTATCAATTATTATAGTATGACAATCAGTTAAATTTAATCCTTCTAAACCATCAATGGTGTTAACAAATTCTAATTCATGGCCAAAATAATTTAATTCATGAACAAGTTCTATTAATCCACTTAAAAGAACAATTGTATGTCTATCAATACAATTGTAATGAGATTCATTATGATAAAAAAAAATTTTTAGTGGTAAATTTTTTTCCAATGCTATTTCAGATGCAAATTTAAGTGAATAATTATTGTTTGCTCTGAGTGTGTTAGATGTCCAATATGCAATAAAGCTGCCGCTATCATTACCATGTTTAATTACTTCGATCCTTTCTTTAATTAATTCCACTACCTTTTAACCTTCTTTAACCAATAAAAAATACTTATAATTAAAAAAAGAATGGGTACGAAATATAGCAAAATGTTTAGGCCTTTAACTGGTGGAGTTGCCAGAATATTGTCACCATAAATTTCTGTAAAGTAGTTTAAAATTTCTTTTTTGCTTTTACCTTCAGTAATTTTCTGTTTTATAACATCTCTCATTGAAATTGCCAACTTTGAATTTGACTCTGCTACAGTTTGTCCCTGACACACTGGACACATTAATTCATTTGATATTTCATACAAGTCTGAACTATCATTTGCTGTGGCTTGAATACTAAACAATAGAAAGATTAAGCTAATTATTAAATGATTTCGCTTTGTTAATACCTTTAAGTAGATCATCAGAATTTATTTTACCCACATATTTATAGATTATTAGATTATCTTTTAGAAAATAAGTTTCAGGAACACCTGAGATTCCAAAAAAAACAGGAATTGTGTTGGTAGAATCATAAAAGTTAGGATAATCCATTGGATTTTTTCTTTTGAAACTTAAAGCATCTTTCTTGTTATCAAAAATGTTTATTCCATAGATTTTAACATCAGGATGAAGAGTATTTCTTAAATCTATAAATTCATTTATATCTTTAATTTCATCTTCACATGGGCCACACCAAGAAGCCCAAAAATTCAAGATTATGAATCCATTTAAATCTTTAATGTTGAGACTGTTATCTTCATTAGATGAATCCATTTTATCAACCAAGCTTTTTAAGCTTAAAGATTCATTTACTCTTTTATTGATTTTTATAAAATTTAAATCTCCACTAAATACAAAAGTGGATAAAAATAAATAAACGAAAAGAAATAAATTAACTTTTTTCAGAACAACACTCATCATTGTTTTTTAGCTCTGTATTAGTAGAAGGATAATCTTTATAGGCATTATCTAATAATTTCTTGATTTCTTTAAAAGTAAATCCATCTTTTAATAAGTATTTGACTGTCAATGCTACATCTATACATATCGGACAGTTAACACTGTGTGAGGTTAGTGTAATCATATTGTTATTCTGATCAATGTCTTTTATGAAACAGCTTTTATTACTAGTATGTTTAATCTTTTCACATCCACAATAACAAGAAAAATTATCAAGGATATCAGGATTCTTTATAGCATATTCATAAGCTTCTTTCGTTGATCCATTTAAGGAGTTTAAAAATGCCGCTGAGTCACTAGAGATATTTAATGCAAAACTTTGAGTAGTTAAGAAAAAAAAAATAATTAAATTAATTTTTTTAAAAAACATACCTTTACAAGTCAATATCTTGAGGTTCTACTCCAGCCATCTTTTCTAATTTTGACTTATACTCTTTTAAATCAAGATTAATTCTAGCTACACCAGTTTCTATTGCAGCTTTTGCAACTGCATAAGATTCCCATACCAGCACCCTTGGATCGAATGGAGAAGGAACAATATATTCTTTCCCATAAACTAGCTCACTTCTATTATGTTTTTTAGCAATTTCAGGCCCGGCACCTAATTTAGCTAATTTTGCTAATGCAATAGATGCAGCAACTTTCATTTCTTCATTTATGTCTGTAGCAGCAACATCTAGTGCTCCTCTGAAAATGAAAGGAAATCCAAGAACATTATTAACTTGATTTGGGTAATCGGTTCTACCAGTCGCCATTATAATATCTTGCCTTGCCTCAAAGGCATCTTTTGGAGATATTTCAGGATCAGGATTTGCCATAGCAAAGACAATAGGGTTTTCATTCATTTTTAAAATCATCTCTTTAGAAACAACATTTCCTATAGAAAGGCCAATGAAAACATCTGCTCCATCGAAAGTATCATCTAGTGACCTACAGTCAGTCTCAACGGCGAATTCTTCTTTTTGTTTATTTAAACCTTCTCTTCCCTTGTATATGACACCCTTACTGTCACACATTAGGATATTGTTTGGATTTGCTCCAAGCGTTACAAAAAGTCGTGCACAAGATATTGCTGAGGCACCTGCACCATTAATATTGATTTTAATATCTGACATTTTTTTATTCACAAGTTCTACAGCATTAACTAAACCTGCACCAGATATTATTGCAGTTCCGTGTTGGTCGTCATGAAAAACTGGAATATTCATTTTTTCTTTTAGCTCATCTTCAATTCTAAAGCATTCTGGAGCTTTAATATCCTCTAAGTTTATGCCACCAAAAGTAGGTCCTAATATTTCTACAGTTCTTATAATTTCATCAACATCTGTCGTTGCTATCTCTATATCAAATGCATCAACTTGAGCAAATCTCTTAAATAAAACAGCCTTACCTTCCATAACTGGTTTACTTGCTTCAGGACCTAAATCTCCAAGTCCTAAAACTGCAGTTCCATTAGATACAACAGCAACAAGATTTCCCTTGTTAGTATATTTGTAGACATTTTGTATATCTTCATGAATTTCTTTACATGGTTCAGCAACCCAAGGTGAGTAAGCTAATGAAAGCTGGTCCTGGGTTTCTGCTTCTTTAGTAACTTTAATTTCAATTTTACCACTTGGATCATTTGAATGATAATCTAATGCTTCTTGTCTTCTATTATTTTCGCTCATAATATATACTCCTTAGTAATTTAATGAAATAAATACTAGTATAGAATATAATTTTTTCGGCCTTTTTCAAAGTAAATTTTTAATTAAAGTAATTAAGAAACTTTTGTGAATATATATTTAAAATATATATCTTGTTGTTATAAACAAGGAAACCAAATATTAACAATAAAAGACCCATTAAAATATTAAAAATTTTATAAATTTTAATATTTTTATTTAATTTAGACATTACATTTTTATATCCAAGAGAGCCAAACAAGAAAGGTATGCCAAGACCGATTGAATAGACTCCCAACATTATAAGGGAATTAGTATAATTTTTTCCAGCAGCAGAATATGAAAGAATAGAGGCCAATATAGGTCCTATACATGGGGTCCATGCAAGTCCAAATGAGAGTCCAAGGACAATTGGTTTAAAAAGCTTTAATCTATCAAAATATGAAAAACTATAATTTTTATTTAAAAAATCCAATTTTATTAAATTTAAATTGATTAATCCAAAGAACATTATTAGTGCTCCAGAAAATTTAATTAATATAATTTTATTTAGGTTAAGAAATAAGCCAATCGAAGTAGTTGTAAGAGCTAATAATAAAAAAATAACTGAAAATGAAATAGTAAAAATAAGTGTATTTAAAACCAATGCAGATGAAGAATTATTACCTTCATTTTTAAGTGTTGAGAGGTAAATTGGAAAAAGTGGAAATATACAAGGTGAAAAAAAGGATATTAGTCCAGCACTAAAAGCCAGAAATATAGATGAATCACCCATAATTTATATTATACAGATTTCTCAAAGTTTAGTTATAATTTGATATGTCTTTAAATTTTAATTTATCTAAATCAGAAACTTTATATAATGATGTATTTCATTTTGTTACTAAGAATGAAATAAAGTCTTTAACAAAAAAATATCCTCTTCATAAAGATATAATAATCCAAGAAGTTGATATTAATAATTTTGAGGGTTCATACAATGAATCTTTAACATTTAACATAATCTTAAATGGTCAAAATGTTAGGTTAACAATCTTAGGCCTTGGAGATAAAAAAGAGTTATCAAATGAAAAAATTTTTAGGATATCCTCTTCAATAACCTACAAGCTGACATTATTGAAGAATAAAATGTCGTCAATTGATATATCTTTGCCAAGCTCTTTTACTAGAGATGATTGTGAAAATGTATTTTTAGGTCTTTATAATGGTCATTATGCCTTTGATAAATACAAAACAAAAAAAGCTAATTTAAATGATTTAAATATAAATATTGTTCTTGATTCAATAAAAACTAATGTTTTTGATTGTATTCTCAGACGAGTTCAAGGTGTTTCCAAAGGTGTTAACATGACAAGGAATCTTGTTAATGAGCAGCCTTTTGTTCTAACACCAGAAAAAATGGCTGAGTATTCGAAATTAATTGCGAAAAATAAAAATATTTCGTGCAAAGTTCTAGACCATGTTCAACTCAGAAAAAAAGGAATGAATGGTATTTGGGATGTTGGAAAGGGAAGTTCAAACCTTCCAAGATTTATACACCTTATTTATAAAGGAAAATCTACGAAGAAAAAATTAAGGAAAGTTGCTCTAATTGGAAAGGGAATGACTTATGATAGTGGTGGTCTATCTATTAAGCCAGCTGATTATATGTTAACCATGAAGATGGATATGGCTGGAGCCGGGTGTGTGCTCGGAGTTTTTGAGTCACTTGGTCAACTTCAACCAGAGAATATTGAAGTACATGGCATAGTACCTACTGCAGAAAACATGCTTGGTCCAAATGCATACAAGCCTGACGATATAGTGAATGGTTTAAGTGGGAAAACTATAGAGGTTATTAACACTGATGCAGAGGGAAGGGTTATTCTGTCTGATGCAATCGAATATACAAATAAATTAGGGGTAGATGAGATGATTGACTTAGCTACACTTACCGGTGCATGTATGGTTGCTCTAGGTAACTTTACAGCAGGATTATTCTCAAATACTCAAAAACAAGCAGATAAAATATTGAAAACATCACTTGATACAGGTGAAAAAATTTGGCAGTTGCCCCTAGATGAGGATTTGAGGCCATCAATCGAAAGTAATATAGCAGATATTAAAAACTCTGCTTCAACTAGATATGGTGGTGCAACTACAGCTGCAATGTTTTTACAATTTTTTGTTGATAAAAACATACCTTGGTCACACATTGATATTGCAGGACCAGCTTATATAGATACAAAAAGAAACTGGTTGGCACCAGGAGCTACAGGATTTGGTGTTATGACTTTAATAAAATACTTAGGTTTTTAAATTTTCGTTAAATATGGATTATTTGGGTTAGAAATTCCCTTAACCATTTCTAAATATTGATTTTGAATCATTTTAGTTATCTTACCTGGCTTACCCTTACCAATTTTTCTATTATCTACTTCCCTAACTGGTGTAATCTCTGCAGCTGTACCAGACAAAAACACTTCATCTGCAATATATAATTCATCTCTTGTAAATTTTTGTTCTATAACCTTTATATTGTTATTTTTTGCAATAGAAAGGACACAGTTTCTAGTTATACCTTCAAGAACTGTAGTTATTGGTGTAGTTTTTATAACTCCATCACGAACTATAAAAATGTTTTCTCCTGTACCTTCTGCTACATATCCATCAGTATCTAACATTAATGCTTCATCATATCCAGATAGAAGTGCTTCTCTTTTAGCAAAGACAGAATTTATATAATTTCCTGAGATCTTAGATTTTGTCATGAAAGAATTAACACCCATTCTAGCAAAAGATGATATTTTCGTTCTTATTCCTTTCCTTACTCCTTCATCACCTAAATAAGTACCCCATTTAAATGCAGCGATAATTATATTAACTTTATTTGAGCCAGGATTAATTCCAATAGCTCCTTCTCCAATAAATGCCAAGGGTCTAATATAGCAATCTTTTAAACCATTCTTCTTTAGAAGCTTAATTGTTGCTTCTTCTAGAATCTTTTGAGTATAAGGTAATTTTATAAATGCTACTTTTGCTGAATTGTAAAATCTATCATAGTGTTCTTTAAGTCTGAATATGTAAGTATCTTTTTTGTTAGAATATGCTCTAATACCCTCGAAAATTCCAGATCCATAGTGTAATCCATGACTTAAAACATGAGTAGTAGCTTTTTCCCAAGGAACGAATTTCCCGTTGTACCAAATATATTTAGATTTTTCCATAATAAAATATTAAGTCATATTTTCTTCTAATTCCCGTAATTGTCAAGTTACATAAAAATATGCTTTATTATGTTATTTTGTTATTGTGAGAAAAAATATATTATTTATAAATCATTCCATTCGTGATGGAGGTCCTGGTAGAAGCCTTTACTATTTATTAAAACACTTTGATTATAAAAACTTTAATGTAAATGTTTTAATACCATCAAAAAATATTTTTTCTGATAATCTTAAAAAAGCTAATTTAGATGTTAATGAAATAGTAAGACCAAATTTCCCAGAAAACTTAAAAAAACAAAATTTTAGTTTTTTTGGCAAGAAAATTTCAATTTTTTTTATTGACTTAATTATTAACATAATACGACTTTTTGTAATGCTTTTTCAAATGAAAAAGATTATAAAGGATGAAAAAATAGATTTAATTTATTGTAATGGAACTCAAGCCAAAATATTTGGGGCATTAGTAGGGTTAGTATATAAAATTGAAATTATATGGCATGTTAGAAATATTCAAAGTAATTTCTTTTTAAAATGGCTTTTAAATACATGTTCAAAAATTGATTTTGTTAAAAGAATAATTTGTGTATCTAATGCGACTAAATCACAATTCAATGATCAGTCAAAAGCCGTCGTTATTAATAATGGAATAGATACTAATGAGTATGTCCCATCAAAAGTTAAAGCTAAGCTTAGAAGCGAATTCAGTATTGATAAAGACAAAATTATTATTGGAACTGCTGGTAGAGTTGTTCCAAGAAAAGGGTTTGAATACTTCGTTCAATTGGCTGCTGAAATCTCACACAAATTTAAGAAGGATTGTATTTTTGTATTAGTTGGAGATACACCATTTTATTTTAATCAAAAATTGATGTTAGATTTAAAAAAGTCCGTTGATAATCTTAATATTTCAAAAAAATTTATTTTTACCGGTTATAAGAGTGATGTTGAATCATATATTACCGATTTTGATATTTTCTTTATTCCTTCAAGATATCCAGACCCCTTTCCACGAGTAGTTGTTGAGTCCATGTCTTTAGGAAAGCCCGTAATAGGGTTTAATATAGGAGGAATAGGGGAGGCAATAGATAATAATATCAACGGTTTTTCATTGGATGTAGGTTCTAAAGATGTATCTAATCAGATAGTTAGGTTAATTGAAGATAATCAATTAAGAATGAGAATGGGATATGAATCTAGAAAGAAAGCAGTTGCTAAATATGACTCAAGGATAATAGCAAATAAAATAATCAATGAAATAAACTTACTCATTTCTAGTAGTTTTAAAACTTAATTTAATACTTACTCCAAAGAAACCAAATTCTTTCCGAATCGATCTTTCAAGGAACTTTCTATAAGTATTAGGGATGTTTTTTGCAAAATTACAGTGTAAGACAAAAGATGGCGGTTCACCAAATAGCTGAGTTGCATAATAAAGCTTAAGCCTTCTTCCTTTATCAACAGGAGCCTGGGATTTTTGAATCAAATTTTGCAAAAATTTATTAAATTTATTAATGTTTATTCTTGCTTTTAAATTAGCACTTAAAGAGTCAATAATTTTGTATACCTTTGAGACATTTTTCCCTTTTAATGCTGAAAGAACTAACGGAATAGCATAGTTTATCTGTGGAAAAAATTGAAATGCCTTTTCGATAATAATATCTGGTTTATTTAGTTCTTTAGGTAGCAAATCAGACTTATTAATTCCAAGTATGATTGCTTTATTATTTCTCTTGATAAAATTTAATATTTTAGCATCTTGTTTTGATGGCCCAAATTGAGAATCTACAAGAAAAATAATAATATTTGATCTTTCAATTGTATCAATAGCTCGTGATGTTGAATAGTATTCTACTTTTTCATTGATTTTATTTTTCCTTCTTAGACCAGCAGTATCAATAAAAATATATTTTCTATCATTTCTAATTAACTCTATATTGACTGTATCTCTGGTAGTTCCTGCAATTTCACTAACTATTGATATATCTTCATTTGCCAGCTTATTAATTAAAGTTGATTTTCCAACATTAGGCTTACCAATAATAGCAATTTTTGCTATTGAATCATCAGCATCTAAGTTTTCAACATCTTTATTTTGTTTGAACTTTAAGGATATAAAGTTTCTGAGTTGCATAATATTTCTATTATGTTCTGCAGATAGAGTTATAAAATCTTTTAAGCCAAGCTTGTAAAATTCTGAGATATTATCGTTAAATTCCTTAGAATCAATTTTATTAACGACAGGTACAAAATCTTTCTTTTCTTTAATTATTAATTCAAGTATTTCTCGATCCTCATCTTGTAGTCCATTTTTACCATCTAGTAGGAGTATTATAAGATTTGATTTTTTAATGATATGAAATATTTTTTCTCTAATTAAAGTTGGATAATGACCCTTATCTTTATCAAAACCCCCAGAGTCAACAAGTTTAAACTTTTTGTTATCAATATTGAAAGTATTTACAATTAAATCCCGTGTACTCCCAGGTTCACTATAAATTATTGATTGTCTTAGGCCTACAAGCCTATTAAATAATGTTGATTTGCCAACATTTGGTCTACCAACAATTGATATCAATGGTATCATCTTTCTAAATGCCCCTTATAATTACTGACACTAATAACTATACTAAAAGATTCAATAAATCAATTTTACAAAAAATTTTGAAAAAAAGTTTAACTTTTTTAAAGTTATCTAATAAAGAGATTCACATAAATTTTATATCAGATTATAGAATGAAAAAATTAAATATTGAGTATAGAAGTATTTATCAAACCACTGATGTTTTAAGTTTTTTTTATGACGATACTTACAATAATATATATGGAGAAATATTTATTTCGTTGAAATATTGTGAGAAAAATATTAAAAAAAACGGAAATACATTAATTAAAGAGCTTTCAATTCTTTGTATTCATGGTTTTTTACATTTACTTGGGCACGATCATGATAATCCAGAAAAAGAAAGAAAGATGTTTCAATTGCAGGAAAAGATTTATAGAAAATCTAAATAAATCTTTATACTTCATTTTTTGGATTTAACGACTCATCAGCATCTGCAAATTCTTCAATATCAGGAACCTCATTAATATTATTTAAACTAAAGATCTCTAAAAACAATTCAGTGGTTGAATAAAGAAAAGGTCTTCCTGGTGCATCTTTTTCGCCAGATATTTTAATTAATTCTCTATCTATAAGGACATTGATTGTACCAATTGAATCAACACCTCTCAGTTTGTCAATTTCTACTTTTGTAACAGGTTGTTTTTTTGCAATTATTCCTAAAACCTCTAGTGCTGCCTTGCTTAGTTTGTAAGGTTTTTTATTAATATATTCTGTTATCATTTCTTTAAAATTTTCTCTTGTTCTGAAATGAAAACCATTATTAGCCCTCTCTATATAAAACGAATGGTTAAGAGAGTTCCACTCTGTAACTAGATCATTAGCAACATTTTCAATAACTACTTTTTCTTCTTCAAGTTGTTCTTGAATATCTTCTATTGTTATAGGCTTATCACTAATGAAAATTAATGCTTCAACCTTTTTTTTTAAATCATCCATATTTTTACCTCTTAAAGAAAGTTATTTTATGATTATCTTCTTGCTCCAAATCCACAAACTCTTCTTTTATTAACTCTAAAATTATTAAGAAAGAGAGAATGATATTCTCTTTACTCAAAGTTTCATTAAAAATTTCACTAAACGATATTCTATTATTATTTTCAATCATGAATTGAATCTCGCGCTTTCTCTCCTCTTGATTTAAAATTTCTTCTTTCAAATCAATTGTTGGCACTTCTTTATATTTTTTCTGGCTTAAAAGATTCTTAACAGAAGTGACAAGTTTCCATACATCAGTATTTTCAACTTTCCATATAGTCTTTTCTTGAAAAGAGTTGTCTTGATTACGTTTAAAGGTATCTCTTCCGAGCAAATTCCTTGAATTTAAATCTTTTGATAAAAGTCTGTATTTTTTATACTCCTTTAACATATTTAAAAGATCTAATTCATTCTCTTCCTCTTTAAGCTCATCTTCTACTTCTTCTGTTGGCAACAAAGACCTTGATTTTATTCTAGTTAGTTCAGCTGCGATTACTATGTATTCACCTATGTTTTCAAAATTAAATTCTTTTAAAAGTTCTACATAGTCCAAATATTGTTGTGTAACACTAGCTAGCGATAAATCTTGTATATCCAGATCCTTATCCTTTATCAATGTTAGAAGTAAGTCCAAAGGGCCTTCAAATATATCCAGCTTTAGTTTATAGGAGTCATTTTCATGCATATCCATTATAGAAAGAAAATAGCATTTGGTATCAATAAATCCACTATTAAATTTATGGGACTTAATAAAATAAAGGAATAAGATTTTATAAGGAAAAATAATACAATAATTAAGAAAATCGAATATTTTCTTAAATAGTAATCATATTTATCAGCTATTTTATCTGGCAAAAAACTATAAATAATATTTCCACCATCAAGTGGTGGTACAGGTAAAAGATTAAATATACCAAGTGCAACATTTAAATAAATCATAATAACAAAAAATTTAGCTATGTCTTGATTTCCACCCTCTAAAGGATTAAAACCAAAAAGATTAAAAATTAGTGCAAAAAAAATAGCTATTATAAAATTAGACAAAGGCCCTGCTAATGCAACAATATATAGGCTTTTTCTCCCTCTCTTAAGGTTTTTCATTACTACTGGTACTGGTTTAGCCCAACCTATACCTATAAATATTATTGCAAGAGTCCCTAATATGTCTAAATGTTTTAATGGATTTAAAGTAAGTCTTCCAAGCGATTTTGCTGTATTGTCTCCTAATAAAAGTGCAGAGTAAGCATGACTAAATTCATGAACAGTTAATGAAAACAAAACAATAGGAAGGATAATAAGAAGTAGTTCCATATTTATCATTTAGCTTCACCACCAGTAAATGGACCATAGTTATCAAGGATGGCTTTTTTTTCAAGAACTTTATCCAGATATCTATCAGTAGTAGATACTGACGAATGTCCTAGAAAGTCTCTAATTTCAATTATATCGTTACCATCATTATGCAGATGGGTACCTATTGAATGCCTAAACATGTGGGGACTTATCGACTTATATTTCACTTTCCCATTTCTACGGATAGTAAATTTTGTATTTTTAAAAGCTTCAGAGCATATTTTTTTTACAATTTTAAGGACTGAGTGTCTTGAGATAAATGAAATATTATCTTCACCTTTATTTTTATAAAATTTAACAAATAAATAATTAGATTTTTCGCCTTTTAATATGGATTCCCTATCTGTTTCTATATAGTTAAGAACATTCTTGTAAGATGGGACGGGTTGCTCTCTATACTTAGCCCCTTTACCCATAATGATAATATGAGGGTTGGCATTATTAAATTTTAAATCAATTAGTTTTATGTTGATTAATTCACTTACCCTTAAGCCACAATAATAAAGTAATTCAATTATAACCTTATCTCTTATTGGGGTTTTTGATCCACTCTGGTTAAAGCTATCAGAATTAAGATATTTAAAAATAATTTCTATCTCTTCAATTGTAAGTGTTTGATGATCAACATTTGATTTAGATAATCTTTTTACTAGAGGAGAAGTTTCTATTAGCTTCTTATGAACCATATATTTAAAAAAGCTCGATAATGTCGCAATTACTCTATTTTTTGATGTTTCACTTCTAGACCCCGTTACACTTTTTGAAATTTGACCATTTCTTTTTTTCCATATTCTTGTATAAGAATTAAATGATTCAGAAGAATAAAAATTTTTAATTGTTTCTTTGTCTATATCTTTTGGACTATCAATATTCTTTGATTTTAAAAATTTATAAAAGAGATTAAGATCTTTTTGGTATGAACTAAAGGTATTATTTGTAATGCTGTTATTGGATACTTGTTTTTGTTTTAAAAATTTATCAATAACATTTTGCATAAAGTTTTATGTACCACTCTCCCATGAGTTAAGATATAAATCTTGTTCTTTAGTTAACTTGTCTATAGTAATGCCCATAGATTTAAGTTTAATTTGTGCAACTTTTTCATCAATTCTAGTAGGTACATCATATACTTTGTTTTCTAATTTTTTATGATTTTTTACTACATATTCTGCACATAATGCTTGGTTAGCAAAACTCATATCCATAACACTAGAAGGATGACCTTCAGCAGCTGATAGATTGACTAATCTTCCATCTGATAAAATATAAACCTTCTTCTTACCCAAGGTGTATTCTTCAATATCTGTTCTAATGCTTCTTTTTTTTGAAGACATCTTCTTTAGTGCATCGATATTTATTTCTACATTGAAGTGCCCAGCATTGGAAACAATTGCACCATCTTTCATTAATTTAAAATGATGTTTATCAATAACATTTATATTTCCAGTAACAGAACAGATAAAATCAGCTATCTTAAAGGCATCATTGCCACTCATCACTCTAAATCCATCCATTCTTGCTTCTAATGCTTTAGTTGGATCAATTTCTGTTACAATTACATTCGCTCCTAGGCCATGGGCTCTCATTGCAAGACCTTTACCACACCAACCATAACCACAAACAACAAAGTTTTTTCCGGCAACTAATCTATTAGTTGCTCTCATGATGCTATCCATTACACTTTGTCCTGTACCATATCTATTATCAAAAAGATGTTTAGTGAAAGCATTATTAACTGCAACTATGGGATAATTCAAAACACCATTTGCTGACATACTATTAAGTCTTATAACCCCAGTTGTGGTCTCTTCTGTCCCGCCAATTATATTTTTTAAATACTTTTTATGCGATTTATGAACAAGCCCAACTAAATCACAACCGTCATCCATTGTTATGTTTGGTTCAATAGTAAGAGAGTCGACAATATGTTTATAGTAGCCTCTATTGTTAATTCCTTTGATAGCAAAAGTTGCAATTCCATGGTCTTTAACTAGGTGTGCAGCAACATCATCCTGAGTAGATAGAGGGTTGGATGCACAACATGCAACATTAGCACCTGCATTTTTTAATGTTATTAGAAGGTTTGCTGTTTCAGTTGTTACATGTAAACAAGCTGCAACATTAATATTTTTTAATGGTTTGGATTTAGACATAGATACATTAATTGTTTCAAGTACTGGCATATCCCTGTAGGCCCATTCAACTCTATCTCTACCTTGTTTATTTAAACCTAAATCTTTTACATCTGATTTCACAAAAACCCTCCCACAGAACTAATATAACTATAAATCAGCAATTTTTTTAGACATATTTACCTTTTCCCATTCAAAATCTTTATCTATTCTCCCAAAATGACCATATGATGCAGTTTCTCGATAAATTGGGCGAAGTAAATTGAGACTATCGATTATACCTTTTGGCGTACAATTAAATATATTTAATATGTTGTTTAATAAATTTTCGATTTTATCTTCTGATATGCTATCAGTTGTATTAATATTAAATGAAACAGGCTCTGGTTTACCTATAGCATATGCAAGTTGAATTTCACAATTATTAAGAAGTCCTGAAGCTACGATATTCTTTGCCATATATCTAGCCATGTAACATGCACTTCTATCAACTTTAGTAGGATCTTTACCTGAAAAAGCTCCACCACCATGTTTTGCCCATCCACCATAGGTGTCCACAATTATTTTTCTTCCCGTTAAACCTGTATCACCTTGAGGACCGCCAATAACAAATCTTCCAGTAGGATTAATTATAAATTTTGTTTTCTCTGATATTAAATGGTTTGGGATTTCTTTTTTTATAATCTCTTCAACGATAGATTCTTTTAAATCTTTATCTGAAACCTCATCAGAATGCTGGCTGGAAATTAGAACAGTATGAACATACTCTGCTTTATTATTTTTATATTTTATTGAAACTTGTGATTTACCATCGGGTCTTAAAAAGGGGATTAGATTTTTTTTCCTTTTTTCAGCTAATGCTTTGGTCAACTTGTGAGCTAGAAGAATAGGATAGGGCATACATTCTTCGTTTTCATTTGTTGCATATCCAAACATCAACCCCTGGTCTCCAGCACCAATTATATCTGAATCTTTCTGGTCAACGCCCATTGATATATCGGCAGATTGTTCTTCAATATAAAGATCAATAATACAATTATTTGCATTAAAACCTTTTGATTCGTCATCATATCCGATATCTAATAATGTATTTTTTACTACTTCCTCATAATTAATTTTTACATTTGATTTAATTTCAGCCGAAAGAATAACTCTATTTCTAGTAATAAGTGTTTCACAAGCTACACGAGCATTTGGATCATCTTTTATTATTTCATCAAGCACAGAATCAGATATTTGATCAGCAACTTTATCCGGATGTCCTTCTGTTACTGATTCAGAGGAAAAAATAAATTCATTCATCGACATGGCTTTTATGATACTATAAAAATGAATTTAATAAACAAGTAACTACAAGCATTTTATAGTGTTATAATCTGAAACTATGAATAATTTTATTTCAGCATCTATAATAGCAGCGGATTTCTGGAATCTTGAGAAGGAATTTAAAGAATTAAATAAAACTAAAATTAAATTGATACACTATGATATTATGGATGGTCATTTTGTTCCCAATATAACAATTGGGTCATGTGAATTAGATTCTTTAGTGAATAAATCAAAAATCGGTCTAGATTTACATTTTATGGTAGAAAATCCAGATCATATTGTTCCTTTTTTTGTAGAAAAATATAAGAATACAACAGTAAAAAATATAACAGTACATTCTGAAGTTTGTGTAAATATAAAAAAACTCTCAAGACTCGTAAAAAAACATGGAATAGGTTTTGGCTTAGCTATAAATCCTAAAACATCTATTAATAGAATTATTGAGAATCTCAAATACATTGATTTGGCATTAGTTATGACGGTTGAACCCGGTTTTGCTGGTCAATCATTAATAAAAAGTTGTTTAACTAAGATTTCAAAACTTAATTCTTATTTAAAAAAAAATAATCTAGATATTCCTATTCAAGTTGATGGAGGAATAAAATTAGACAATATATCAAAACTGAAAGAAGTAGGGTCAAATATAATCGTATCTGGAACAGGGATATTCAATACAAAAAATTATAAAAAAACAGTTGATGAAATGGATAAAATAATTAACGAGGATTTATAGATGCTAAATACAAAACTCAAAAAAAAAGTTATTACACATGAGCAAGAGTTTTTATCCCTTTTAGACTTTTATGAAGATGGTGAATTTTCTAAGGTAAAGTTTAAGTCTGGATATCAAAATGATAATATAATTTTTGAAGATAATAAGGTTAGGTTTTGCCCAAAGAATATTGCAATTAATAATTATAATATTGCAAAAATCCCAGCAAGATATAGTAAGTGTAAGAATATTACTTTAGATAATGGTGGCTGGGAAATCATTGGAACAGATAAAAGTATACAAGATGCTTTAAATTACAGTGTTGAATACACTAAAAATTATCCAAACAATCCCCCTCCTTTTTTTGTTGGAACTCCTGGTGCAGGCAAAACTCATTTATCAGTTTCAATAATTACTGAATTAATTTTTCAACATGGAAAGAAATGTCTCTTTAAGCAATTCAGAGATTTGCTTTCAGATATTAAAGATATTTATGTAAAAAATGAATCTGAAAAAGAATATGTAGATAAATTATGTAAATTTGATGTTTTAGTTATTGACGATTTAGGTGCTACAAGGATGAGTGAATGGGAAACCAGTGTATTAGATAATCTTATAGCAAATAGATATAACTCAAAAAAACATACAATCTTTAGTTCAAATTTAGCTTTTCTTGATAGCAAATTGTATAAAGTTACTTCAAAAGACTTAGTACTAGATTATAAAATAGGTGAGAGAAATATTTCTAGAATTTTTGAAATGTGCACCATACTTGAAACGAAAGGTAAGGACTATAGGAAAAAGAATAAAATTAAAAAGTTATAATAGTGAAACCATCGTCTACTAATTTTTTAAAGCTAGGGTGACCATTATATTCGCTCAATTGTTCAATGTTACATGATTCTGCATCTTTAGTAACACCAAAAGCACCAGCACAATAGCCACATACTCCAGCTACTTTATCTTTAACTGAGTCAAACAGATCATTATACTTTCCGCCTTCTTCTGTAAATTTATTAATCCACTTTGTGCCAGCACCATCAAAAATGATTAAAACCTCATCATTTGCATCTTTAAATTCTTTTGCTGTCATAAGACCATTTACAGCTCTACCAAAATCACCTGGTCCTGCTGTATCTGCTAAAATTACTATTGCTACTTTTGACATAAAACACTCCTTTATTACTAATATAAACCATCTAGGATTGTTCTTCTAGTGGACTAAGAGATTGTAATAGTAAAAAAGATAGTATAGTATAAAAAGAATATTAGATTAGTTTGACCATAATATATTTAAAGTTAGAAGCATAGAGGAATATTATGAAAAAATTGACTACTGAATGCCCTTTAGAAAGAAGCCTAGAGGTTATATCAGGAAAATGGAAAATATGTATTTTGACTAAGTTATCAAAAAGAAAATATCGATTTGGAGAGATAAGAAGAGCTATTGGTGATATAACGGTAAAAATGCTCTCACAACAATTAAAAGAGCTTGAAAGATCTGAATTAATAAGCAGAAAAGATTATGGAGAGGTTCCTCCTAAAGTTGAATATTCAATAACTAATTTTGGATTAACCTTATCACCTATATTGGAGCAAATTGAAATATGGGGTGTTAAAAATAAGACTTCAATTGATAAATATTTAAAAGATGTTGGTAAGATTTAACAACTTCTTAAGCTTTTATATTTTTTTAGTAAATCGCCAATAAAATATATTGACCCACAAAAGAGTGTGTTCTTATTTTTCTTAATGTGTAATTTTAAATCTTCATAATTCCCTAAAACTACTTTTCTATTATTTATTTTTTTTTCAATTTCATCTGGAATGAAAGTCCTTTCGTTATTAACTTTAAAGAGAATTATCTTGCTTGAAATTTTCAATAATTCATTAATACATTTTATTGGATCTTTATCATTTAACATTCCTAGTATTACAATAAATTTTTTAGAAGTTAACTTTTTAACATTTTGGACCAATGTTTTAATTGCTTCATGATTGTGAGCTACATCTACAATCTTGAATGGATTCCAAGATAAAATGCTAAATCTGCCTTCCCATTTTATATTTTCTAATGAATTTACAATATTTTCATCTTCAAGATTAAATCCAAAATTATTTTTTATTATGGAACAGGTTTTTAAAACAATTGCCATATTTTCTATTTGATGCATTCCCTTTAAGCTTGAATTAAAAGTTAAATTCTCATATTTATAAAATTCTTTTTTGTAATCAATATTAAAGTCTTTTCTAAAGACATAAATATTTTTAGTTTTTTTTAATATGTAATTTTTAACTCTGTTAAAAGGATAAGGCTTCATTCCAGTTATAAAAAAACTATCTTTTTTAATAATGCCAATTTTTTCTTTGGCTATTTTTAATAAAGTATTCCCAAGATATTCCTTATGGTCTTTTGCGATATTTGTTATTATTGAAATTTTTGAATCTATTACATTAGTTGCATCGAACCTTCCGCCAAGTCCAACTTCAAATATATTAAAGATGTTTTTACTTTTACTTAAGAAAAGTATTCCTACTACAGTTATTAACTCGAAAAAACTCAGTTTAATATTTACTTTTATTTCTGTTTTGATAATTTCTTCAAGAATTTGATCCAGTTCTTTAGTTGAGATATTTTTCTCCCCTATAGAGATTCTCTCATTTAGAGAATATAGGTGAGGGGAGGTGTAAAGACCAGTTTTTAAATTTGAATTGTTGAGTATGGTTGAAAGGGATTTGGCAACAGAACCTTTACCATTTGTTCCAGTTATGCCAATTGTAATTCCAAGATTTTTTTGTGGATTTTCTAACTCTAAAAGAATACCCCTGATGTTTGCCAATGATGGGTGTGTAGAATTTTTTCGTTTTTCAAGTTCTTTTATATTGTAGTATTTTAACCTGGAGGCCAACTAAGTTTTCTCCCTGCTAAAAAATGCAAATGAATATGAAAAACACTTTGCCCTGCATGTTCACCATTATTCATAACTAATCTGTAACCTTTGGAAATATTTAATTTATTTGCAATAATTCTTGCTACACTGAATAGGTGACCCACAACTTCTTCATCTGCTTTATCAATTAGGTCAGGTCTTTCAATTCTTTTCTTAGGAATTATCAGTATATGAGTAGGTGCTTGTGGATTAATATCATAAAAAGCTATCGACACATTGTCCTCATAAACTATGTCAGAGGGTATTTCACGATCAATTATTTTTTCAAAAAGGTTTTTCATAGATTAATTATTATTTATTATAGCTATTGCTGTAGCTATTTTATCCGTATGTGTAATTGATATCATTATTTCATTATTATTGTTCTCAATTATAGCAACTGGTTTCCCAGAGGCTGATTTTATAATCTTAATACTTTTGAATGTTAAACCATCTCTAAAACCATTTCCTAAAGCTTTAGCTATAGCTTCTTTAGCAGCAAATTTACCAGACAGGGAATTTAAGAAGCTTTTTTTATCTTTGTATAAAGGTAGCTCTTCAGTATTGAAAATTTTATTAGTAAACTTTTCACCCCACTTATCATAAATTTTATTCAATCTAGAAATATCAACATTATCAACTCCAACACCTTTAATCATTTGTTTATTTTAGCGTAAATTTTATTCACAGACTCATAAAGTCCTGAAAAAATTGCTTCTCCTATTATACTATGGCCTATATTAAATTCTTTTATCTCTTTTATTGAAACAATCTTTGTTATATTTTTCAAATCTAAACCATGACCAGCAGCTAAATAAAGATTAAGTGATTGAGCGAATTTAGCACTTTCTTTAATTTTCTTTAACTCAATATCTTTTTGATTCCCATGTGAATCAGTATATTTACCAGTATTAATTTCAATCCCATGAATTCCGAGAGTATTTGCTAGTGCTATTTGTTCAATATTTGAATCAATAAAAATCATAATTTGTATTTTAGAATTTAAATTATTCACTATTTTATGAATTTTTTTTATATTTTTTTTAAGATCTAAACCACCTTCCGTAGTTAATTCTAATCTTTTCTCGGGAACCAAAGTAACCATTTTTGGCTTAACTTTGTTTGCAATCAAAACCATTTCATCGGTTGGTGCCATTTCAAGATTAAGTGGAAGATTAATAGTTGATTTATATCTATATAAATCATTATCCTGTATATGCCTTCTATCTTCTCTAAGATGCATAACAATACCATGAGCCTTGGTTTTTTTTATAATCTTACAAGCTTCTATAGGATCAGGATGTTTACCAAGCCTAGCTTGTCTTAAGGTTGCAACATGATCAACATTTATGTTTAAAATTTTTTCCATCTTAAAGTTCTTTTGCTAATTCTGAAAACTCCTTTATGTACTGGTTTATTGTAATTTTATCCTTACCTTGTATTAGGATTCTAATTTTATTCTCAGTTCCTGAATATCTTATATTTAAATAGTAGTCCTTATTTTTTCTTTTAAAATTTCTTTTAAATTTTACAATACTTATAATTTTTTCTAAATCTTCTTTTTTGATAACATCATAACTTTTTAATACACTAGGATTCATTTCTATATTATAAATTTGATTAAAATCTTTAGTTTTTTTTAAAAAATTACATATAAGAAGGAGTGTTAAGTTTGAATCAGAGGTCTTTAGTAAATTTTTAAAAATATAGTGACCTGAGTTTTCTCCACCAAAGTTAGAACCAGTTTTTAACATTGATTGGTAAACATTTCTATCACCAACATCAGTTTTAATAATTTTTATTCCCTTTTTTAATAAATTTTCCTCAATCGCATTATTTGTCATAATTGTTGTTACAAATTTATCAGCTTTCTTTAGTAGTTTTGATGATAAAAAACTAAGCATTTTGTCACCACTTATTTCTCTTGCCTTACTGTCCAAGAATATTACCCTGTCTGCATCTCCATCAAAAGCAACACCAAAATCAAGATTTTTATTTAGTATCAATTGCTTCAATGGATTTGTGTTTTCAACCCCAATACTGCTATTTATATTTTTTCCATTTGGCTTATCGCCAATATAAAAACATTTATTTTTTGTCTTACCCATTATTTTTTTTGTTGCTATGTAAGAGGAGCCATTAGCTAAATCAATGCCAATTTTATAGGAATTTTTATTTATATACTTTCCTAAAATATAATCACAATATTCATCAATAGAATTATGGTAATTTACATTTAATTTATTGTTGATTCTGGCTCTAGTTTTCTTCTTTTTAAAAGAATCATATGATCTTGATATGGTTTTTTGTTCACTATCATTAATTTTTTCACCTATGTTGTTAAAAATTTTAATTCCGTTGTATTTGAAATTATTATGGGAAGCTGTTATGACGATACCATATGATTTTGGATATTTACTACACATGATTGATACAGATGAAGTTGGAAGTATTCCAAGATCTGTAGTTCCAATTCCAAAAGTATTTAATCCTTTTTTTAAATTATTTTTTACAAAACTAGATGAGGACCTTGTATCAGATGCGATGAAAACATTTTTTATTTCTAAGTCTTTTTCTGAAATTAATTTTCCAATTGATAAACCAATTGCTAATAGACCTTGTTTTGATAAAAAACCTTTATGTGGAAACCCTCTTATTCCATCAGTACCAAAAATCATTTTAATGCTCTCCACATCTTAATCATTTCAACTGTTTCTTTAACATTATGAGTTCTTATTATATTCACTCCATTCATTATTGAAAACAAGGAGCTAATTACAGAACCATTAACTCTTTCGTCAGGATTTTTTAAATTCAAGATATTACCTATAAAACTTTTGTTTGATATTCCATACATAATAGGTCGTTTAAAAACCTTAAATCTATCAGCCTTTTTAATTAGATCAATATTTTGATTAAGTGTCTTTCCAAAGCCAATTCCTGGATCAAGAACTAATGTATTTAGAGGAATCTTATTCCTTTTACAAGTATCTAAGATAGATTCAAAGAATTTGATTATGTCTTTGATAAGATTCCTATAATTAGTTTTTGCTTGCATCACATCAGGAAGCCCAGATGTATGATTTATTATCAAACCACATTTATAGTTAGATATAACTTTTGGCATTCTTTGATCATACATGAAACCTGTTGCATCATTTATTATCTCTACACCATGATCTAAACCAATTTTAGCTATTTCACTTTTCATTGTATCTAGGGAAATAATTGGATTATATTTTTTTATTATTTTACTAACAATAGGAAATAGTCTTTTTTTTTCTTCTTCAAAGGAAACTCTTTTTGAGCCTGGCCTTGTGGATTCAGCACCAATATCAATAATATCTGCACCTTCATCTAAATACTTTTCCACGAGTTTATAAATATCTCTTAGATTATTATACTTGCCACCATCATAAAAAGAGTCTGGTGTAATATTAATTACTCCTACTACTAAAGGGAAATTGTTTGTACGAAAAGTTTTAGAAGGAACTTTTAATAACATGAAAGAGGGCTAATCCTCAATTTCTGAAAAAGCAGTAGTAGTTTCAGGTGTAATAGGTGACCAGTTCGAAGCTTTTTCTTGTTCATTGTTGCTAGGAGGTGATTTGATTTCTTCTTCTATTCCTAAAAGCTTATTAAGCTCTTTTGAATCAACAACCTCTTGCTCGAGAAGCAAATTGGCTAGGTCGTGGAGAAATTTTTCGTTTTCTTTAAGAAGGTTCATAGCTTCGTTGTTAGCATTAACAATAATACTTTTTATTTCGCTATCTATTATTTCACTTGTAGTGGGGCTTAATTGGCTGCCAGTTGACATTTCTTTTCCTAAAAAAACTTCACCCTCTTTTTTTGTTAATCTAATGGGACCAACTTTTTCAGACATTCCCCATTCTGTAACCATTTTTCGAGCAATTTCAGATGCTCTTTCTAAATCATTACCTGCACCTGTAGTCCTTTCATTAAAAATTATTTCTTCAGCAGCACGTCCTGCAAGCAATATATTGATTGTTTTTAATAAATAATCTCGAGACATCATGTATTTGTCCTCAATAGGTATTTGCATTGTTAATCCTAGAGCCATACCTCTTGGAATAATTGTTACTTTATGTACAGGGTCTGTCCCAGGAGTTAGCTTAGCTACTAAAGCATGACCAGCTTCATGATATGCGGTTACTTTCCTTTCATGATCATTGATAACAAGACTTTTTCTTTCACTTCCCATGATAACTTTATCTTTAGCAAACTCTATGTCATTCATAGAAATTTTAGTATGGGATTCTCTAGCTGCTCTGATAGCAGCTTCATTAATTAGATTTTCTAAATCCGCACCAGAGAAACCAGGAGTTGACCTAGCAACAGTATTTAGTTCTACATCAGAGTCCAGTGGAACATTTTTAGAATGAACTTTTAATATCTCTTCGCGACCTTTGACATCAGGTTTAGGTACAACAACCTGTCTATCAAATCTGCCAGGTCTTAATATAGCAGGATCAAGAACATCAGGCCTATTAGTTGCTGCCATAACAATAATTCCCTCAGTAGCTTCAAAGCCATCCATTTCTACTAATAATTGGTTTAGTGTCTGCTCTCTTTCATCATGACCACCGCCAAGACCTGCACCTCTGTGTCTGCCAACTGCATCTAATTCGTCCACAAAAATTATACAAGGCGAATTTTTCTTAGCTTGTGCAAACAAATCTCTAACTCTAGATGCACCAACTCCAACAAACATCTCTACAAAATCACTACCACTGATTATGAAAAAAGGAACTCCAGCTTCACCTGCGATAGCTTTTGCAAGTAAAGTTTTCCCTGTTCCAGGTGAACCAACAAGCAAGATTCCCTTTGGAATTCTACCGCCCAACTTAGTAAATTTTTTAGGGTTTTTCAAAAAATCAACTATTTCTTGAACTTCATCTTTGGCCTCATCAATTCCTGCTACATCGGCAAATGTTTTTTTATTATCTTCTTTTGAAAGCATTTTTGCTCTACTCTTCCCAAAGCTCATAGCACCTCTACCACCAGCCTGAATTTGTCTTATGAAGAAAATCATAAGTGCAATTAGAATTATCATTGGGGCCCAATTGATTAAAAAAGCAAGGAAACCACTTTCTTGGGTAGAAATAAATTTAAAATTTACCCTTTTTTCAGTCATTTGCTTTAAAAGATCATCCCCTGCAGGCCCATAAGTTTCAAAATAGACTGTTCCACCCGAACCATTAATAGGAATATATTGACCATTAATTTGATTTCCCTTGATTTCAACTTCTAAAACTTCGCCAGAATCTACTCTGCTTAGGAATTCACTATATTGAATCTCTGTCGTGTTTTTCTTCCCTTCAGACAGAATTTGGTATGCACCCATTAAAGATGCAAAGATAATAAACCATACAAATAAATTTTTTAAAAAACCTGAGTTCATATTAGAAATATAACTAATAATTCTAGTTAAAGATACCGGTACTTAAGTATCTTTCACCAGTGTCACATAATATCGTAACCACCCTAGAGTTTGGAGGCAATTTTTTAGCTATTTCAATTGAGGCTAATACATTTGCGCCTGCAGATATTCCAACAAAAATACCATGATCTTTTGATAACTTTTTAGTCATTTCAATAGCATTTTGCCCCTTTATTTTTAAAATTTCATCATAGGCTGCTTGATTTAAAGTCTCTGGAACAAATCCTGCACCAATCCCTTGTATTAAATGTGGATTAGCCGTACCATCAGTTAGAGTAGGGCACTCATCTGGTTCGACAGCAATAATTTTAATATTTTCAATTTTTTCTTTTAAAACTTCTCCAACACCTGAGATTGTTCCACCAGTTCCAACCCCAGCAACAAATGCATCAATATCACCATTCATTTGTTCTATGATTTCTATAGCTGTCGTTTTTTTATGAATTTCCGGATTATTGTCATTTTCAAATTGTTTAGGAGAGTATGAATCTTCTGTTTTACCTATTATTTCTTTGGCCTTATCAATAGAGCCCTGCATTTGTAATTCTTTTGGAGTCAATATTACCTCTGCTCCATATGCAGTCAACATCATTCTTCTTTCTTCACTCATATCTTCTGGCATTGTTAAAATTAGCTTGTACCCCTTTGCTGCACAAACTAAAGCAAGTCCAATTCCTGTATTTCCACTAGTGGGTTCAACAATTGTAGTTTTTTCTGGACTTATTATTCCATCCTCTTCAGCTTTATTTATCATGTTTAAGCAAATTCTATCCTTAATACTCCCTCCAGGGCTTAAGCTTTCAATTTTTCCATAAATCTCAGATTTTTGATTTTGGTATAAATCATCTAATCTAATAACTGGTGTATTAGATATTGTTTCCAGGATACTTTTAAATACTTTCATAATACTATTTAAATTTCCTATTTATAACTAAAACTATTACTTTATTAAATATTTCAATGTCATAATTGTAAAGTTGAGCTAGGTAGGGAGATAAATCATTAAAAAGTAATTCTTTTTTCATCCCCTCATTTTTAATTTTCAATACAATTGCTTTTAACTTTTGGTCTTCAATATTTTGGATAATTTCTTTAAAGCTCATAAACTAAATCTACATTATGAAAAACTAAAATAAAGACTTAATAAGACCACCATCTACTTGAATAGAGTTGCCGGTAATGTAGCTTGCTTTCTCCGAACATAAAAAAGCCACAAGAGGACCAAACTCATCTGTTCTCCCTAGCCTTTTTATTGGCAAATCTTCGCCCATCATTTGTAATATATCATTGAGTTCAATATTTATTTCATTTTCTAACAGATAATTCTTAACCTTTTTTTCTGCAATTTCTTTTATTCTATCAGTAATAATTCTCCCAGGTAAAACATTATTAACCATAATGTTATTACTTGCATACTGGTTAGAAATAGATTTTGAAAAAGCTATAACCCCAGCTCTTGTTATGTTGGATAGTATCAAGTTGTCTATTGGTTGTTTAGCTGACGATGACCCTATGTTAACAATTCTGCCCCAATTATTAGATTTCATAATTGGCAATACAAGCTTTGTTAATAGAAATACATTCTTTAGATTTTTATCTAATGCTTCATTAAGATTATCATTTGTTATAGACTCAATATCTCCTTGCTCAGGACCACCACAATTATTTACTAAAATATCTATTTTTGATGATTTGGATAAAGTAAATTTAAACAAATCAACTACTCCTTCTTCTTTTGATAAATCTGAGATAAATGTAAAAAACTTTCCTGAATAATTTTTAGATAAAAGATAATCTGAAACATTTTTTATGTTTGCTTTCTTAGAGGAAGAAACTATAACATTACATCCTTCATCTAGAAGTGATTCTGCAACTGATAATCCTAGACCTTTAGAAGATGCACATACGATTGCCGTTTTATTCCTTATTCCTAAATCCATACAATCATATTAATGTATAATGACAATATGCCAAAAACAATATAAAAAACAGGAGGATTGTTAAATGTTAAAAGTTGATTTAATTTTAAAAGAATGGTCTTCAGTCTTTAGTTTTTTTGAATTAAAAAAATATTGCATGATTTTTAGAAAAGGCGGTATTCATGAAAAAGAGTTCCTTGAAACAGATTCTTATTTTGGGATCTTTAAGACCTATGAGCATGAATCAACTGAAACCGTTAAGCCATCATGTAAAAGTTTTTTAACTAATTTAACTGTAGATTATAGTGGGACATTTGATCTAGAATATATAGCAAAAATAAAAAAATCGTACTTAGTTGATAGCCTTGAAAAACTTGAAGTGTTAGATGAATTTTCACCATGGAGCCTTGAATATCTGAAAGATCGATATAATTTTAAACCCAAAAATCCCTTAAATTGTTATTTTTTAGAGCTTAGAAAACTCAAAATACCTGAAAAAGTATTGTATTCACCTGAGGAAGCAAAAGGATGTAAGTCATGGTTTAGTCCAGTTAATGATATAAAAATTTATTCATCATCATTAATTAATGATCCAATGAACGAAAATAAAGTTTATTCGAGAGTTGGCATTTAAATTATTTTTTCTTTGCTTTTTTTACATCTTTACTAATTGAATCAGCAATAGCTTTTCCATCTTTTTTCTCTGACGATATAGACTGTGAGGTTGCATCTTTCCCTTGGTCTTCTTTAACCGGGGTAGGGGCCTGGGGTTTTTTTGAATAATCTGATGAAAACCAGCCATCTCCTTTTAATTGAAAAGAAGATAGTGATATTAATTTTTCTAATTTACCGCCACATTTTGGTTTTTCACATTTTTTTAAATCTTTATCACCGAAAGATTGTAATTCTTCAGTAATTGCGTCGCATTTCAAACATTTATATTCATAGATTGGCATATAAACTCCCCTTTATTGAAATTAATAAGATATAAAAAAATTAAAAGTTTTGCAAGGCCCCAATATATTCACGAGCATTAAATTTGTAGCCTGACTCGGTAGCTTCATCAGAAGATAAATATATAATTATTGGCAGAATATCATTAGGTGAAGGAAGCTGTGTCTGATCTTCATCGGGATATGCTTCCTTTCTCATTTTTGTTGCCGTACCACCTGGATTCACTGAATTTACAATGATATTGTATTTTGTTAATTCTTGGCAAAGAATATCAGTCAGTGCCTCAAGACCTGCTTTAGAAACAGAGTAAGCTCCCCAGTTTTCTCTTGGTGCCCTTCCGACAGAAGAAGAAATATTAATAATTGATCCTTTTTTTGACTCTTTTAGCAATGGTAGCAGCTCTTTAGATAATAAGACTTGACCATTTAGGTTAATATTTATCACTTCTATCCATTTTTTTATATCATAATCTTCGATTGTTGTTGTTTGACCTAAAATTCCAGCATTATTTATTAGCACATCTAATTTCCCAAAAGTTTTTGATACATAATTAGACAACTTTAGGATTTCATCAAGATTTCCTAGTTCTAAAGAATAGGGATAAAAATTTCTTGGGAATTTTTCACTGATTACTCTTAAATTATTATTTGATCTTGATGTTCCAATAACAATGTTACCCAAATCTAACAGCTTTTCTGCAATAGCTTTTCCTATTCCACTAGAGGCACCAGTTACTAATACAGTTTTTGATTTCAAAAATTGAAGGTCAAGATTTTCAATTGCCATAATCTAATACTAACTTAATTTTCCATTTCTTTGAATCAAGTTATTTGCTAGATGCTAAACCTAAATAGAAAGTAATAAATAATGGAAAGAGTCCTGAAAAGAAAATTAAATTTATAGAACCTATCGCAGACATAAATGTAGGAATAAAAAGAGCAATAACATATGCAATAGGTATCCATTCATTTGATCCTATATCATTTACTCTTTTTTTCGCAAGGAAAAACGATGAAATTAAAACAAAAATTCCATAAAATCTTGGAAGCATTTTAGACATAAAAAAAGCTAAAAAAGATATTTTAGTGGGCTCATAAGATGTGAAAATGTTTTCTCCAACAAATGTTATAAGAACGGAAGATAAATTTAGTATTAAAATAGATATCCAAAAATTTTTCCTATCCAACTTTCCTTGAGTAGAAAATAATAGCCAAAACAAATTCATAAGAAGATTTTAAACTAATTACTCTTCTATAAAAAGTATTGACTTATTACTTAAAAAATTGATAGAACTAAATTATATCCAATGAGTTCCTTTTCTTACATTCATGCTCAATTCATTTGAACAAATATAGGAGTTATGATGTCAAAAGATGAATTTGAAGTGCTTAAAGCTAAGCATAGAGCATTAGAGATAGAAATTAAAGAACTTTGGAATCTACATGTTTCAACTTCATTAATGAAAAAGTTGAAATACGAAAAAGCTAAAATACGATTGAAGCTCGCTTTGTTGAAGAAAAAGAATTAATTAATTTACTAATTTATTAAAATCTAGTAGGTTATAATTGTGTTGAATTTTTTTCTAATTTTACTCTTAAGTACAAGTCCAATTTATGCACAAAATAAGAATTTCATTAAATTAATAACTGATTGTTCAAACAAAATCCAAAATAGCTATACTGATAATCAAAAGATACCCTTAGAGCTTTTACTAGCTCAAGCTATTATTGAATCTAATTGGGGTAAATCAAGATTTGCCATTGAAGGTAATAATTATTTTGGAATACGAACATGGGATGACAGTGTTCCTCAATTAAAACCCTTAAAAAGACCTGATGCCAATTTTGGACTACAAGTTTATAAAAATGCCTGTGAATCTGTTGAGCACTATCTTGAAACTCTAAATAGGTCTAATCAATATCAAAGTTTACGAAAAATCAGGGAATTAGAGTTAAGACTATGGGGTGAGGTAGATCCAGAGGTATTAGCAATGGGGTTAACTAATTATTCAGAAGAAAAAAATGAATATATTAGCAAAATTAAAGAAAAAATTAGAATTTTAAAAAAGAGAACTAATTAATTTTTTTTAAAATATTGTTTTTTGGGAAGTAGACATATTCCTCATTTTTTCCATCATAAGTTCTTTTAATAATTATTGTATCTTCGTCGATTGCAAACTTACAATTATATTCACCTCCCTTGTTTTTGAAAATATTTTCCCCACACAAGTCTGTTGCCGTATCTTTTATTGGTTTTAAATATGTTGCAATATTAGGCCTCATAGAGTATTCAAAAACAAAGTCTTTGTAATCGTAAAAAGAATTGTTAGAATCTGCTATGAGATTAAAGGGTAAAAAAAATATAAATAAAAGTAATTTATTAAGCATAAACTTTAACCCTTCCTTTTCTTATGAATTTTAATCTAAAAATCAAAGGTATGTAAAAATATAAAAACTGTAATTCTATCAATTTAGGGTAGTTCTCAAATAAAAAGTAGTAGACCGGTACTAAAATAAATGTAATTGGAAAGAGAAGAACTGATAATAGAGAAATAAATATATTATGGAATATAAACATTACCTGCCAAAATTTTATAAGAAAATATACAAACAATATAAGTAAATAAATATTTGCAAATCCATGAATTTTATTATTTCGGATTCTTAGATCCAAAATCGGTGTGATTATTGGAATGAACAAGTGGTCTCCTATAAATTAAAAATGATTATTTAATAAAAATATAACTTACTTGGTGTTACTATAAACAATCTATGAAATTTTTAAATATTATTAGACACGGTGAGGCAGAGAATGCCCTGATGAAAAATGATTTCGAGAGAGAGCTTTCATCAAATGGTCATGAGGATTTAAAAGAACTTAATAAGTTTTTATTTCAATTTTTATTTAAAAAACATAAAATTTTATGTTCTTCAGCAAAAAGAACAATTCAAACATATGACAATCTCAAGTATTCACTTAATGAAGATAGCAGGTTAATCTTGACGGATGATTTATATCTAGCAAATCTTAAAACTATCAATAGTTTGTTATTAGAACATAGCAAATCCAGAATGATAACAATAATTGGACACAATCCTGGTATTAGTGATCTTATTAGCTATTTCACTGCAAATTACGAGGTCCCTGATTTAGGTACATCTTCAGCTGCACAAATATATTTTGATAATGAAAAAAGAGTTGGTGAAGGTGAGGGCAGTATAAAATTTATTATTCAATCCATAGATAATAATATTAAATCAATAATTTAAGTTTATTATTTATGTATATTAATGGTAGGAATTAATATTATGTCAGAGTTAGAAACTAAAAAAAAATCAGTTCTTTTCGTCTGTATTCATAATTCTGCAAGAAGCCAAATGGCGGAAGCTTTTTTAAAAGATTTATCAAACAATTTCAAAGTTGATAGCGCAGGAATTTCTCCTGGTGAATTAAATAAATTAGTAGTAAAAAGTTTGAAAGAAATTAAAATCGATATTTCGAATAATAAAACAAAGTCTGTTGAATCACTTTTATTAAATAAAAGCGAATATGATTTTTTTATCTTTGTATGCAGCGAATCACAAGGTCAAAAATGTCCTATAATTCCATATAAAACTACGAAAATATATTGGGATATAGAAGATCCTTCTACCCTTAAAGGAAATGAAAATGAAAAAATAATACAAATAAGGAAAATTAGAGACAAAATAAAAGGTAAAGTTCATGAATTTATAGCTACCTACAGTGCTAAGAAAAATTAAACTATTTGATTTTTAGTCTTAGCGAATCTTTTTCTTTCATTAGGACAAAGAAATTTTTTCCTTAATCTAAGGTTTTTAGGAGTGACCTCTAAACATTCATCATCATTAAGGTAAGCCATGGTTTGTTCTAAAGACATTAAACGCGGAGGTGTAAGCATTATATTTTTATCACTACCAGCTGCCCTTACATTTGTTAATTTCTTCCCTTTTAGAATGTTAACTTCTAAATCATTTTCTTTGCTATTTTCTCCAACTATCATTCCTCCGTATACATTTGTCTGAGGTTTTACAAACATGGTTCCTCTATCTTGTAAGTTAAAAATTGCATAAGAGACAGCAGTTCCTGTATCCATTGCTATCAATGCACCATTTTTTCTTCCTTGAATAGTGCCCTTAAAGGGCTCATATTTTTTAAAAATTCTATTTAAAACACCAGTACCTTTAGTCTCAGTTAAGAATTTATTTTGGTATCCAATTAAACCACGAGAGGGAGCATTAAAAATAATTCTTGTTTTATTTTTTTCAGATGTAGTCATATCAACCATTTCTGCTTTCCTTTTTATCATGCTATCTACTATTGAATTAGAATATTCTTCATCAATGTCAATTGTAACTTCCTCTATAGGTTCTGATATTTCCCCTTGGTCATCCTTACGAAATAAGACCTGTGGTCTCGATACTGTGAGTTCAAATCCTTCTCTTCTCATTGTTTCAATTAGAACACCTAATTGAAGCTCACCTCTGCCACTGATCACAAAAGAATCTTTATTAGCATTCTCTGAAAAAGATATCGCAACATTTGTCTCAGCTTCAGCCAATAATCTCTCTCTTATCAAAGTTGATGTCAGCTTGTTACCCTCTAGTCCGGATAATGGAGAATCATTTATAGAAATAGTAATAGACATAGTCGGAGGATCAATTGGTGTAGTTTTAAGAGGATTTTCATGAGAAATATCGCAAATTGTATCTGCTACAGAGGCTTTTGTTAGTCCAGCTATACAAATAATATCTCCAGGGTTTACAACATTTACTGGGGTTCTGTTCATTCCCTCGAATTTATATAATTTTGTTAAACGACCGTTTTCTACCAAATTTCCATTCAAATCAATAGCTTTTACAGAGCTATTAACTTTTGAACTTCCTTGATAAACTTTTCCTACTAAACATCTTCCTACATATTCATCAGAATCTAAGAGAGTTACTAGCATAGCAAAAGGTTCATCTTTCTTTATGTTTGGCGCCTTTACATGTTGAATGACTAAATCAAGTAGTGGTCCAACTCCATCTCTATTATCAGTCAATTCTTTTACACACCAACCGTCCCTACCAGAGGCATAAAGAACTGGGAAATCAAGTTGTTCATCATTAGCATCCAGAGATACAAATAAATCAAATATTTCATCCAGAACCTCATCTGGCCTCGAATCTTTTTTATCTACTTTATTAATAACAACTATGGGTCTTAAGCCTAAATTTAAAGCTTTGCCTAAAACAAATTTTGTCTGGGGCATTGGTCCTTCAGATGCATCAATTAACAAAATGACTCCATCTGTCATATCTAAAACTCTTTCTACTTCGCCACCGAAATCTGCATGTCCAGGGGTATCTATTATGTTTATATTTATATCTCTCCAGTTTATAGATGTAGGTTTGGCAAGTATAGTAATGCCTCGTTCTTTTTCTAGGTCGCCTGAATCCATTAACCTTTCATCAACTTTCTGATGATCTTCAAAGACTCCGGTTTGTTTAAGTATCGAATCAATTAGAGTTGTTTTTCCATGATCAACATGTGCAATTATTGCAATATTTCGTATTTTTTCACTCATAAAATCACTATAAAAGGTGACCTTAGGTTAAACAAAAGATTCTAATATTACAAATAGAAATTATTATTGTTCAGTAACTGTTACATTTACTGAAAAATATGGTGCAACACTTGAAATGTTATCGCATCCACTTGATGCATCTGACCATTCAATGGCTATAGCATTAGTTCCTTTAAAAAACATTTCAACTTCAACTATGCTGTTTTCTGTAACTACTATAGGTGATGATAAAGTAATTATAGCTCTAATTTCTGCAACTGCAGCAGCACTTGTTGCCCTTGTCCCATCAGATGCAAGAAGTTCAACATCATAAACTGACCCACCTTCTGTAACCTTATAGAGGGAACTGCAGGGACTACCGGCCGATGGTGAGTTATCTCCACAATTTGAATCAAAAGATCCTGATCCTAAAAGATTGTTCATAACAATATCTACAGTCGTTTTATTAGAAAGAGTATCAATATCTGAGCTAGCCATAGCAAAAACATTACTAGTAGCTCCTGCTGTAACACAGGAAAAGCCATCAGCAGTAGTTATACCACCTTTGATGGAAACTGTTGGCAACATATAGCCTCTAAAGTGAGTATAAGTGCCAGGCTTTATCATACCTTTGTTGATATTTGGCAAGTAGTTTATAGAGCTTCCTCCACCAATATCACCAGACTGATTCCCAGTCTTAAGTACCCATGTAGCACTTGCTGTATTTCCATATTTGGTATCGGATCCAGCAACATTATAGAATTCTCCTTTAGTAAGTGTTACTGTAAGGACCTCAGCATCTGTTGTACAACTATCATCTTCATCAGCAGCAATATTTGCTCTAGTTGTGGTTGATGCACAAACAAATTCTGCATGAGAGTTAAGGTTAAATAATAAAAGAACTACAAAAAAATAAAGAAAATATTTCATAAATTACTCCTAGTTGCCAGAAAGCTTAAATGCTCCATTTTTAGACCTCTCAACCATTATTTTATTATTCCTTCTTACTTTTTTAAGAAGAGTGTCCTTTACATCTCTTTTACCAAATGCTCTACCAGAGAATGGTTCAGAATAAGTACCAAAGAGAGTAGGGCCAGTATTAGGTTGAAGTTTATATGTTATTTTAGCAAACCAATAGTTTTGATCTATTCCATCAGATTGCCTATCATCGTTATATCCTGCTTCTAAATCTATATTGTCGTGCAAGGCAAGTTCAGCACTATATCTAAAACCGTAAGGATCTTCACCTAGATAACCTTGATATTTATAATATGAAAGGAAAGCTTTAGTCCATGGTAAATATGGAATAGGGTGGCCAATTTCTACATCAAAACCATCTAGTGCTTTTTCCGTTCCATTTACATTATCGATCTTAATAGTTTTCTTTCCACTTAATGCTTCATAGTAATTAAAATTCAAATCTAATAAATCTTTCTTCATTTCAAGTCCTATACTAGCTCTATAATGATTTGAACTAAATTCATGGTCATAAAATGTATTAATACCTAGGACCATGTTTTCTTCAGCATTATAGTTTCTATAGCCTAGTCCGAAATTAGTTGTTATTCTGCGATCACCAAATTGTTCCATACTTCCTAAACTAACTTGTGCAAAGTAAGTATCTTTCAAATCATCTGACTGACGTATAGGAACTACTGTCAAGAAGTTAAAATCGACAAGTGTATCTCCATCAGAGTCTTCGCTAAAAGCAATTGAACCCTCTGAATTTGAAAAAAAATCATTTTTTGAGGAATTTTTATAGCTTTCATAAGAATTTGTCGCTGTTTCACTTGCTTTTGAATATAAATAGCCTTTAGAGTCATTTGCTATGGAATCAAATTTAGCTTTCGCTTGATTATATTTTTCGTAAATCATTTGTGCTTCTTCTTCAGAACTAGGATTTGCAAATAAGTCTGAAGTGAAGATTAAAAGTGTGAAAATTATTAGTAATTTAAAACGATACATCTCTATCCCTCATTACTTTCCACTATAGCACACATTGTTGGGATAAAATGATTTTTTTATTACTTGTTTATATAT
>JAURPH010000007.1 GCA_030835345.1 Thermodesulfobacteriota bacterium
ATCAAAAAAGCACTAGATCCTAACAATATTATGAATCCTGGCAAGATTTTTGATCTTTAATTTTTTCTCTAAGTTTTTTGTATAATTTAATTACAAAAAAAGAACTTGAAAAAATTCATAAAATATTAACAAAACCCTTGACTTAAGTGCACAAAATGCGATATTGTTGGGATAACTCTTTACAAGGAGGTAAAGGTATATGCGTATTACAAAATATGTACTTGCTTTGGTATTCTCCATTGGTTTAGCAATTCCGTCATTTGCGGTTGAATTAAGCCTTGGTGGATTCCCAAGTTTTATGCGTTTTCGTTGGAGAACTCTAACAAACGCAACTGCGCACCATGTTACTAATCGTGGTACTGTTGCTAATTTAGCAGCATCCGATGGTGAAAATATTCATTTCGCTGACATGACTCTTAGACTTACTCCACAGTTAGTTTTAAGTGACAATGTTACAATCAGATCATCTGTTGATGTTCTTGGAAATGCAATAGCTGGTGGTGCAGGTGGCGGACTCTTCGGTGCTACTGAAGATGAAGCCTCAGGTGTAGTTATGTCTGATATCAGAACTTCTGATAGATTTAATGGTACTTTGCTTTATGGCACAGATGCTGTTGATGAAGACGCTGGCACATTCTCAGTTAAATTCTTACACGCTGACATCAACTTAGGTGAATATGGATTCTTAAGAATCGGTAGACAGCCTTTTGATTTTGGTTTAGGAATTTATGCAAATGGTGGTCATAATCCTTATGATGACGGCGGTTTTAATGTTGATCGTCTTTTATGGTTAAAAGGATTTAACACAGCATTTGGTGCTACTACATTAGTATTAGTGTCTGATTATATTTCTGGTGGTGGTAATAGCACTGACAATACAACAGACGAAGCGGTTTCTGTTTTTGAAGGAAACGGTCAAACTGTAGACTATCTTGCAGCAGCTGTTATCGTTGCTAATGGACCAAGTGTTTATGGTGCATACTTATTCCCAAAAATTAGACAGAAAAACTTAGGTGGTGCTGACGCTGAAGCTAACTCAGACATGAACTTTGTGCTTTATGAAGCTTACTATACATACACAGGCAACGATGTATTCTTCGGAGTAGATTTTGCAGGTGGTTATGGAACTCTAAAGCCTGAGTCAAGTTCAGGTAAGTCAAATACTTCTAATATCGACAAAGATAACTATATCTTTGTTGCTCAACTTCGTTTCAACAACTTAGGTGGAGCTGTTTCTAGCTTAGGTTTTGAATATGGTGTTTCTCCTGGTGATGACTATTCAACAGGTGACTTCGAAGGTGAGGTTATCAGAGCAAACTCTGCTTATGAAGTTGATAACTTATTATTCAAACACGTTATTCCATCACTTTATGGAAAAGATGGTAGTGTAATCAACTCTAAATATTTTAAAGTTGATGCAGATATGCCAATGACTGAAACATCTAAGTTAAACTTAGCTGTTGTTATGGCGTGGGCTGCTGAAACTGATAACCAGAAATTTGCTGGTGATATCACTAACCAAGAATCTGGTGCTTCGGCAACTGGTAATGGTACTACTCAAGACATCGCAGGATACTGGGGTACTGTATATGAGGCAACTTATTCTACAGAGTTAACACCTGGTGTTGAATTATCATTAATTGGATCATATATTGATGCAGGTAATGGTTTAAAAGATGCAATGTCAGATGCAGCTGCTGGTACTGCTGTAAGAGATGATGCTGAAGGTTCAATCTATGGATTCCAAACTAGATTATTAATCTTCATCGATGATTTCTTCAAAGCACCTGCTGCTAAATAAGTAATTAATTTGATTTAATTATCATGGGAGTCTTAGAAATAAGACTCCCTTTTTTTTTATAATCTGCTAAATTATCTATATATGAAATTAGTTCTTTTATTTATCTTTCTCATAGTTAATAACACGTTTGCCCTTACATTGGAATCAGCAAAAAAATTTGCACTATTAAATAATAAAAATATCAAAATTAGTTCATTAAACATTCAAGAAAAGCTTGGTGAGATCAGATCAAATGAATCCATTTACGATTTAGACCTTTTTGCCAATTTTAATTATAAGGATTCTAAAATTCCATCAACATCTGCATTTGCATCAAATGATATAATTAATGAAACAATCACATCTTACTCTGTTGGATTTGAAAGTTATTTACCTACTGGTACAAGTTTCCAAATTAATGCATTTGATCTTGTAAAAACAGAATCTGACTTAGGGACTAATTCAATGAGCCCAAGTTGGAAATCTGGCAGTTCTTTGGTAGTGTCACAAAATTTATTTAAAAATTTTGGTTCAGATGTAAATAGTTCCTTTATTTTTATTGCTCAAAACAACAAAGAAATATCCAAAATTACCCTAGAAAAGACAATATCAGAAACTTTAGTAAATGTTGAATCAAAATTCTATTCAGCATTATTAGCAAAGAAGAAAGTTGATGTTTCGTCAACTTCTTTGTTTTTAGCTGAAGATTTGGTTATAAAAAATTCAATTCAGGTTGAAGCTGGCACATTGCCCAAAATAGCTCTGCTTCAAGCTAAAGCAGCAGTTGCATTTAGACAAGTAGAACTTATTAAATCCCAAAATGAATATGATAATGCACTAGATGAATTAAAAGTTTCAATTTCTATGCCTATTAAAACAAAAATAATTTTAGAGGGTTCTATTGAACCAAGAATTGAGAAGGTTGATGATTTTGATAAAATTGAAGAGATAGCTTTAAATAATCGTCCTGAAATTAAACAAAGGAATTTGAAGATTAAGAGTGCCTCGAAATTAGTTGATTATTATAAAAATCAAATGCTTCCAGACTTTAATTTGCAAGCAAGTATTGGATACTCAGGGTTAGGTGGTTCCAAAAGTGACGATTATTCAAGTGCTATATTAGGCCCATCTAGTATTGATTCAAAATATGATGATGGTTTTTCAGATTCTATATCGAATTTAAGATCTGGGGATAACATTGATTGGAGTATTGGTGCATCTTTAACTATCCCACTGGGTAATGATGATGCAAAAGGGAAGCTACAATCTAACATAGCAAGTAAAGCTAGAGAAGTAATCTTACTTGAACAGCTTCTAGACCAAGTAGCTCTTGAAGCTAGATCGTCGTGGAGAGATGTAGTTTCCAATTTGCGAAATATTGACTCTACAAAAATAGCTTTTGAGCTACAGAAAGAAATCCTAGAAAATGAGCAAGAAAGATTTAATATTGGCCTTTCTAAAACAAATGATGTTTTAGAAGCTCAAAAAGAATTAGAACAAGCAGAGCTTATTTATAATAAAGCTATAGCAGAATATAACTTTTCTCTAAGTAAATATAAGTTTTCATTGGGAACATTGATTAAGGATAATATGATTATTTTAGACGATTAATGTTTAAAATGTCTGACGCCAACAAAAATCATAGCTATTCCATGTTCGTCACAAGCTTCAATAATTTCATCATCTCGAATTGATCCACCGGGTTGTACTATAGCTTTTACTCCAGCCTTAGCAGCTTCATCAATACCGTCTCTAAATGGGAAGAATGCATCAGAGGCTAAAACTGAATTTTCGGTTCCATAATGCTCTTTAGCCTTTATAGTTGCCAATTGAACTGAGTTAACTCTGTTCATTTGACCTGCACCAATTCCGACTGTTTTATTATCTCTAGCAAAAACTATTGAGTTGGATTTAACATTTTTACAAACTTTCCATGCAAGCTTTAGTGTGGCTAGTTGTTGATCTGATGGTTTGGCTTTGGTGGCAATTTTAAAATCTACAAAATCCTCATCAGATGTATCATCACTATCTTGATATAAAACACCACCTACAACCTTTTTTATATCTTTTAATTTTCCACTTTTAGATTGAATTGCAGGAGATTCAAGAACCCTTAAATTTTTTTTAGTAGAAAGAATTTCTAGAGCTTCCTTTGAATATCCAGGAGCAATTAATACTTCAATAAATGTTTTTGAAATTTCATCAGCAACATCTTCGTTAACTTCCTTATTGAATGCGACTATTCCACCAAAAGCACTTACAGGATCACAATCTCTTGCATCAATATATGCTTTGTGAATATTTTCATCAGTGGCAACTCCACAAGGATTGTTATGCTTTACAATCACACAAGCAGCTTCCTTAAATTCTTTTACTGTTTCAAAACATGAATCAGCATCATAAATATTATTTAGGGATAATTCTTTACCTTGTAACTGTTTTGAATTTGCAACACATGCCTCTTCTATTCCAGGCTGAATAAAGAAAGAAGCTTCTTGATGCGGATTTTCTCCATATCTTAAATCATAAGCTTTTTCAAAATATAGGGTCAATGTCTCTGGCATTTTATTTTTAGTATTATCAATGTTTAATATTCCTAAGTGGTTTGAGATAGATGCATCATAATTTGATACATAAGAGAAAGCCTTTTTCGCTAGATGGTAATTAAATTCAGGAATAATCTCCAACTTATTTTCATTACTATTTTTTAAAATTTCAGCATAGTCTGATTTATCAACTATTACAGAAACATCCTGGAAGTTTTTGGCGGCAGCTCTAACAATAGTTGGCCCACCAATATCAATATTTTCGATAGTTTCCTGAAATGAAACCCCTTCTTTCTTAATAGTTTCTTCAAAGGGATAAAAATTAACAACAACTAAATCAATAGATCCGATTCCATTCTCGTCAATATCTTTTATATGACTTGGATTATCTCTTATTGCTAATATTCCACCATGTATTTTTGGATGTAGAGTTTTAACTCTTCCATCTAACATTTCTGGGAAACCTGTAATTTCAGAGACATCTTTTACATCTATGCCAGCTTCACGAAGAAACCTTGCAGTTCCGCCACTAGAAATAATTTCAATACCATGGTTATTTAACTCTTTTGCAAATGTATCAAGACCAGACTTATCCCAAACACTAATTAATGCTCTTTTAATAAATTTCATAGGAATATATATATATTATATAGATTTAAACTTTTTTAAAGATATGATTTTCTAACTTGCTAATATTATTTATTTATATTAAAAATTAAATATATGAAAGATGATTACTTAGAACTAGATACTGAGAAAACATTTAAAAAAGGACTTAAGTTGTCATCAATGGATAGTTCAGAAATTATTGATTTATTTATTGATGACCAGGAAATCATCCTTAAATCTCTAAAAAAGAATAAAAAAAAATTAATTTCTGCCTCTGAGATATTTTATAAAACTTATAAAAATAATAGTCGAATTTTCTTTATTGGTGCAGGTACTAGTGGTAGGTTGGGGGTTATTGAAGCTGCTGAGTTACCACCAACTTTTGGTACTAATAAAAATTCAATTATAGGAATCATTGCAGGCGGCAATAAAGCATTGGTCACCGCAATAGAAGGAGCTGAAGACAATAAACTTTTAGGAGTAGAAAATTTAAAAAAAAATAAAATAAAAAAAGGTGATTTAATAATTGGCATATCAGCAAGTGGTAGAACTGAATATGTATTATCTACTTTAAAATATTATAAAAAACGCGGAATTAACACAGTTTTAATAACAACTAATAAGTTGTCATCAAAGGTTTCTGACTTAGATCTTTCTTTTCTAACTGGCCCAGAATTAATTTCAGGGTCAACAAGACTCAAATCGGGAACAGTAACCAAGGTTGCTCTAAATATTATAACCACAATGGCAATGATTAAAGCAAACAAAGTTTTAAATGGGTTGATGATTGATATTAAACCTACAACAAACAAATTAAGAGCTAGATGCATCAGAAACACTGCTATCATTCTTAATTTAACTTTAAATATGTCAGAGAAGCTCTTGATTAAGTCAAAATGGAATATTAGAGTAGCAATTATTATGAACAATAAAAATATGAGCTATAAAGATGCATTAAAGACTAGTAAGACATTGCCAATAGGAGAAATTATTTAAGGAGTTAGGGATGAATATACTTGGCATTAATTCGGGGACATCAATAGATTCGTTAGATATTGCATTGTTTGAATGTAAAGAAAATAAAATTAATTTTATTCAAGGTGTCGAAGTTAAATATCCAAATGTATTAAAAGAGGAAATAAAATCTTTAGGTCCTAATTCTTCAATTTTAAATTGTGATAAAACATCAATAAATCTTGGCAAATTTGTTGGCATGAAAACTAATTCGTTTTTGAAAAGTAGTAAATTAAAAGCTTCTTTAATTGGTATGCATGGCCAGACTATTCACCATTCGAATGAAGTGAATAAAACAACAACAATTCAAATAACAGAGGCAGATTTAGTTTCTGATATTACGGGGATTGATGTTGTCCATGATTTTCGAAAAAAAGATGTTATTAATGGTGGCTCTGGTGCACCTTTAGTCCCTATTTTAGATTTCTATTTATTCACCAATATTAAACGACCTTTCATCTGTCAAAATCTAGGAGGAATCGCAAATACAACTCTGGTTCATAAGACATTTAAGCAATCTATAGGATATGATTCAGGACCAGCTAACTCTATATTAGACAAAATTATATATATACATAGTCAAGGTAAGAAATCTTTCGATAAAAACGGTGAATTAGCCTCAAAAGGGGCTGTTAATTCAGAATTGTTAGAAAAAATGTTAAATAACTCGTATTTTAGAAGAAGACCACCTAAGTCAACGGGGAATAGGGAGTTCGGCATTGAGTATGTTTTAGATTTATTAGCATATGCTGAACAAAAAAAAATAAATTTAAATGATTTACTAGCAACTGCAACAGAGCTTACTGTTGAGTCGATTGCTAGATCATATGAGCAATTTATTTTTAAGAAAAATAGTATTAAAACTGTTGTTTTATCAGGTGGAGGTATTAAGAATGGTTTTATGATATCAAGTTTAGAAAGAAGACTTCCAAAATTAAATTTTAAATTTTCTGATGAATCAGGCATGCCATCTAAATATAAAGAATGTGCATTATTTGCATTACTTGCTTATCATAGAGTTAAAAATAAAAAAGTAAATTTAATAAATATTACAGGTTCAAATAAAGAAATTGTACTAGGGAAAATTTCATATAAATAATGACTGGTTTACATAATTTAATAATTCCAAGGGTTAATATTAACTCCAAAGAATCAATCTTACATTCAATAGAATTAGTAAAAGAACATGATTTTGATTCCTTTATAATCTTCTCTTCTGATATTGTAAAATTTGATAAGGTTGAGCCATTTAAAATTGAAAATTTTCATTATTTTATGGAGCAAATTAGCAAATTAAAGAAAAATCATTATTTATATATTGATGCAGAAAGAGGTTTTGGTCATAGGTGTGAAGACGGGTTCCTTTACGATAAGAGTTTTATAGGTCATGATAGCCTGGAGTTAAAATTGGTTTTCGATAGAATTAATCATGAACTTAAAATTAATAAAATTTTTTGTAATTTAGCCCCTGTTGTTGATATTGATAATAATTCCGAAAATATTTTAAAGAATAGGACACTTGGAAAAGATATAAATGAAATAATAAAAAATGCCGAAATTTTTTTAAAAAGTTGTTTTGATAATAATATAGCTGCCTGCTTAAAACATTTTCCAGGACATGGAGCAATTAATGGTGATACACATGATTTTCTTGCTAGCTCTAATTCGCCTATCGATGAAATTTTAGAGCAACATATTAAACCTTTTGAGAAATTAGCTGCTCAATGTGATTTAATTATGATAAATCATGGATGGTATAAAGCATTGGACAATGAGCCAACTCCAGCTTCAATGTCTTTTAATATCATCACAAACTTATTAAAAAATAAAATGTCTTATAATGGTTTAATTATGATTGATTCTGTTCGAATGAAAGCCCTCACTAATAATTATTTAGAAGAAGAGATAGTAAATGGTTTTTTCTTAGCAGGAGGTGATTTATTCTTAGATCCTATCAATCCTATCCAATGTTTAGAATATATTGATAAAATTTCACAGAAAAAATTAGAGTATTTTCAAAGTAAAATTAAAAAAGTTTTAAATTTTAAGAGTAAGTTTAGGTTATATGGATAATTTAAGTAGTTTAGACTTTATTTTAGTTGTTAGTTATTTATTTCTTACTTTAGTCCTTTCCATATATTTAAGTAGAAATTCGATTAACAATATTGATAGTTATTTTAAAACTCAGAGCCAAATGCCTTGGTGGTTGCTTGGGACATCAATGGTAGCGACTACTCTCTCGATTGATACACCAATTGTTATTATTGGTTGGATTAATAATCCAGGAATTTGGAAGAATTGGTTTTGGTGGTCTTTTCTATTTACACATTGCATAGTAATTTTTTATTTTTCAAAGTATTGGAGAAGAGTAGGTGTTTTAACTGACAATGAATTAATTAACATCCGATATTCTGGTCCGGCTTCAAAAGGCCTAAGATTATTTAAGGCATTTTATTTTTCTACTTTTTTCAACTTAATAATTTCTGCATGGATTATCACTGCATTCATAAAAATATTCACAATATTAATTGGAGAAAATGTTTATTTGTTACTTGGTATTTCAACTTTTATAGCAATGTTCTACACAACTATCTCAGGCCTGAAAGGGGTTATGATTAATGATTTTATACAATATTTTATTGCTTTTATAGGCTCTATTCTGTTGGCTGTTTTTATAATAAATTCCGACACTATTGGTGGTTTAGGGAATTATTTTTCTTTAATTAAAGAACTTCCTAGAACTAATTTGAACATTGTTCCAGATTTATTAAATACAGATGATTTCATGACATTCTTAGCTTATGTTTCATTAGTTTGGTGGACATCTCATAATGCTGACGGTGGCGGATATATCATTCAACGTCTGTGCTCAGCAAAAACAGAGCGTGATGGAGTTTTAGGAACAATATGGTTTGTAGTTAATCATTATGTTCTAAGATTTATACCTTGGGTTTTTATTGGCTTTGGTTCACTTATTCTTTTTAATGAATTTTCTTCTGGTGTTGATACAGAGCAGATATTTCCTATCCTGGTAAGGGATTATCTAGGATCAGGCTTTAAAGGAATTATGATAATTTCATTAATTGCTGCATATATGTCCACTATAAGTACTCAAGTCAATTGGGGCTCATCTTATCTAGTCAATGATATTTATAAGCATTATTTTAAAAATACTTCTGAAACGAAATTAGTATTTATTAGTAGAGTTTTTTCTGTTGCTTTTTTTGTTATGGCTTTTTTAACTGCTTTTTTTATAAAGGATGTGGGGAAAGCTTGGATTTTTCTTTGGAGTGTTAGTTCGGGCTTAGGTTTCTTTTTAATTGCAAGATGGTTTTATTGGAGAATTAATGCATGGTCAGAAATCTCAGCAATTTCTGTATCAATTTTTATAACAATAATTTTTTTCGTTCTTGATAGTTATGGAATATATAATCCAACATTCTTTGATAAACTCTTGATTATTCCAATCTCAATTATTTGTGGCCTTGTTGCAACTTTTATTTCAAAGCCCACAGAAGAAAAGATATTAAAAAATTTTTTTGCAAAAGTTAGGCCTGCTGGTTTTTGGGGACCTTATAAAAAAGATAGAGCAAAAAGAATCGATTTAAAAAATATTCTTCATGCCATTTCGTTTCCATTAGGAATTTTATTGATGATTTTTTCAATAATTAAATTTGCTACTGGAGAAATTTATGTAGCATCAATACTATCACTTATTGGTTTTGCTATAGTAGGATATATTTTTTTAGATTTATACAGTGAAAGATGATCCACAACCGCATGATGCTTTAGCATTAGGGTTATCTATTCCAAATCCAGTTCCATTTAACCCATCTGAAAAATTCAGTGTTCCACCTTCAAGATGTTCAAAGCTAAATCTATCAATTACTACTTCGATATTTTCTTTCTCAAAAATATTATCAGAATCAGACTTTTCATTATCAAATCCCATCTCATATGAAAAACCTGAACAACCTCCTGGAACTACTCTTACCCTAAGAAACATTGTTTTGTCATCTTCTTCTGATAATAATTTTTTTATTTCATTTGCTGCTTTTTCACTAATATTAAACATATATATATTTTATAGGATTTTTTTTTCTTATCAATAATCATAATTTTCCATCTTTATGCTATATTAGCTTTATATGTCGCTAATGAAATTAATATATGACTCAACAGACAACTCACCAGACTTGTTTTATGCCTGTAAATTTAAGGCCCCCGATCCAATTGTTTACTTTCAATTTAGAGGAAAGAGCCACCTGGTTCTAAATGATTTAGAGATAGATAGGGGTAATGCTGAAGCAAAAGTAGATAAAGTACTTAATTTAAGAGAGTTTGCCAAGGATGATAAGAAAATATCAATCACAGGTGTTCTGAAGAATATTATAAAAGCTTATAAGCCAGAAAAAATACAAGTTCCTTATAATTTCCCAAGCTATATATTTAAAGAATTAAAAGAAAGTTATAAGAATATTGAACCATCATCTGAAACAATGTTTTATAAAAAAAGATTGATAAAAGATAATATTGAAACTAAAAATATCCATGAGGTTATGAAGAAGACAGAAAGTGTTTTATCAAAGATTGCTAAGATTATAAAAACTTCTAAAATTAGAAACGGAAAACTTTATTATAATGCCAGAATTTTAACTTCTGATTTTTTGAGGAATTTTTGTCAAAAAGAACTCGCAGAGCGAAATTTAAGTTGCCCCGATTGTATTATTTCTTCTGGATACCACTCATCACTCCCGCATCACCATGGAACTGGCCCAATTAAGGAATCTAGCCCAATTGTAGTAGATATATTTCCTAAAGATTTAAATAATGGCTATTATGGAGATATCACAAGAACTTTTTGTAAGGGTACTCCAACAAAAGAACTTATAAAAATGTATAAAACTGTATTAAAAGGTCAGAGGCTGGGATTGAAACTAATTAAAGCAGGTGTAAATGGTTCTTTTGTTCATAAAAAAATTGAGAATAAATTTAATGAGAAAGGTTTTTTTACATCTCACACTGAAAAAGGCTCTCAAGGATTTATTCACTCTACTGGACATGGCTTGGGGTTAGAAATTCATGAAATGCCAAGAATATCTAAAATAAAAGAAATTCTCAGAGAAGGTAATATTGTTACAGTTGAACCAGGATTGTATTACCCAGAAATAGGTGGAGTAAGAATTGAGGATACAGTTTTGGTTACAAAAACCGGTATTAAAAATTTGACCTCTTTTCCAAAGGTCTTAACATTATAATCATGAATACTTTCAAAAAACTTATTGAAACTACAAAACAGTTAAGATCTGAAAACGGTTGCCCATGGGATAAAGAGCAGACATTTGACACATTAAAGCCTTACATTATCGAAGAAGCTTATGAGGTCATATCAGCATTAGATAATAATGATTATAAAAATTTAAAAGAAGAGGTTGGGGACCTCCTACTTCAAGTTTTATTTATATCAAATATTGCTGAGGAAGAAGATGCATTTAACATAGATGATGTAATATCTGAACTTAATAAAAAACTTATAGAAAGACACCCTCATGTTTTTGGTGAAAAGACTGCAAAAACTTCAGATGAAGCAAAAAAAATTTGGGATAAACAAAAAAAAGAAGAAAAGCCAAATAGAGACTTATCTTTAGTTTACCCTTCTACTTATAGAGCCATTAAGGTTTCAAAATTTTATTCAAAAAGAGGTTTAGAATTTACAGATATTAATGAAGTATTTGATAAATTAAACGAAGAGATTCATGAGTTCAGGGATGCATTAATAACTAAAAATAAGAGGGATATGCAATCCGAAATGGGTGACATATTATTTACAATCAGTAACTTGTGTAGGTTAAATCACTTGGACCCTGAAATTGCGCTATCTGATTCTACTAATAAATTTATTAATAGAGCTGAAAAATATGAAAAAATTAAAAATAATAATGATATTTCAAATAATGAAGCATGGGATAAGGCAAAACTATAAATCAAGGAATTTGTATATTAATTTATAGCCATCATCAAGCTTGTTTTGAGTTGAATTCACAATATCTTCTGAGAACCCTTTAAAATCATGGTTTGATAAATTCATACCCCTTTGATGAATCAAAAAAGGTACATATTCGTAGCTGTGTGTTCTTAATTCAATTGGGGTAGGATGATCTGATACTAAAAGAATTTTGTACTCTTCTTCAATTTGTTTCAATCCCTCAAGAAGTGGAGAAAGAACTTTACTATCCAAATCCTCAATCGCTTGAATTTTCTTCTTATAGTCTCCCTCATGTCCTGTTTCATCTGGGGCCTCGATATGTAACATTAAGAAGTCTTTTGATTCTAGCTCTTTTAAACCTGATTCAACTTTACCTAAATAGTTAGTGTCAAGATATCCTGTGGCACCTTCTACATTTATTATATTCATTGAGGCACATCTCCCTATTCCTTTAACCAAATCAACTGCAGAAATTACAGAACCATTTTTTTTAGTTAAATCAAAAAAACTGGGAAGAGTTGTCTTCTTTCCTTGTCCCCAAAGCCAAATATCAGATACTTTTACCTTACCTATTTCAGAATCTTCATTTTTTAGCTTTTTAATTAAAGCGTTAGCTTTTTTCATAAATTCATTGATTTTTAGTGAATCATCACCTCTTGGAATAAAATTCTTTATTTTTTTCTCTAAAATATCATGAGGAGGGGTGGTTTCAAGATTCATCTTGCCTTCCTTCCAAACTAAAATATGACGATAACTTACACCAGGATATAAAACAAACTCATCATTATCCATATATTTTTTTAAGTAATTAATAATTTTTTCTGCCTTGCTAGTTTCAATATGCCCTGCTGAATAATCTTCCATAATTAGATGGTCATTTATTTCCACAAGGTTTATTAAATTACATCTATAAGCAATGTCGTTGGGACCTAAATCAATTCCTATACTGGCAGCTTCAAGAGGCGACCTACCTGTAAAATATTTTCTAGGGTTATATCCTAAAACACTTAAATTTCCAACATCACTTCCTGATTTAAAACCTTCGGGAATATGGTTAACTGATCCAACCTCTGAGATGCAAGTCATTTTATCAATAGTTGGGGTATTTGCTACTTGAAGAGGAGTTTTGTTATTCAGTTCCTTGATAGGCCTGTCAGGCATACCATCAGCTTGTATTAAAATATATTTCATTTAATTCCCAAGTGCTTCTTTACATTTTTTTAATTGTTTCTCTGCATGGTAAGAGCTACGAACCATAGGACCTGAATCAACTGAGAGTACAGATTTTCTATTTAAGGCATAATTTTTTAAATATTCAAATTCTTCTAAAGAATAGTATTTACTTACATTTATATGCTCTAAAGTTGGTTGAAGATATTGACCTATATTTATAATGTTGCAATCAGCATTGGAAAGGTCATCAATGCATTCTTTAATTTCGTCAACGGATTCACTTAAACCTATCATTATTCCAGATTTTGTGATTATCTCACTTTGTTGTTTTACATATTTTAAAAGTGTTAGTGACCTTTCATAATTAGCTTGAGGCCTCACTGATCTCTTTTTATCACTTCCAGTATCTTGATTTAATCTATAAAGTCTTTTTACTGTTTCAATATTATGATTAATCACTTCGGGGGTAGCTTCTATTATCAAATCAATTGCTTCTGTTTTACCCAGGAAGTCTGGGATTAAAACTTCAACATCAATATTGAGGTTCAACTTTTTTATTTCTTTAATAGAATTAGCAAATATTTTTGCACTTTCAATATTTTTATCATCTCTATTAACAGAGGTAAGAACTATATGACTTATATTCTCATTATTTTTTTTAATATTTTCTATACCTCTTGCAAGTCTTTTCGGTTCAAGTTGATCAATTAATCCGCCATATCCTGTTTTTACAGCACAAAATCCACAGCTTCTAGTACAAGTATCACCCAGTATCATGAAAGTTAGAGTACCCATGCCCCAGCATTCACCTAAATTGGGACACCTAGCTTCTTCGCAAACTGTATGTAGGTTGTTCTCTTTTGTTAGTTTTTTTAAAGAGCTATAGTTTTCACCTTTAGGAATAAGTGATTTAATCCATTTTGGTTTATTTATCAACCTACTTCCCCTCTATTTGAGATTTTGATTCAATTGAAGTTATCTTTTTCTGCAGTTCATTTATTTTCATACTTTTTTGCACAATAGTTATTCCCATAGAGATCAGACAGATTATAACCCCTATAAAAAAACTAATAATAATTAATAACGAATTACTAACTATTTCATTCTCAAAAGAGTAGAAAAAAACATCTAAAGATAAGTTAAATTCAGATAAAAAAACTTGTTGATTTTGAAATATAAAAATTACTGTTAAAACAAATATAATTGAAATTAAGGAAGCTTTAATCATTATATGATGATTTTAACACATTTAACTACCAGGGCTATAGAGGTAAAGAATTTTATGTGCAATTGATCCATAGAATTCTTTATTTACTAATGCAGAGGGTATAAATTTGTCAATTAATTTTTCTTTCTTTTTAGGATAGTAATCTAATTCAAGCTTAGTCAGCCCAATTTTGTTTTCAATATATTGTTTAGCACTATTTAAACCGCCCAATGAATCGACTAACTTTAACCTTTTCGCTTGCTTCCCGGTAAAAACCTGACCTTTTGAAACGATTTCAATTTCTTCTGTGCTTAATTTTCTCTCTATTTTAACTATTTCTTTAAATTGGTCATGAATATCAATTAAAAGATCACTAATCAATTCTTTTTCTTCAGGTGAAAGAGCTTTTGTAATGCTAGATGTATCTTTGAATTTTCCTGATTTTAGCACTTCTATATCTAGCTTTATAAATTTAAGTAATCCAGAAACATTATAGTATTGGCTTATAACACCTATACTTCCAGTAATTGATCCTGAATTGGCAAATATGTGGTCAGCACCACAAGATATCATATAGCCTCCTGAAGCTCCAATATCTACAATACTGGCAACAATAGGTAAATCGGGTCTCATTTCTTTTAATGAATTATAAATTTCTTGAGAAGATCCAACCGTACCACCAGGAGAATTAACTCTAACAATTAGTCCTTTTATATTTTTATTAGAATTAATTTTTTCTAGATTTATCAGATAAATCTTTGGATTTTCTATTACACCGTTTATTTCTAATACGGCAATTCTCTCTCCCTTAATAACATTACTGAAAGAACTAAAAATAAATAACAATACTACTGATGAAATTAAAATATATTTCAAATTAAAAAATTTCATTATCCATTAAATTTATCTTTTAATAAGTCACCCAGGGTTGACTTAAACTCAACTTGAGATTTATTAAAAGAATCAATTGCTTCCTCCTGCCTTATTTTTTCGAGCTTTTTTTGATTAATTATGATTTTTTGGTTTTTATCATCATATTTTTCAACAATACCAGAAATATTTGAACCTACTTTAGATCCAGCTAGAAGCTCATCATCTAAATAAGATTTTGGAACTATTGCTTTACAGTGCTCATATTCATCGATTAAAAATTCATAATTATCAATTGAAATAATTTTTAAATCTAAACATTTTTGACCTTTTTTATATTTATCCTTAAAAATATTCCATGGGTTCTCAGAGGTATGCTTCAAGCTAACCCTTAAAGTATCTTCTTTGGAGGAAAGACCAATTAATTTAACATCGTATTCCTTTTTTAAATCTATTTCATCTTTTGAAATATCCCAGTTTATATCTTTCTTATTCATTACAACTTTTAGTCCTGAATCTGTAATCCCTAAATAAATATTCTCTAATTTTTTTCTAAATAAAACCTTTAGGATCTGATTAGAATTATTTTTTGCAAACTCTTTTTCAGGGCTATTCATAGTTAGTTTGATTGATCCAACTATATTTTTATTCTCTTTATTAAATTCTATAATTTTAAATTTTATTTTATCTCCCAATACAAAATTTTTGCTTATGTCATTTTTAGATATTTTATTCCAGCTACATTCGCTTATTGGTATTAAGACATCATAAGAATTTTGTATCTCCACAAATATCCCAAAATCCTTAATATTTATTATGGTCCCTTCAATTTCTTTATTGGAATTAAATGAATCGATTATATATTTAGTAGGGTCATTTCCATCCTCCAACAATGTAAGATTGATTTGGTAATTTAAATAGTCTATATCTAAAATCTTAAATTCTTTTATCTCATCAATTTTGAATAGCGAGTTTAGATTCTTTTTATTACCCCAAGTTAAATTATCCCTTTGAACTTCAACTTTATAATTACTAATTAAAACAATTATCGAGTTATTTTTAATATTTATTATTTTGCCTTCAATATGAGTTGGATTTTTATCTTTTAAAAGATTAAAAAAATTATTTTTTCTGAGACTGTCAACCTCCACAGTTGATAATTCGTATTCACCCTGATTGGATATAATTAAGGAGTCAATAACTTCATTTTTTTTATAGAACTTTGCAAATGAATCTTCCTCCATATTTTGTTTGGATATAAAGCCCTCAATTAAAGTTTTTTTGCCTATATTAACAATTATTTTGTCCTTTGTTTTTCCTAGAAAATATGCCCCAATAATTTCTTTTTGTTCGAATTTACTTTCAATTTCTTTTATTTCATCTAGTTTTTTTATTTTTTTTATTGAAAGCATAGGAAATGAGAATGAATCATCTATAAATTCTGCATTTATAGCTTGATCTTTTACTAGCTGTTTTAATTCCAATTGATCAAATTCTTTTATATTGATTCTTCCTTCGGATTTATATCCAAAATCAATATATATAAATTCATCATCTTTTCTTAAGTATTTCCCAGTAACTATATTCCCCTTCTTTGGAATTTCTATCACTATATCTTGTAATTTTGGTTGTTCCATTTTATGCCATCATCAAGTTGTCTATAGTTTTCTTTATAAGCCAAGGTGGTGTTGATGCACCCGCACTAATCCCAACAACTTTATCTTTAAAATTAATATTTAAGTCAGAAACTTGATCAAATGTTTCTATTTGATGAGTCTCTGAATTAATGTCTTTACACATCTTAGTTATTTCTTTTGTATTAGAGCTATTTTTACCACCGATAACAAGCATAATATCAACATCTTTGGCAATTTCAACTGCTTCTATCTGTTTGTTGTGAATATCATCACAAAGGGTATCTATTATTTTAAGTTCTATTTTCTTTATTTTTTTAAGCTTGTTAACAACCTTCCAGAAATCTTCAACAGGTATGGTAGTTTGGGCTACAACACCAATTTTTCTTTTTTCTTTAGGAAGTTGACTTAATTGATTGAGATCTCTAATAATAGTTATATCATCTTTAGCATAACTTTTAGCGCCTATTATTTCTGGGTGTTTGTGATCACCGACAATTAGTACATGAAAACCATTTTCATAAAGAGATTTAACAGCAAATTGAAGTTTCTTTACGATTGGGCATGTCATATCAACAATGTTTGAATCATTAGATTCTAAAGTATTTTGGTCATCTATTGTAATACCATGAGCTCTTATAATGATTGTACCTTTTTTATTTTCAATTTTATCTAAGACTCTCAAGCCTTTAGCCTCAAGTTTCTCAATTGTTTGAGGGTTGTGAATTAAAGGTCCATAAGAAAAAACACTTTGTTCTTGGTCTAATTGCTCCTCTGCAGTTGATACAGCTTTTTCAACACCAAAACATACACCTGCACTGTCAGCTAAAATAATTTTTTTAGCCATCTATGATTATCCTATCGCTAATTTTATTAACCACATTATCAATAGATAATTCAGAAGTATCAATAATTACAGAATCTTCAGCTGGGTGTAGCGGACAAATTGCCCTTGTTTTATCAAGCTCATCTCTTTCATTTATTTCTTCTAACACTTTAGATTTGTTAACTTTAATTCCTAAAATTTTCTCCAACTGATTTGCACGTCTTTCTGCTCTTATTTGGGGGTCAGCATCTAAATAAAATTTATAGTTTGCTTCAGGAAATACATATGTACCCATATCTCTTCCCTCTGCTACGTAATCTTTTTTTCTAACAATCCTTTTTTGCATTTCTCTTAAAATTCCACGAACAATCTCTAAAGATGCAAACTTGGAGGCAAGCCTGGAAATTTCATTTGTTCTAATTTCATCAGTAACATCTTCAGTGTTTAAATAAACCTTATCGATTCCATCTTCATTTATAAATTGTATATGAATATCTATTAAGAGTTTTTTTAACTTATCAGAATCATTCTCTTTAATATTATGCATATCTGCATAAAGTGCTAAAGCCCTATACATAGCACCTGAATCTAAATATTTTATATTTAGTTTCTCTGAAATTATTTTAGCTATAGTTCCCTTGCCTACACCAGAAGGACCATCAATTGTAATAATCATATTATATATTTTTTCTGAATTGCTCGAAAATTTCAAAGAAATTTGGAAATGATATCGAAACGCAATCCGAGTCTAAAATTTTTACTTGATTTGTGCATCTAGTTGCTGCGATAGCTAACATCATTGCAATTCTATGATCAAAATGACTTTTACATATACCTCCATTTAATGATTCTTTACCTTTTATTTTAATATCATCGTTATTTTGATTGATATCAGCCCCTAGCTGACTTAATTCTGATACTATTGAATTAATTCTATCTGATTCTTTATACCTCAATTCAGTAGCTCCCAGGATATTCGAGGTACCTTCTGCCAAACTCATTGCAAGTGATAGTATAGGGATTTCATCTATGATTAAAGGAATATCTTCTCCACAAATATCTATTCCCTTCAAATCGCTATGCTTTACGAGTATATCGCCAACTTTTTCACCACTGATATTAGAGATGTTTTCATATGAAATATTTCCACCCATCTTTTGTAGAATCTCAATAAATTTAATTCTTGTTGGATTTAAACATATTTTTTCAAGTTTAATAGAAGAGCCTTGGTTTAAAAGTGAGCCCACAATAAAAAACGCTGCACTCGAGGGATCATTTGGAATATCAATTAAATCATTCTTGATTATAGGGTCTGGAGTAATCTTTATTATATTATCCTCAGTAACAATATTCTCTGTAAAATATTCTAGAAGTATTTCAGTATGGTCCCTTGATTTTATTTCTGTTTCAATTGTTAATTCACTTTCACCAGTTAGCCCAGCAAATATTACCGCAGATTTAACTTGTGCAGAACCTGAATTAAGTTTTATATGGCCACCTTTTATTTTAGAACTTTTTATAGTCACAGGGAATTTCCCATCAGTTGTATCTATCTCTGCTCCAATTTCTTCTAAGGGAGTTTTTACTCTATCCATTGGCCTTTTTCTAAGGGACTCATCACCATCTAATACTGATTCAAAATTTTGCCCGGCTAAAAGCCCTGTTAGCAACCTGGCAGTTGTTCCGGAGTTTCCACAATCAATGGTCTCTGGAGATTGTATATATTCTTTTACCCCAGTGCCTCTAGTAAAATATTTTCCATTATTCTCTGCAAACATGACTCCAATAGCTCCTAGTGAATACATTGTTGTTTTAACATCATCTGACATCAATAGATTGGTAATTTTTGTCATTTCTTTATTAAAGCTGGATAAAAAAACAGCCCTATGTGATATAGACTTGTCAGGAGGTATGTTTACTTCGCCAACAAAAACAAATTTAGATTTATTTACAATATATTCACTCATTATTACCTCGCAGTAAGATATAATAACCTTAAATTATTATTATGAGTAAATTTCTTAAGAAAATAAAAAAAGCTTTAATAATTGGAATTGGGGGTGGAGCAGATATTGTTGGAACAATACCAATGAAATCATATCTCGAAGAGCATGGAATAGAATGTTATTTAGGGGGATTGCCATGGGAAAGGTATTCAATTGATCCTTATCCAGGACCTAGAAGGTTTAGTGAAATTCAAAAAAAGAGGAGTTTTAATAAAAGTATTTGTTTTATAACAGATAAAACTCTAACTAAAGATGGTCTTCAATTCAGTGAATCTAAAGTGGCAAATTTTGTACAAAATAAAATTATTTTCGTTAATATTTTTAATTCAATTAGAAGTATTGCAGCTGACTTAATAGAGTTTATTAATGATAAAAAAATTGATTATGTAGTAGGTGTCGATGTTGGCGGCGATGTTTTAGCTTTGGGAGATGAAAAAGGATTGGCAAGCCCTTTAGCTGATTCAATAATGTTGAATGTACTTAAAATTATTGAAGCTAAATGTTTAACACACCTTGGGGTTCTGGGTTATGGAAGTGATGGGGAATTAAAAATAAGTGAAATTAATAAATGTATGGCAATAGCATCTTCAAAAAAAGGCCTAGTAGGGTCTGTGGGACTTTCTACGGATGCATATAAAACAATGAAGGAAATAGTAAAAAAAGTAGAGACTGATGCAAGCAGAATTCCTTTACTATCTTTTGAGGGTTCTTATGGAAATCACCCCATAAGGAGAGGAAGAATTCAAGTTGAGGTCCATCCAATGTCTCAAATAACATTTTTATTTAGCCCCACAATTGTTTTTAAAAATTTATCGAACCCAGCAAGGCTTATATCTAAAAGCAAAAGTTTTTATGAAGCAAATGAAATACTGTTAACGAATAATATTTCTTCAGAATTCAATTATGAAGTTAAAAAACATATGGAAATTAGCTCATTAAATAATAAAGGATAATAGGAATCGTAAATAAAGACAGCAATGTTGATACAAAAACTATAGATGCAACTCTATCAGGATTTTTGTCATATTTATCTGCTAAGATAAAATTGAATACAGCTGAAGGCATTGAGTATTGGATTATAAAAACTTTTATCAGCAAATTGTCAATATTAAAAAAACCACAAATCACTGAACTTATAATAAATCCATATGTAAGCCTGATGCAGCTTATTATTATATCGCTTTTTATATTTATTATTTTTGTTTCAGCAAGTTTATGACCCAAGCTAAACATCATCAAAGGAATACAAGTTGTTCCTATTAATTTTAGAGAATTATTTATTGGTTCATAAACTTTAACATCATAATTATTTAGTATTAATGCCAAAACAACAGTATAAATTAGTGGAACTTTGAAAACTTCTTGAAGATTACCAATTCCATTAATGAATGCAATTCCAACTGAACAATGTAAGAAGAAAACTATAGTTGTAAAAAGAATAGCGTAATCAAATGCTTGTTCGCCAAATGCAAAAAGAACAATGGGTAAGCCAAGATTTGCTGTATTCGGGAATATTATTGTATTCAGAAAAATCTTTGGATCTTTTTTTATAATTCTGAGTACCAGATAAATTACTGGTACTCCAATCAGGACAATAGTGCCACCAATATATACAATATTTAGAATTTCATTTAGTTTTATATTGTCATTAGTTAATGAGGTAAAAATTAAGCAAGGGGTTGCAAGATATAGCAATATTAAATTAATAGGTTTCATATTTGTTGATGTGAATTTGCCAAATAAGAATCCAACAGACACTACTAAAATGACTGGCAATATTACTTCAAAAACTTTTAACCAAAGGTCCATACTAAATTCTACACATAAAACTTAGTAATTGATTTAATAATTCTAAAAAATAGATTTAAATAAACATTAGGATGAAATTCCAAAATAAAGGTTTTTTAAAAAATGTTATTATATTACGATAAACTTGAATTTTTAAACATTTGGAGGAAAATTGATATATGTGGTTTTTAAGAACTAGCGCAACATGGGCTACAATATTACCCAGATTAATTTTAGCGCTAACATTTATTCCTGCAGGATGGAATAAGCTTATAGATTTCCAATCTAAGGCATTATCATGGCAAGTTAACTTTGGTTTTGAGTATTGGCACACTGGTGTTGCCGTTTTTGTTGAATTTTTTGGTGGTATTGCAATTGCTGTAGGACTTTTGACTAGACTTTCAGCTTTTGGAATTATTGTAGTTATGATTGTTGGTATCTGGGTTGCACATTTAAATAATGGTTTTTATCCTACTTATGACACTTATGGTTATCAACTTTGTTTAATTGGATTAGCCTATGTATTACTTTTTACTGGTGGAGGAAATTACTCTTTAGATAAAAGATTTTTTTAGGGGAGCCTTTTTTTAATTAGCTCAACTGCAGGCTGGTCAAAGGGATTAATATCCAACCTTATTCCGATAAGAGTTACAATAAGTTCAAACATTATAAATAAACTTCCAAGATCTGTAGGACTAATGTCTTTGATTTCCATCTTTAAAGTTGGAACATGTTTTTCTTTAAGTGCAGCTTGAGTCGCATTTAACTCTAATAAATTAGCATCGTCTATAGTTTTACTTTTACTTTGTGATTTTTTTGAAGATAACAAAAATACAACTTTATCTTTGGGGCCATCAAGAATAAGTTGCATTTGTGAATGTTGATCTTTTGGCCCAAGGTACTTAATGGGTGTTAACCCAATTGAATACCCTCCAAAATTTTCTTTCCCTAAGCTCTCAGCTATTAATTGCATTAACCATTCTGAAAAGGAGTCCAGGTGATTATCGTATGCCATCAAACATATTATGTTCTTTCCATTTCTATAGTTATTTATTAGAAAATTACATACAGATTCGATAAGTATAAAATTTGTTTTTTTCTGGGTTTCTAGAAAATTTAAGGCACCTTGGTGCATTTCCAACCAATTAAAATTATTTATCTGACATGGAATATATGTGGATTTACTTAGCACAGAGAATCTGCCCCCAAGCTCCCTATTTATATCAAACACTTTTATATTTTCCTCTTTGGCTATTTTATTTAGATTTGAATTATCTGTATCGGTTATAAAGAAAACATTCTCAGAACTATTAATTTTCTTTAAAACTTCATTCAGCAATGTTATTACTTCGAAAGTATTTCCAGATTTACTTATAAATAGGAAAATTGTTTGATTAATATCTAAATTTTTAAAAATATTATTAAATTCTTGTGAATCTAGGTTGTCTATTGTATATGTTTTTTTTGATAGCAGATCGGGAAAAATTTTGAAAATTGCTTTAGTTCCAAGAGTAGAACCACCAAATCCAATTAAAACAAGATTCTCAATATCTTGTAATTGGATAGAATCAAGCTCAATCGGACTGTGTGGCTGAGAAGATAGTTCTTTAATGAATTCAGTTGACAACAATAGCTCTCTTTCTTCTGGAGATATATTGCTAGTCTCACTGATTTCTATATCAAAATTTATTTTTTCGTTTATCACCATTTGATTACAGCAGAGCCCCAAGCAAAGCCAGCACCAAAGACAGAGAATAAAATGTTATCACCTTTCTTTATTTTTGACTCATTCAAAGCCTCATGTAATGCTAACAAAACCGAAGCAGATGAAGTGTTTCCATATCTTTCGATGTTCACATAACATTTCTCTAAGGGAAGATCTAATCTTTCCCTTGCAGCTTCAATAATTCTCATATTCGCTTGATGTGGAATAAAGAGGTCAATGTCATTAGGGTTAAGGTTAGCAGATTCAATAGCCTCCAATGAATTTGACTGAATAACTTTTACTGCTTCTTTAAATACTTCTTTACCTTCCATTTTAAGGAAACGATATCCATTGGGATCCTTAGATCCTCCACCGGGCGTATAGAGTAGTTCTGCTTCTTTTCCACTCGCCCCAAGGCATACTGATAAAATTCCAGGTTCATCACTTTCTTCAAGTACTACAGCCCCTGCACCATCGCCAAACAAGATACATGTACCTCTGTCTTTGTAGTCAGTTATTTTCGATAAATTTTCTGAACCTACAACTAATAACTTTTTTGCTTGCCCATTTTCAATTAATGCTTTTGCAACATTTAAACAATAGATGAATCCAGCACAGCCAGCAGATAAATCAAATGCAAAGATTTTTCTCGTATCAAGTCTATCCTGCAACAAACAAGCAACAGATGGTGTCATATAGTCAGGAGTCACGGTTCCAACTATTATTCCGTCAATCTCTTTAGGATCGGTGTGTGAATTTTTTAATGCTTGGACACAAGCCTCGTAGCACATGTCTGAAGTTGCTTTATCTTTATCAAGAATTCTTCTCTCTGATATTCCTGTTCTAGCCTTTATCCACTCATCAGAGGTATCAACTAATGCCTCTAAGTCTTTGTTAGAAAGAATTTTATCTGGGATGTAGATTCCTGTTCCTGAAATTTTTGCAAAACTCAATGTATATCAAACCTAATAGAACTTATTATTTTAAATTATCTAACTAAAGTCAATTTTTAAAATTAGCCAATTCATTTTTGAATTCATTATAAAGGTACTTGCTAATTATAAAAGATAAAAAAACTTTATTTGAATTATCATACAAGCAGAATTTTAGGTCTTTCTTACTTAAAAATGAGTACATTTTATCAACATCCTCATCGTTGTTAATAGAAACCAAATGAGAAAATGATTCTATATTTATATGATTTTTAGAAAAAATTAATTTCAATTCAATAGTTGGAAAATCGCCTTGCATTACACTGTTAATTAAGAATTTAAAATCTAGAAGACCCAAATCTTGTATATCATAAATTGAGGATGATTCTTTTTTGAATAGCATTATTACTTCATCTTTCAGATTTATGATTTTTGAACCTTCAACTATAAAGTCGAAATATCCATTAAATTCATCTTCTGTTATTAATGCCCTTGATTTTTTTATCATCGATAGAGTACAATTGTATAAGCTACACTTTTAGTTATCAAGGAGGAGTGTTAATGACAGCTATAGCTATTGCCTTAGGAATGATTGCTTTATTTTGGATGGCAGCAACTAATATTGGTGCTGATTCAGGATCTGCAGCAGATGCTGCAAGTGGAGATGCCCCGTCACAGAGGCCTGCTTCAGACTCTTTAACAGATGGTACACCACCAACTGCTGATGGTTCAACAGACCAGTCTGAGTTTCAATCCGCGAAAAGTTAAATAATTTTATCCAGCGAATGATTCAAAATGGATGAAGTTTTGTAGATTCAATATAGAGTCAGGAAGTGGTTCGTGCGTAAAATGCTGGGGACTAATTGTTCTTGCAATCAATTTGGTCCCTTCAATAATTCTCATAGCTGGTCTTGTATAGTAAGAATCAGCATCAACTATGTATACATTTCCCATATTAAATGCAGGTATTTTATTTAATTCTGTGTTATTTAATATGCAATCGATATCATTTAGAGTTTTTTCTATGTTCCAACCACAAGGCATTATAAATATAAAATGAGGAGCATATTTTTTTATTTCATCCCAATCAACAATCCTTGATTTCTCATTACTCATGCTTAATCCACTTTCGCCGCCTGCAATTTCAATCATTTCGGGTACCCAATGACCTGCAGAATATAATGGATCTAACCATTCCATTGCGAAAACTCTGGGTCTATCGATTATATCTTTTGTTGCATTTTTGATTTTATTAATTTGATTCATAAATTCATTTTTTAAATCCTCGCCAGCCTTACTTACCGATAAACTATCTGCTAGCTTTGCTATTTCAGTTGGTATCTCTTTAAGATTGGATGGAGAATAATCAATAATTTTTCCTTTGACATTTAAATCCAAAGTATCATTTCTTGAAACAGCACAAACACTACATGTCTCCTGGGTGATTATAAAATCAGGATTGAGTTCGGATATAAGCTCCTTATCAAGAATAAATGGAGATTTATTATCTTTTATTATTTTTTTTAATTCTTCATCAATTTCTTTACTAGAATTTGTTTCCTCGAGCTTAATCCTCGATGCAACTGGTTTTTCTTTAATACTGTCGGGATAATTACATTCTTCACTTATTCCGACAATTGAATCTGAAAGTCCTAATTCACATAAGATCTCGGTTGCCGCAGGCAAAAGGGATAAAATTTTCATTAAGATATTTTAAGTTATTTATTTAAATGTGTCATATCTAAATCCAATCATTATTGTTCTTCCTGGTGATGTAAAATTTAAAATTTCTTCTCTTTTATCGTTAAAAAGATTTGAAACTTGTATAAATATTTTACTTGTGTGTAAATCATCTTTTTCTAATAAGTAGTCTCCATATAAACCAAAGTCCCAAAATGAGTCGTTATAAATTCTTGTCGATGAATTTTCATAATCCCATCTCCCTCCTGTATAGCTCGTATCAAGAGCTACAAACAAATCATTATGCTTTTTACTAATAATTAATCCACCACTAGTTTTCGGCCTTCTCAACAATGCTTCATCATCTTGCCAATTTGCAAAATTAAAAGAATTTTGTTGAACTACATTATTAACGTTTACGGCTTTTGTTTCTAGATAGGTAAACCAGTATTTAATGGAAAGTTGATTTTCTAATTTAACCAAACCACTCGCCTCAATTCCCTGCGATTTTGCTTCATCTAAATTACCATAGGAAGGGCTTCCTCCTCTGTATGCAATCATATCATTTGTTTTGCTCTTAAAGGCTGTTAAAGATAATGCATATTTTGTATTTTCAAAATCAATTCCAATCTCGTAAGATTGGTTTTTCTCTGCCTTTAAGCCCGTTACACTGTATGTTTCATAAATGCTTGGATACTTAATACCTTTACTAAATCCACTTCGAATTTTAATGGTTTCAGAAATATATTTTGATAAAAATACTGTTGGACTATATGTTGTTCCATGATATTCATGATCATCTTTTCTAAAAGCGATATCAGCAAAGAAGTTCTCTTGAAAATTTAGTGCAAGCATTCCATAAATTGAATCTATATATGTTTCATGACCATAATCTGTTGCGAATGAACTTGCATTCGCATGATAGTTACTTGTTTCATCTAAGTATTCGTAACCTACTTTTGCATCAACTGATATCGTTGAAAATAAAGAATTTTTTATTTTGTAATAATAGTTATAGTTTTTCTTTTTTTCCCACCAATCAACATTTCCACTACCAGCATCTCTAGTAGCTCTTTTATTGAAAAAATATGAAAAATCAAATCCTATTAAGTTATCTTTATAAACTTCATAACTTGTATTAATGGACCTGCTATTTAAATGTCGCCAATCTCTTTGTGTACCAGATGTGGAACTATATGTGCCTACTGTGCCCGTGCTACTAGTCGGATATCGAACTGTCGCCCATCTATCAGATATAAGTGTTTTTATCTGGAGCTTTTCATTTAATGCAGATAGATTTATTCCTGCATTCAAAGCTTTATTGTTATAAGCATCATTAAAAATCCTAAATCCATCATCATCAACTCTGTCATAAGAAAGCACATAACCAATCAAAATATCATTTGACTGTTTATTGAATTGTCCGCTTATTGAAACAGCTTGTTCATTTGATAGGAATGTTCCACCATCAGTTTGCCCAGTAGCATCTTTCTTAAAACTTTGGTTAATACCAAAGGATGACATAAGTGAAATTTGAGTTTTATTCGATGGTTTTTTGGTATTAATAATTATTACAGAGCCCAATGCAGAAGATCCAAAAAAACCAGCCATTGGACCTCTCAAAACTTCAATGGATTCTATATTATTAATGGAGACAAATTCAAAATTGAAAGATCCACCAACATCGTTATATTTAACACCATCAATAATTACTAAATTATGATCTGACTCTGAGCCACGAGAAAATACGCTTATTAATCCACCCCTTCCTCCTGTTTGCTTAACAGATAGCCCTGGAACAAGTTTTAGTAAATCTCCAACACTTTGTGCCCCTGATGTTTTTATTTCATCTTCACTGATTATTGTTGCAGATCCACCAAATCTATTTGTTTGGATTGTTGTATTTCCAATGGTTTTGGGATTTTTTAGCTCGATATCAGATGATATTGAGTAATTTGTTAATAATAATATGATCAAGAAAAATCTTAATAAAATGCTCATAGTAACTCTCCTTAAGTTACTTCGAACGATTAAGAAAATAGATTATAAATAAATTTATAAAATTATTTTTCCTTTAACCTCGAAGAAAAATTATTAAATGTTTTTGGCAGGTCTTCTGACTTTAAGCACTACAGTTGCCTTCCCATTTGTATTAAACAGTGGCATATTAACTGCAATTTTTTTGCTTATTACAGCAGCGGGTCTGTGATGGACTTTCACCATACTTCCCTATTAAACTCTTGCGAGTACCGATTATGAATTATCATGTAGAATTAAGTCATGTCAAGAAAATATAGAGTTGTAACCCTTGGTGGAGGAGTAGGTGCAGGTAAATTTCTTGAAGGACTTTACGAATTTAAAAATGAAATAAATTTGAACCTGATTATAAACACCTCAGACGATATAGACATTTATGGTGTAAGAGTTAGCCCTGATGTCGATACAGTTATTTATTGGCTTTCTGATAATATTGATCGAAAAAAAGGTTGGGGTATAAAAGGGGATACTTTAAATCTTGTAAATGAATCATCATCGAATTGGTTTAATCTAGGCGATTTAGATTATCAATATAATAAAAAGAAGAAAGTTGATATGGATAAAGGTATGACTTTACAAGAAAATATAAAATTTAGATGTAAAGAATTAGGTTTATTTGATGTAACTATTCTTCCCATGACAAATGATAAAGTTGAAACTTATATTTTAACTTCCGAGGGAAAAATGCATTTTCAAAAATATCTTATCAAAAATAAAATGTTACCAAAAGTTTTAGGAATTGAATTTCAGAATATAGCTAATGCAAGTCCAGCTCATTCTTTGCTTGATTTGGTCAAAGAATCAGATTTAATTATTTATTGTCCTAGTAATCCTCTTATAAGTATTGATCCAATATTAGAGGTAAAAGGTATTTATGATGAAATTCAAATGTCAGATTCAAAAAAGGTCGCAATCTCACCAATAGTAAATGATAAAGCATTTAAAGGACCGATTCTTAACTTAATGAAACTTAAAGGTTTAGAATTATCTGTTTTAGGTGTTGCAGAATATTATAAAACAAAAGCTGATTTTCTATTAATCGATAATTCAGATAAACATTACGAGAAAAGAATCAAAGAATTTGGTTTAGAGCCAATTGTTACAAATATAAATATGACATCCAAAGATGTCTCTATTAATATATCAAAAATTATTTTAGATTTGTTATAGTTTAATTATGAATAAAGTTGAACTCATACCAGTTCAAGGCCTCCCAAGTATTGATCCTGGCGACAATATCCCTCTTATTATTTCGCAAGCCTTAGAAGAAAATAATTTGATTCTAAATCAAAATGATATTCTAGTAATAGCTCATAAAATTGTTTCAATTTCCGAAAAGAGATTGGTTAATATACAAGAAGTTAAAGCAGGGAAAAAAGCAATTTTAATGGCTAAAAAATGTAAAAAGGATCCAAAGCTTATTCAATTAATACTCGATAATGCAAAAGATGTGCTTAGAATTAACAAGGATTTTCTAATAACTAGAGATTTAAATGGTATTGTTGCTGCCAATTCAGGAATTGATCAGTCAAATTATTTCCACAAAGATTTTGCAGTTCTACTTCCTAAAAATTCTAATAAATCAGCTAAAAAAATATCTCTAGATTTAAAAAAAATCTTAAATAAAGACATATCAGTAATTATAACAGATAGTGTTGGAAGGCCTTGGAGAAATGGACTAACCCAAATTGCACTAGGTTCTTTTGGTATTCCCTCCATTGTTAGTTATAAACAAGATCTCTATGATAGCCCACTTTTTGATACAGATATACCCATAGTGGATGAGCTTTGTTCTACTGCTGGTATTCTAATGATTAAAGATAAAGGTATTCCTGTAGTTATCATAAGGGGGTATAATTATTCTTTTATCAAACAAGGTTTAAGGAACATTATTAGGTCTGAGAAAAATGATATCTTTAAGTAAAATTTATAATGACTTTTTAAAATATAATAATTCCTCGGAATTGCTAGAACTCCATTCTATTCCTTATAACAATTATGATTCTATCCCAAATAAATTTCTGACTGTGCTTGAAAATTACTTAGACGATAACGAACTAGATAGAGAACAATTAAAAATCTTAACAAGTATGGAAATCGAACATGTTTCTGTCTTGATGGCGGTGGCCAATTATATAAGAAGAACAAAAAAGGGAGATTTAATTAGTTTCTCCAAGAATGTTTTTATTCCGCTAACTCAACTATGTAGAGATCAATGTTCATATTGTACATTTAAAATTGAACCAGGCGAAGGTGAATTACTTGTCCCACCAGAGAAAGTTTTAGAATCTGCAAGAAAAGCTGCTCAGGCAGGATGTACTGAATTATTATTTGTTTCTGGTGATAAGCCTGAAATTATTTATGATGTATATAAAGATAAGCTCCAATCTATGGGATATAGTTCAACTGCGGACTATATGATTTCCATGAGTGAAATTTGTTTGGAAGAAAATATATTTCCACATTCAAATTTAGGTATTGCTAATCAAGCAGAATTGAAAAGATTTAGAAAATCCAACCCTAGTATGGGCCTAATGTTGGAAAATATAAGTGAGAGATTGATGAAGCCAGGTATGGCACATCATAAATGCCCTGACAAATATCCAAAAGCCAGAGTTAATACTATACTTACAGCAGGTAAACTTAAAATTCCATGGACATCTGGCATTCTTATTGGTATTGGTGAAAATTGGGACGAAAGAATTGATTCGATTCTAGAATTGAGAAAAATTAATGATTTATATGGTCATATCCAAGAAATAATAATTCAAAATTTTAGCCCCAAACCAGGAATTAAAATGGAAGGACATCCTGTTCCTACTGATTTAGATATGATCAAAACAGTAGCACTATCAAAATTAATCATGGGTGATGCTGTTAGTATTCAGGTTCCCCCAAACCTTAATTCGAAGTCATATATGTTACATGTTTTTTCTGGGGTAAGTGATCTTGGGGGTGTTTCACCTCTAACAATTGATTTTGTTAATCCAGAATCACCATGGCCGCAAATTGATATAATGAAAAAAACTTTAACTGAATTTGGCTTTACTCTCAGGGAGAGATTACCAGTATATCCAGGTTATTTAAAAAGTGAGTTTATTGAAGATCATATATACCAAAGGGCAATTAAATTTGTTGACGAAACAGGGTTTGTAGCTGAAAATTAGGTTTTTATTATGGAAGATGCTCTAAAGAAGATTATAGATAAGATTGAAGGTAATAGGATCAAAGGTTTAGATTCAAGCCTATCTAGTTCCTCGTCTGAAATTGCAAAAATTATAAACAAGCCATTTGAAAAGAAAGAAATTAGTGAAGAAGAAGCAGTAAAACTTTTTTTGATTGAGGATTCAGATGAGCTTGCCTCACTAATAATTGCAGCAGATAATGCAAGAAAAGAAGATGTTGGGGACGATGTAACATACGTAGTCAATAGAAATATAAACTTTACAAATATTTGTAATACCTATTGTGGTTTTTGTAACTTCATGGCTCCAGAGGGAGACTCTAGGGCATATTTTCTAACTATGGATGAGATTAAGGAAAAGGTTCTTGAAGCAAAAGATAATGGTGCCACAGAAGTCTGTATGCAAGGTGGTATGCACCCTGATATTGATGGGAATTTTTATGTTGAGATTATTAAAAGTGTTAAAGAGGCTGTTCCTAACATGCATACGCATTGCTTTTCACCTTTTGAAGTTCATTATGGGGCAGAAACGCTTGGAATTCCTATTCTAGATTTTGTTAAAATGCTCAAAGATGTCGGACATGGTACTTTCCCTGGAACGGCTGCAGAAATTTTAAGTGAAGATGTAAGGAAAATTATTGCACCAGGGAAAATTACAACTGACCAATGGGTGAATACAATTAAAGAAATACATAGAGCAGGTATGAAAACTACTTCAACTATCATGTATGGACATGTTGACAAGCCTCATCACTGGGCAAGACATTTTGAAGTCATAAGAGAAATACAAAAAGAAACTATGGGAATTACTGAGTTTGTTCCACTAAGGTTTATTCCCTGGGATACAAGAATATTTAAGAAAGGTATATCTAGAGAAGGCCCTAGTGATTTGGATCAATTGAAAATGTATGCAATTTCTAGGCTTTATTTCAGAGGATTGATAAAAAATATACAAGTGTCCTGGGTAAAACAAGGGCCAGAATTTGCTCAATATTGTCTAACTGCAGGAGCCAATGATTTTGGCGGTACTTTAATGGAAGAAAAAATTACGACTGCAGCAGGCGGTAAGTTTGGGCAATATTTCGCACCTGAAGATTTTAGAAAATTAAGCTTCGAAATAAATAGAAGACCCGTAGAAAGATCTACTTCTTATGAATATTTGAAAGTTTTTGAAAATTAAACATTTAGTTTATTCTTATCTGAATGGCCATCTTTAGAAATTTGAATTTAGATATCAAAGCTGTATTTGAAAAAGATCCAGCTGCAAGGAATTTATTCGAAGTAATTCTTACTTATCCAGGATTTCATGCAATTTTTTGGTATAGAGTTTCGCATGTTTTATGGAAAATTAAATTAAAGCTTTTCGCAAGAGTTATATCAAATATTGTTAGAATGTTGACTGGTATAGAAATACATCCTGGTGCAAAAATTGATGGAGGGTTTTTTATTGATCATGGAATGGGAGTCGTCATAGGTGAGACAACTGAAATAGGATCCAATGTGACAATTTATCAAGGTGTGACATTAGGTGGAATTAGTTCGAACAAAGGTAAGAGGCATCCGACAATTTCTAATAATGTTATTGTAGGTGCAGGTAGCAAAATTTTGGGCCCACTTAATATTGGAACAAATACTAAAATTGGAGCAAATTCTGTTGTAATCGACAATGTTCCTGAGGGTTCAACTGTTGTAGGAATACCCGGAAGAGTTGTTAGTAAAGAGTTTTCATCTAATGCACCGGATTTATATCATAATAAAATATCTGATCCAAATACAGATGAGATGGCATTATTGGAAGAAAGATTAAAGAATCTAGAAATAAAAATTAACAAATTAAAACCCTAGTGATTCATCTAATGAATACATTAGATTCATGTTTTGTATAGCTTGGCCTGAAGCACCCTTTATGAGATTATCAATTACCGATGAAATTAAAAGTACATTGCTATTTTTAAAAGTTTTTAATCCAATGTGGCAATTGTTAGTAAATTGAACATCTTTGATAGCCGGTAATTCATCTTTACAAATTTTTACAAATTTTTGGTTTTGATAAAAATCTGTAAATTTTTTATAAATTGAATCAATATTTACTTTGTTTTCAAACTGAATGTAAATGTTTGATAAAATCCCCCTAGTTATTGGCAGTAAGTGAGGAACTATTAGTATATTAATATCTGATTTGTAATTTTTTTTAAGAATATATTCAATCTCTGGTTTATGTCTGTGAGTTCCAACAGCATATGTACTTAGATTCTCATTCACTTCATTATAAATATGCTCAATTTTGTTACTCTTTCCTGCACCAGAAACTCCAGACTTTGTATCAACTATAATATCTTTTTTATTAATCTCTTTAGCTATCGGAGATAGCCCTAGGAGAATTGATGTTGCATAACATCCAGGATTTGCAATATTACCTTTATTAACATCTCTGTTTATTTCAGGTAAAACATATTTAAAAATTTTGGCATCCACAGATTTAGGTCTTTTTTTATACCAATTATTGTGAATTTTATCTGGAAGCCTAAAGTCTGCACTTAAATCAATTATATTTGTTTCTTTTTTTATTTTAAATTTTTTCAAATTTTTTGCCAGTTCACCATGCGGCAAACAAGAGAAAATTACATCTAAATTATAGTTTTTAATATTTTCATTTTTATTAATTTTGATATTTCCAAAATTCTTTAGATTTGATACAAGATTTATAGCACTTTTACCAACAACATTATGTGCTCCAAGAAATACTATTTTTACATTTGGATGTGAATCTAGCTTTTTTAATAACTCCATCCCTGTATATCCTGTAGCACCAAGGATGCCAACTTTTATTTTCATCATAAATTTCACAATATCATCTTATTATCAGTTCTTCAATCGTTTGAATTCCAAACATGAAAAGGTAATATTTAAAAATCATTTTACTTTAGGAGAAATTAATGGCTATTAAAGTTGGAATAAATGGTTTTGGTAGAATTGGCAGACAGGTATTAAGGATAGCTCTTTCTAATAAGGATATAGAAGTTGTAGCTATTAACGATATAGCAGATTTAAAAACTTGTTCTCAATTGTTAAAATATGATTCGATATTTGGCGTCTTAGATGCTGAGGTTAATTTGCTTGATGATGGGATAAGTATTGATGGAAAGAAAGTTCGTTTTTTTTCTGAAATGTCCCCTAGTGATATCAATTGGACAGATGAAAAATGTGACATAGTAATTGAATCAACCGGAATTTTTACTACTCAAGAAAAAGCCTCAATGCATTTGGGCGGGACTGTTAAGAAAGTAGTTATTTCTGCCCCTGCGAGTGGAGATGTTGATTTAACAACAGTCATGGGAGCAAATGATTCATTGTATGATAACGAAAAGCACAATATTATTTCTAATGCATCTTGTACAACAAATTGTTTAGCAATGATTGTTAAAGTTCTTAGGGATAATTTTGGTTTGCAAAGTGGTCATATGACAACTGTCCACTCTTATACTAACGACCAACGTATAGTTGACTCACCCCATAAGGACTTAAGAAGGGCAAGAGCTGGTGGCTTATCAATGATTCCCACTAGCACAGGAGCAACCAAAGCAATTGAAGTTATTTTCCCAGAGCTAAAAGGGAATTTGTCAGCTATATCAATTAGAGTTCCAACACCAAATGTTTCTTTGATAGATTTCGTTGCAAGAATAGATAAAAAGATATCATTAGAGGATTTAAATAATGCTTTTATTGATGCTTCCAAAAATGATTTGAAAGGCTATTTGGGAATTGCTCATGATGGTGCTGTTTCAGTCGATTTATTAGGTAATCCACATTCTGCGATTTATGATCCTTTTGGTGCTAGCGTTATCGCCAATGATTTTGTTAAGGTAATTGCATGGTATGACAACGAATATGGCTACTCATCTAGGGTTATTGATTTAGTTACTAAAATTGGAAGTCAGCTTTGAAAACCAAAAAAGTAATTACTGATAATCCTAAAGATTTTTATCACGGGAAAAAGGTTTTCGTAAGAGTTGACTTTAATGTTCCAATTGACAATGAAAAGAATACTATAAGAGAAGATTATAGGATTAGAAGGGCTATACCTACTATAGATTTCTTGATAAATGCAGGTGCTAAAGTCATACTAGGCTCTCATTTAGGAAGGCCTAAAGGTAAAAAAAATAAAAATCTCTCTTTAGAACTTGTAGCAGTAAGGTTGTCCCAATTAATAGATAAAAAAGTTTATTTTTGTGATGATTTTACTGATAAGGGATGGCCAGAAAAAATTAATAATTTAGATAATGGCTCAGTGGTTCTGTTAGAGAATTTAAGATTTTATAATGAAGAAACAGAAAATGATGATCATTTTTCTGTTACTCTTGCATCTTTGGCTGATATTTATGTGAATGATGCTTTTGGAACATCCCATAGAGCACATGCATCTACTTATGGTATGGCACTTAAATTCAAGTCAAAACTTGCAGGTTTTTTAGTTGATAAAGAATTAAAATTTATATCAAAAATGATTGGGGAAGTTGAACATCCATTTGTAGTAATAATAGGTGGTTCCAAAATCAAAGATAAAATTACTGCCATGGCAAAACTGCTAGACAAGGCAGATAAGATTATTATTGCAGGTGGTGCGGCATATACATTCCTAAAGGCAAGAGGAATAAATATTGGAAATTCAATTTTCGAACAAGATATGTTGGATTGGGCGAAGGATGTTTACTCTAAATATTCAGATAAAATAGTACTCCCAGTTGATCACTTAGTTTCAGAATCAATAGAAAAAACTAATTCGTGTTTGATAGTTGATCAGGAGATTCCCGATGATTATCAAGCTTTTGATATTGGCCCTAAAACCATTGAGCTTTTTAATTCCATTATTAAAGGACCGGGATGTATATTTTGGAACGGTCCAATGGGTGTTTTCGAACTTGATAAATATTCATCTGGAACAATCCATGTGGCTCGTGCTGTTGCATTAGCTACTTGGAGAGGAGCAGTATCGGTAGTAGGTGGAGGCGAAACTATAGCTGCTTTAAGAAAAGCCGAAGTTTTAGAATCCGAAATTTCTCACATGTCTACAGGTGGAGGAGCTTTGTTGGAATATTTGGGTGGATCTGATTTGCCAGGTATAGAAATTTTGGATTAATATTTTATAATTCAATCATGGCAAAGTCCCGCCCAACAAATAATTTAGAATGGATTGAATCTATAATAGGTAAAGATTCAGAATATCTTTTAAATCATAAATGTAATAAAATTGACAAAAATTTACTTTCGTTACCAGGTCCTAAGTTCATAGATAATTTTGTTAAAGAATCAAACAGGTCAAATGTAGTCTTGAGAAACTTCCAAACTCTTTTTAATCATGGAAGACTCAAAGGTACAGGTTATTTGTCTATACTGCCTGTAGATCAAGGTGTCGAGCATTCTGCTGGGGCATCATTTACACCCAATCCTATATACTTTGATCCGGAAAATTTAGTTGAACTAGCTATTAATGGTGGTTGTAGTGCAGTTACATCTACTCTTGGAATGCTTGGAGCAGTCTCAAGAAAATATGCCCATAAAATTCCTTTTATCGTAAAATTAAACCACAATGAATTTTTATCTTATCCAAATAAATATGATCAAATTCCTTTTGCATCAGTAGACCAAGCATTTAATATGGGTGCAATTGGAGTTGGTGCTACCATTTATTTTGGCTCTGATGAAAGTGCAAGGCAAATACAAGAAGTCTCTCAAATGTTTGAATATGCTCATTCTCTAGGATTGGTTACAATTCTTTGGGCATATCTTAGAAATTCTAATTTTAAAACCAAAACAAAGGACTATCATGTGGCAGCTGATTTAACTGGACAAGCAAACCATTTAGCTTCTACAATTGAGGCAGATATTGTTAAGCAAAAGATTGCCGAAACTAATGGTGGTTTTATAGACTTAAATTTTGGTAAAACAGATAAAGGTGTTTATTCCGATTTAACATCAGATAACCCAATTGATTTAAATAGATATCAAGTTCTTAATTGTCATGCGGGAAGGTCCGGACTTATAAATTCTGGAGGACCATCTGGAAATGATGATTATGCGCAGGCTGTCAAAACCGCTGTTATAAATAAAAGGTCTGGTGGAATGGGACTTATTACAGGAAGAAAAGCTTTTCAAAAGCCTATGAAAGATGGAATAGAAATTTTAAACTTAGTTCAAGATGTTTATTTGAATAAAAAAATCACAATTGCTTAGTTGAATAATTTACTTTTTAAAAATTTACTAATTTGTTTCACCATATCTGATGATCCTATAAATATTGGCGACTTTTGATGTATCGAACTGGGACTTATATCAAGAATTCTTTTTTTTCCATCAATAGCAAGTCCTCCAGCTTGTTCAATTATAAAAGCCATAGGATTACATTCATACATTAATCTTAATTTTCCATTAGGGGCTTTTTTTGATGCTGAATAAATAAATAAACCTCCCTTTAATAAACTTCTATGTATGTCAGCAACCATAGAGCCAACATATCTTAAGGAGTATGGCCTTTTAGTTTTTTCATCTTTTTGCTCACACCATCTTATATATTCTTGAACAGATAGGGGGAATTCATAAAAGTTTCCTTGATTCACAGAGTACATATGACCTTTTTTTGGTATTTTTATATTTTCATGAGATAGATAGAATTCTTGAACTATAGGATCTAAAGTAAAAGCATCGACTCCTTTTCCTACAGTAATTACATAAATTGTAGAGGATCCGTAAATTATATATCCTGCAGCAACTTGTCTGCTCCCTATTTGTAAGAAATCCTTTGTATAAGTTTTATCAATTATCGATGGCCTTTTTAATATTGAAAAAATTGTTCCCACTGGAACATTAACATCTAGGTTGGATGAGCCATCAAGAGGATCAATACAAACTAAGTATTTAGAATTTTTAGATACCTCATTGTTAAATATTAATACTTTTTCTCTCTCTTCAGATACTATACCAGCACAATTGCCACCATTTTCAAGGGATTTTATAAATAAATTATTAGCAATAACATCTAATTTTTTAACATCCTCACCATGGGAATTTTTATTTCCCATAAAGTCTCCAATTGTATTATCTAAAGATGCATTATTTAGTTCTTTAGAAACTTGTCGCGCCGCAAGTTTAATATCCTTTAATAATGCTATGAGTTCTCTATTTTTATCTCCGGTTAATTTATCTTTCAGTAAATATTGATAAGCGGTTAGCTTTTCTTTCATTTAATTAAACACCTTTATTTTTATAAACTCATTAATTGAATTGTACATGTATGATTCTATATTAAAAAATTTAAATAAAATAATTAAAAATAAATATCCTACAATTAAACCCAGAGCTGTAGAAGTTAAAGCACCAGTTATTCGATTAAATAAACTTAAACCCGATGCTAAAGTTATTGATTCTATTATAAAAAAAAGAATTTTTAATAAAAAGTAAAATATAATAAAACTTATTATAGAAGAGACACCTTCTGGTATTTCCCAAGATAGAAAATTAATAATATTGTTTAGATAATTATTAATATTTTCAGAGCCAAAATATGTAATTGATATTGGAATTAATAGAGTTAGGAATTTTGATATTCCTTTTATGAGCCCTACATAAAAACCAAAAATAAAAAAACTTATTATTATCGAAAAAAAAATATAATCAAAAAGGATCATTTCTATATATTCTATATTATTTTTGACTTAATTCTTATTTCTGATACCTTAAAAAAAATGAACAACAAAAAAATTTTCTCGATTTTAGATAGAGAGTTACTCAAAATTGAGAATGTTCTATTAAGTGTTGTTAAAACTGATATTAAAATTTCTAAGGAAATATCTGAACATATTGTTTTAAAGCCTGGGAAAAGGTTCCGCCCACTACTGTTAGTATTAAGCTATTTAGCCTTTAATAGAAGGGTTAATATGAAAGTTATTAATTCTGCTGCGGCTGTAGAACTTCTACATAATGCATCTCTAGTTCACGATGATATTGTTGACTTAGCTTCAATGAGAAGAGGGCAAAAAACGGCTAATGTTATTTGGGGAGATCATGCAAGTGTACTTGCTGGTGACTTTTTACTTTCAAAATCTTTATGGTTAGTAAACAAAGTCAACAACTTCCGAGTAATGGATACTGTAACAAATGCAGCATCAGAGTTAGCTAACGGTCAGATTTTAGATATGTCTTTATCAAAAAGCCCTAGCTCATTTAATCTTAATCTTTATTATAAAATGATATCTCTTAAAACCGCATCTTTATTATCTTCATGCTCCGAGGTCGGTGCAATCATTGCTAATGCAGATTCAGGCAAAATAAGGAAAATGAAAAATTTTGGCTTTAATCTCGGTATGTGCTTTCAAATAGTTGATGATTTGTTAGACTTTACAGGTTCCTCAGATAACCTTGGAAAAAAGCCCTTGCAAGACTTGAGTAATGGTAAAATAACACTTCCATTAATTATTGCACTTGAGAAAGCTAGAAAAAAAGATTTTTCCAAAGCTACTTTGATTTTAAACAATTCAAAATTTGATAGTAAGAATATAGATTTTCTGTATAATTTAATACTTAAAGAGGATGCAATTGAGGATTCCAGGAAAGTCTTAAACAAGTTTACAAATAAGGCATTAAATAATATTAGCTTCCTCGAAGATAATGACTACAGTAAGTCTTTAAGATATCTTTTAGAGGCAAGTTTAACAAGGGTTAATTAGATATGAAAAAAAATTGGGAAGAAAAATTTAAAGAAAAAATTAAAGAGAGAAAACAAAAGTTTTCAACATCTTCTGGAATTAAAGTCGATAGATTTTATACAGCAGATGATTTATCAAAAGATGTAGATTCTAAAAATTCTTTGCCTGGAGAATTCCCATTTGTTAGAGGTGTTCAGCCAACAATGTATAGAGGCCGTTATTGGACTATGCGCCAATATGCGGGATTTGGTTCTGCCAAAGACACAAATAATAGATTTAAAAGCTTATTGGATAAAGGTCAAACGGGTTTGAGTGTAGCTTTTGACCTACCAACCCAGATGGGTTATGACTCAGATCATATGATTAGCAAAGGCGAGGTTGGCAAAGTAGGAGTAGCAATCGATTCTTTAGAAGATATGGAAATTCTTCTTGAAGGTATACCTTTAGATAAAGTTTCAACTTCCATGACTATAAATGCAACAGCCTCAATGTTGCTGGCAATGTATATGATTGCTGCTGAGAAACAAGGAGTTGGGCCTGAACAAATAATGGGTACTATTCAAAACGATTTGTTAAAAGAGTTCATTGCTCGAGGTACATATGCATTTCCACCTGAACCATCTGTAAAATTAACAGTCGATATAATGGAATATTGTAAGGATAATATTCCTAAGTGGAATCCAATTAGTGTTAGCGGCTATCATATTCGTGAAGCAGGATCAACCGCTGTTCAAGAACTAGCTTTTATGCTAGCCGATGCAATTGAGTATCTTGAAATTGCTAAATCTAGAAATATTGATGTACAAAAAATTTGCCAGCGAGTTTCTTTTTTCTTTGCCGTTCATAATAATTTCTTTGAGGAGATTGCTAAATACAGAGCTGCAAGAAGAATATGGTCAAATATCTTAAGAAAACAATTTAAAATCACTGACGATAATTCATGTAAATTTAGAGTTCATTCTCAAACTGGTGGTGTTACTTTAACTGCTCAGCAACCTCTTAATAATGTTGTAAGAGTCTCTATGCAGGCCTTAGCTGCTGTTTTAGGGGGCACACAATCTTTACACACTAACTCATTTGATGAAGCTTTAGGGTTACCTACTGAGGATTCTGCAACCATTGCATTGAGGACTCAGCAAATTATTGCATATGAGTCTGAGGTGGCTGATTCCATTGATCCTTTGGCAGGCTCATATTATATTGAGAATTTAACTGATGAGATTGAAAAGAAAGTTTACGATTACTTAGAAATAATAAAACAAAAAGGTGGAATGATTAAGTGTATTGAGGATACATATATTCAAGGAGAAATTGAGAATTCAGCTTTTGATTTTCAAATTGAGCTTGAGAAGAAAGATAGAACTGTTGTTGGGGTTAACGATTTTAAAGCTGAGCAAGAAAAACCAATGCCTATTCAAGAAATAGATCCTATGTTAGAAAAAGATCAAGTAGAAAGATTGAGATCTTTAAGAGAAAGAAGAGATTCTAGTTTAGTAGATAAGTGTTTAGCCGATTTAGAAAATGCAGCTAATAAAAATGAAAATCTAATGCCGTATATAGTAGATGCTGTAAGGGCATATTGTACCATTGGTGAAATGACAATGTCTTTAGAGAAGGTTTATGGACGCTTTAAGGGAGTATAATTTTTTTACTCATTAAAATTGCATCTTCATTGCTTTTTTGATAGTATTTCTTTCTTATTGAATCAGTTTTAAAACCATTTTTCCTATAAAAATTTATAGCTTCAAAATTATTAGAATTTACATCTAAAAAAATCTTATTTATTTCTCTTCTTATACAAAAATCATTTAATTTTAATATTATTAAATTTGCTAAACCTTTTCTTCTTAATAATTCTGTAGTAGCAATTTTCATTATCTCTAAAAAATCTACTTCAATTCTAGAAAATGCATAAGCAAGTAGTTTATTATTTTCTTTTATACATATATTATAATTTTTTTCTCTAATCAGTTCTGAATTAATTTGGGATATGCTCCATGAATATTTAAAAGATTTATTTTCTATTTGATAAATCTCATCAGCATCATCTAAAACTATTTCTTCAATATTTATCACTATATGTATTATAATAAACACAAAATGAAGAAAGCACTTATTGTATTAAGTGGGGGACAGGATTCGACCACATGTTTGTTCTGGGCACTCAATCAAGGCTATGAATGTTCAGCAATAACATTTGATTACAACCAACTTCATTCTATTGAAATTGATTCAGCTAGGAAAATAGTGGATATAGCTAAGCTTAAAAATCATAAAATCTTAAAACTTGGATCAATATTTGATGGAGAATCACCTTTAACAAACTTAACGAGAGAATTGCAAACTCATAATAGCTTAGAGGAATTTCCTCGTGGGCTACAACCAACATTTGTACCATCAAGAAATATTGTTTTTTTATCTTTAGCATCTAATTATGCTTATTCTTTGGGGATTGATACTATTGTTACTGGAGTTTGTGAAACAGATTATGCTGGGTATCCAGATTGCCGAAAAGAATTTATAGAATCATTAGAATCTTCAATTTCACTGGGCTTAGATAAGAAAATTAAAATCTTAACACCGTTAATTAGCATAAAAAAATCTGATATAGTTAAACTTGCTTGGCAGCTTGGACCTATTTGTTGGAATGCTTTATCTTTTTCACATACAAGTTATGATGGAAAATATCCCCCAACAATCGGTGACCATGCTAATTTATTAAGAGCAAAGGGGTTTTTAGATGCAGGGCTACCTGATCCGTTAGTTCTTCGTGCAGTTAAAGATGGTCTAATGGAGAAACCAAAAACAAAGAATTATGAAGATTAAGATAAGTGAAGTTTTTTATTCGCTACAAGGGGAAGGCATACAAATTGGAACCCCTACAGTATTTGTAAGATTGTTTGGATGTGATTTAAGGTGTTCTTGGTGTGATTCAATGTATGCAGTTGAAGGAAGGGATTTTAGCGTTTTAGAGATAAACCAGGTAATTGATAATGTATTATCATACCAATGTGGAAATGTTTGTATTACTGGTGGTGAACCCTTACTTCAATTGGAACAAACACTATTTCTTACAGAAAAATTTATAGAAATAGATAAAAAAGTTATATTAGAAACAGCTGGCCATAGAAAGCCACCAGAAATTTTTAAAAATCCTGAAACCATAGTAAGTATGGATTGTAAATGCCCATCTTCAGGTATGAATTTTAAATCAGATCTGCAAAATTTGATTCAATTAAAATCTAAGGATCAAATAAAGTTTGTTATCGCGGATGACAATGATTATGTTTTTGCAAAAAAGATAGTAAAACAAAATTCTTTTAATGCAGAAATTATATTTCAACCGGTTTATGGCTCAAGCATATCGGAAATCGCTAATGCTGTAATTAAGGATAAATTGAGAGTTAGAGTATTGCCACAGCTACATAAGGATATTTGGGGTGATATTAAAGGTGTTTAATCTTTTTCACATTCAAGAGCTAACAGGGACTCAAAAGAATAAATACCAGTATCATGACCATCTCCCCATTTAAATTTTAAAGCATATGATCCCATTATTTCAACTGAAATTAGTTCAAAGCACTCTGGATTTTTTACTTCAATTTTCTTTTTAAAGCCCTTTAGTGCTGCCTTACATGTAGCGCATGGACATGCATTTCTTATGTCTCTAAGTAATAAATAGCTCTGTTGGTTATTGCTCCATGTAATTGAAAAAAGATTGTCATTTAATAATTCAAATTCTCTAACTGAAATGCTCATGATACAATTATACACAAATGAAAGTTAGATTAGTTAGTTATTCAACTCCCACGAAAGAATTTTTAGATGATGGAATATCCGATGTACAAGAATTGGTAGCATTTTGTGCTCGTGTTTCAAATCCTTCAAACCAACATAATAAAGACACTTCAGAGAAGTTAATAAAATATTTAATAAAGAATAAGCATTGGTCACCATTAGAAATGGTGACAGCTTGTATTGAGATTGAAACAACTAGGGATATAGCCCGTCAAATTTTAAGGCATAGATCTTTTAGTTTTCAAGAGTTTAGTCAAAGATATGCAGATCCTACTAAAGATTTATCTTTTGTGACAAGAGATGCAAGACTCCAAGATGAAAAGAATAGACAAAATTCTGTTGAGACTGAGGACATACAATTAAAAAAAGATTGGGAAAGAAAGCAGTCCGAGTTAATTGATTTATCTGTTAAAACTTATAAATGGGCAATAGATAATGGTATAGCAAAAGAGCAGGCTAGAGCAGTTTTACCTGAGGGTAATACAGTAAGTAGAATGTATATGAATGGAACCCTTAGAAGCTGGGTTCATTATATTGAGCTACGAAGTGCTAATGGAACACAAAAAGAACATATGGATATAGCTGTTGCGATTGCCGAGATTATTAGCGAAATTTTTCCAATGATGGATACATTCATTGAATAGCTTTAAATATTAACTAATTCTATACCACTAGCATTTAAGTCTTTTTTTAAGTTCATGTCAACAAGGTTATGAGAAATTATCTTTTTTACTTTCCCACCTAAAAAATACTTTAAATCAATTTTTTTATGATTACAAAAATCATAAATTTTTTTGATATTATTGCTATCAACAAATAGATATGTTGGTATTGTTTCATTTATGTTCTCAATAAATTCCAACCAATTTTTAAAGTTGATAAATTTTTTTTTATTCTTTAATAATCCAGAACAAATAGAATTACCAAATTTGATATTATTTTGATAAAAAATATTAACAAATTCAGTTTCTGAAATTTCTGAAATGACTTTGTGAAGTTGTTTTTCATCGAAGTTTAAACTGTTATTAAGATCGAATACCATTAATTTGTTGATTTTGGATTCATCCAATTTTTTCTTTGACATCATTCCAAATTTATTAATTGTTTTAAATGTTATTAAATTTTTATTTCCTATTTCTTTCTTAATTGAACTGTCTAATGAAATTACTGAGAAAAAATCATCAGTATTAATCCTAATTGATTCTTCAATTTGATCTATGACCAATATGTCAAAATTTTTATTTAAATTATCAATATTTGAATCATAATTTATTGAACAATTTAGAGCCTTTAAGCAATTAAGAGTTAAAAAATTTTCTAATGTTGTTGAACCACAACTGAATACTTTTTTATTCTCAAACCCATTTGTGGAGAAATATGCAATTGTATTATCTAGCGAATGTTTTATATCAGAGTAAGTATGCTGTTTCCAGTTCATTCCATCTAAAAACTGATAAGCGAGTGCCTGGCCATTATTTTTTAAAGCATCCTGTAATGAATTTAAATTTTGCATAGATTTATTAAAATTGATTTTTGTCTATACTATACATTAATGTTATTTATAAACAATTGAGCCCTATGATAAAAATTCCAAATGAAGTCAAAAATTCTCAGAAATATATTTTTGCAATTAAAGTTGTTGAAACTCTTAGAAAAAAATCACACGATGCTTTTTTTGTAGGAGGAGCAGTTAGAGATATGTTGCTTGGTTTAGTGCCAAAAGAATTCGACATAAATACCTCTGCAACACCTGATGAAATTAAACATCTTTTTCCTGTTACAAAATTGGTGGGACAAAAGTTTGGTGTAACTTTGATCGTAGATCGGAATATGTTCATTGAAGTTGCAACTTTCAGAGAAGAATCAGGTTATTCAGATAAAAGAAGGCCTGATACGGTACTGTATACATCTAATGTAACAAATGATATAAAAAGAAGAGATTTTACTATAAATGGCTTACTTTATGACCCACTAACTGGCTCTGTTATTGATCATTGTGATGGATTAAAAGATATTCAAGACAAAGTTTTAAGAACAATTGGAGAACCAAGAGAACGTCTTACTGAAGACTATCTTAGAATATTAAGGGGAATACGATTTGCAAATCATTTATCATTTTCAATTCATAAAGATACTGAGCTTGCAATGAGATTGAAAGTAAAAAATATTAAAGAGATTAGTATTGAGAGGATTAGAGATGAAATTACCTCTATATTATCAGGAAATAGGCCAGGAGATGGTCTTAAATTACTTGATAATTTTGGTGTTTTAAAAGAAGTTATACCTGAGTTGATAGAAATGAAAGGTGTACAACAGCCGCCTGATTTTCATCCCGAGGGTGATGTTTTTGTCCATACATGTCTAGCACTTGATATGTTAAAAGATGAGAAAGAAAAAGGAGTAGAACTATTATATGGAACATTGTTTCATGATATAGGTAAACCCGATACTTATACAGTTACAGATAGAATAAGATTTAATAGGCATGAATATGTTGGTGCTATAAAGGCTCAAAAAATTTGCAAGAGATTAAAATTTTCAAAAAAACAAACAGAGCTTATATGTTCTCTGGTAAAAGAGCATATGAAGTTCGGAAACATAAAAGATATGAAGCTTAGTACTTTTAAAAAATTTGTTTCAATGGACTCGTTCAATCAGCATCTAAGATTACACAAAGCTGATTGTCTAGCTAGTCATGGTGATTTGTCATTATTAGAATTTACTCAAAATAAAATAATCGAAATTCAGAGTGAGCCAAAGTTGCCTCAGCCTTTGATTAATGGTAACGACTTGTTATCTATTGGTTTAAAACCTGGTCCTAGTTTTAAAGAAATTCTTGCGAAAGTATTTGATGAACAATTAGAAGGAAATATAAAAAATAAACAAGAAGGTATGATATTAGTAAGGAAGATATTAAAAATAGAATGAGAAATTTAAGATTAGTCCAAGAGAATTTCGGATCAATAAGCCAAATTAAACTTAAAGAATCAGAAGTTCCAATACCTAATGATAATGAAGTGTTATTAGAAGTATTTAGCATTGGTGTTAGTTTTGCTGATGTTTTAGCTTATGAAGGTAATTATCAAGATAAGCCTGATCTACCATTTGTCGCGGGATTAGAGGTCTCTGGAGTTGTTGTAGCTAAAGGTAAAGCGATTACTTCATTAGATATTGGAGACGAAGTTATTGCTCTTACTAAGTGGGGAGGTTTTTCTGAGTATGTAACAGTCGATGTTAACTATGTTATTAAGAAGTCTAGCAATATTCCTCATTCAATAGCCTCAACGATTATAATAAATTATGGTACTTCAATTTATACGATTGAGGATAGATTGGCTTGTGAAGAGAACTGCAGAGTTATAATTTTAGGGGCATCAGGAGGAATCGGGTTAGCATGTATTGAATTGCTAAAGATTAAAAATGCAGAAATAACAGCAGTAGCTTCATCTCAAGATAAATTAAATGAGTGTAAAAAGTACGGAGCCACAAATTTGATTCTAAGAGAACCAGATAAGTCTTTAAAGCAAATCCTTAGAGATAATAAAGTTAAAAAAGTCGATTATATTATAGATACTATTGGTGGACAAGAAACAATTGATTCTTTGAGTTTCTTAAATTGGGAAGGCTCATTAGTGCCAATGGGTTTTGCATCTGGCGATATTTCTAATATCCCTGCGAATCTTATATTATTAAAAAATATTTCAATTGTTGGAGTTTTTTGGGGACCTTTTGCAAGGGGCAACAATAACTTTAACCTCCATTCAATTAGTAAAATTAATGATTACTATGATAAAGGTCTTCTCAAAATTGCAAATCCTACAAAGGTAAAATTCGAAAATTATTTAGATGCTTTTAAAGCCATTAAAGAAAGAAAATCAATTGGCAAGCTTTGTTTGATAACAGAAAAATATAATCAAAAAAAAGGAAGGCCATAAGACCTTCCTTTCAATTTTTTTATATTTTACTCTGTAATAAGAATGTTATAGCAAGTGCATAAATGACAAGAGACTCGATTAGAGCCAAACCAATAATCATTGGTGTTTGAATTTGTCCAGCTGCACCAGGATTTCTACCGATGGCATTTAATGCAGCATCCATAGTTTTACCTTGTGCAATTGCACCTCCTGCAGCAGCTATACCAATTCCTAGTCCAGCACCTAAGGCTAGTCCAGAAACAGCATCTCCACTTGCTGCAGCATATACTTCCGGTGAAAGAAGAAACATTACTGCTAACATAGAAAAAGCAAAAAGTGAAAAGTTTCTCATTGTAGTCCTCCTTTAAAAATTCTTTAATGATCGTGACTTGTTGATAATGAAATATAAATACTAGATAAAATTGTAAAAATAAATGCCTGTAAAAACGAAACAAAAACCCCTAGCCCTATAAATATTGCAGGTACAACATAGGGTGTCAGATTTGAGAAAATTTGAAGGACTAAATGATCACCCGTCATATTCCAAAACAATCTCAATGAAAGAGAGGCGGGCCTAACAAGGTGACTAATAACCTCAATAATAATCATTAATGGTGCTAAATAGATAACTGGTCCCATAAAATGCTTTAAATATCCGACTCCATGTTCTTTGAATCCCATATAATTATATGTAACGAAAATAACTGTTGCACAAGCAAGAGTCGAGTTTAAATTCTGAGTAGCTGGATAAAAGCCAGGAAATACTCCTAATAAGTTCGAAAAGAATATAAAGAAGAATGATCCACCTAGTAATGGCAAATATTTTTTTGCTTTTTCCTCAGTTCCGAAAATATCAGTCAATAATTTTAATAAAAAATCTAGGGTTAAAAATTCAAATAAATTGGATAATGAAAATTTAGAACTTGGTATTAAAGATGAATCTCCAGTGGTTTTCGCTCTGACCTTAAGAGATACTAGGATTAAAAAAAGCACCACAATACCTGACCCAATAATATGGTCATATTGATTAACACCTATTAGTTCCGTCCATTGGGCATGTTCTAATGCTGCGCTCATAATATTATTTACCTTGGATTAGTAGAATAAACACAATTAAAATTACACTAAAACCAGTCAAAAATCCAATTAAGTTGATTGATAAATATTTAACCAAATAAAGTGTGACTAATGCAAGTATGGTGATTTTTAAAATTGTAGTAAAAAAAGGAATAAATTTACTTTTATTACTTGATATGAACAAATTTGAGATTGTCTTTACCCCAATGGAATTGATATATGAAAGAGTAGATCCATAGAAAAAACCCTCAATAAAATCAACACTTTTATATAGATATATACAATATGAGGCAATAATAATAAGCGATCCGATTCTTAAAAAATTTTTCATTTTTCCTTTTTATCAAAATTATTGATGATTTTAAACATCAAATAAAACCCTCCAATTGTTCCTAGAATTATACCCACAATAGAAAACAAAGATTCTGTTTCAAGCTTAGAGTCCAAAATGCTACCTAAAAACATACCACCTAATATAGATGAAGCTAATTCAGTTCCAACAATAAAATATTTTAACCAGGGATTTCTCATAAAATTTTATTCAAAGCCTTGTTACAGATTTCTGCCGTTCTTTCAATATCCTCATTCGTATGTGAATCAGAAATGAATATTGTTTCATATTGAGAAGGCGGGAACATAATGCCATTGTCTAGTATAGTTTGAAAAAATTTGCCGTGATTTTTTAGATTACAATTATTTACATCATTAAAATTTGTTGGCTCTTTATCAGTAAAAAAAATTGTTAACATTGAACCTAGTTGGTTAATATGGATACCCTTTTTATGGTTATCTTCAATTAAAGTTTTTAATTTTTTTGCTTTATTATTTAAATTTAGGTAGATTTCGGAACTTTTTTCAATTAAAAGTTCAAGAGTTTTTATTCCTGCAGCAACAGCAACTGGATTTCCTGATAATGTACCAGCCTGATAAATATCACCAGATGGAGACATTTTTCCCATTACATCTTTTCTTCCTCCAAATGCTCCCACAGGGAATCCACCTCCTATTATTTTACCAATACAGGAAAGGTCTGGCTTAATGCCATAAAAGGATTCTGCACCACCAAGGCATAATCTAAATCCGGTAATTACCTCGTCAAAAATTAATAAACAATTATTTTCATCACAAATTTTTTTTATTTTTTTCAAAAAACCTTCTTTTGGATAGATTAATCCCATATTGGCAGGAACAGGTTCTATTATTATTGCTGCAATTTTATTCTTATATTTATTAAAAATTTCTTCTACATTTTTAATATTATTGTATTCCGCTACTAAGGTATGTTTTGTAAAGTCCTTTGGAACACCTGGTGAAGATGGTTCTCCAAAGGTTGAGAGGCCAGAACCTGCACTAACCAGTAGATGATCTGCATGACCATGATAACACCCTTCAAATTTAACTATTTTATCTTTATTCGTGAAACCTCTTGCAAGTCTGATTGCACTCATAGTTGCTTCAGTACCAGAGTTTGTAAGTCTAACCATTTCCATCGATGGCATTAGCCTTGAAATTAATTTAGCAATTTTAATTTCTCCCTTGTGGCATGCACCATAAGTGGTTCCTTTTTCCAGAGCATCTATTGCGGCATTTTTTATTTCAACATTAGCATGACCAAGTATTAAGGGACCAAATGAGGATATGTAATCAATATATTTATTATTATCCTCATCTTCAATATATGCACCATAAGCTTTTTTTATATATCTTGGATTACTACTAACAGCTTTAAAAGACCTTACAGGACTATTAACACCACCTGGTATGAAACTTAATGCTTCGTTAAACAATATTTCTGAATTTTGATTTTTTTTCATATAAAAGACAAGAATATCATCTATATTATATTTGTGTATGGAAAAAATTAGTATCTTATCACCAGCCAAATTAAACTTAACTCTTAAAGTGCAAGAAAAAATGGATAATGGTTACCACAAAATTCATTCAGTTGTTCAGATTATAAATTTTTTTGATGAAATTCGATTGTCTAAATCATCAATAAACAATGGAGTAATATTTAACTTTTCTGATTCATCAGTAAAAGAAAATGAAAATTTAGCTTTTATAGCCATTCAAAGATTTATTAATTATTTTGAAATAAAAGAGGGCATTAAAGTTGATATTAAGAAAAATATACCTATGGGCGCGGGACTTGGGGGTGGAAGTAGTAATGCTGCAGCCGTGCTTTTAGGCATGTCTAAGCTTTTCAAAATTAATAATTTTGATCAATTGGTTAGATTAGGCGAGGAAATAGGTTCAGATGTTCCACTTTTTTTATATGGAAGATCTGCAAATATTGCGGGAAGAGGAGAAATCGTTGAGACTGTTAAAAATCCTTTCAATTTGAATTATTTGGTTTTAATTCCTCAAATACACTCATCAACAAAAGAACTTTATTCCGAATGGGATGAAAATGAGAAGTTTGTTAGTCAATATTTTCAAAAAAAAGACACCAGAATAAACATTAAAAATAATATAATTGAGTTGAGAAATGATTTCTTACCTTTATTGTCAAAGAAATTTGAAATTTATGATGAAGTTTTTTCTGTTTTAAAGAATTTTGGCTTATCAAATATTTCGGTATCAGGAACCGGTTCGGCAATTTTTTCTATCATTAACGATTCTTATGATTGTGAGCCAATAATAAATTATTTTAAATCTTCAAACAAATTAAAAGTTTTTCAAGCACAATCTATAGAAGGCTGGCAACTGCAAATCGATTGAAATTAGAAAAAAAAACTGTATTATCTATGGATTGGCCCGTCGTCTAATGGCAGGACTCTTGGTTTTGGTCCAAGCAATGGAGGTTCGAATCCTTCCGGGCCAGGTTTTTTTACTTCCTTTTATATTGCATAAATAGTATAATAGGCAAGCAGTATTTTGATTAGAAATAAGGATTTATAATGAGTTCAGAGGATTTTCAACAATATAATAATTCAGAGCAACAATCTAATGATAATGAATTAGATGATAAAGCATTGCTTGAAGAATATCAGAAAACAACCTTAAGAAATGTAACCTCAAAAGCTAAGAAAAAAGACTGGGTACCTGATGAGCAATATAGACTCTTATATGTATATTTTAAAGATATGTCACTTGAGCCATTGCTTAAGTCCAAGCAAGAAGTTGAGGTTTCTGCCAAAATAAAGAAATCTGAACTTATCGCGAGCAATTTCGCTAAACTTTTAGAGGATGTAGAAACCTCATCTATAACTGCAACCCAGAACGAAAAACTAGTTGCATTAAAAGGTGGAAAGAAAAGAAGAATTGCTGAGGTTGAGGGTTATGTAAGAGCTTATACTAATCTGGCCAATACTTTAAAAGAGAGATTCGTCAAAGCAAATTTAAGATTAGTTGTAAGTATTGCCAAGAGATATATTGGCAGAGGACTTGCTTTACAGGATTTAATACAAGAAGGTAATGTAGGATTGATGAGAGCAGTCGAAAGATTTGATCATACTAAAGGATTTAAGTTTTCAACCTATGCATCATGGTGGATTCATCAGGCAATATCAAGAGCCTTATTAGATCAAACCAGAACTATAAGAGTTCCTGTTTATGTTTTGGAGCAGGCAAGTAAAGTATTTAAGGCTAGCACTGCCCTTCAAAAAGATCTTGGAAGAAAGCCTACACCAGCAGAAATTGCTGAAAAGGTTGGAATTTCGGTAGATGGGGTTAAAAGAATTCTAGAGTCAACTAACGAAGTTGTTCAATTAGACACCCCTGTTTTTGATGGTGAAAAAGCAACATTATTAGATTTCATTCCTGATGAAGGATCTCCTATTCCTGATAAAATTGTTGCCGAGAGTTCCTTAACTGAAAGAATAAAAGGTGCTTTAAAAGCTTTGACACCTAGAGAAGAAGAGATTATAAAAATGCGTTTTGGTATTGATATGGAAAGCACATATACACTTGATGAAATTGGTAAAAAGTTTGATTTGACCAGAGAAAGAATAAGGCAAATTGAGAAGAAAGCTCTAGAAAAATTAGCCAAATCTGACGTAGGTGAAGTCTTAAAAAGCTTTTTAGAATAAGAAGGTATATATGGATAAGATTAAATTTGGACTTGTTCCCCCAATGCCCGGGGCTGATTGTCAGGGTCTAGTAGATTTCTCAGTAAAAGCAGATAATATGGGTTTTGATAGTCTTTGGTTTCCTGATCATTTAGCTTTTATAGCTCCAAGTCCTGCATATGAGGCATGGACGATAGCTGCTGCAGTCGCCCAACAAACAAAAAATATAACAATTGGTACTACTTCTGACCCACATCGTAATCATCCTGCTGTCTTTGCCCAGAGACTTGCAACAGTAGATCATCTTTCTAAAGGAAGAGTTGCTCTTGGTTTAGGTGTAGGCGAGTCAATGAATACTGATGCTTATGGTATTCCCTGGGATAGTCCATTCAAAAGAATGACTGAATCAATGGATATCATGAAGCTTTTATGGTCTACAAATGAAACAGTAAATTATAACGGCGACTTTTTTAAACTGAAAGATGCTTCATTACTTTTAAATTTATATGAGGATAGACAAAGTGTCCCTTTTTATTTTGCAACACATACTGATAAAGGACTAGACTTGATTGGTAAATCTGGTGATGGCTGGATGCCATTGGACTTAACTCCAGGACTTTATAAAGAATCTCTAGATAAAATCGAAAAGTCAGCCTTGAATTCAGGAAGAGATATGAAAGAAATTGATACAACACTTTGGATTTTTACTTCTTTGGGTGAAAACGAAGATGAAGCCTATAAAACATTGGAGCCTTTTAGATATGTTTGTATAATGCAAGATCAATTAAAGAAAGCGGGTTATGATATCGAAATTCCTGATGAGTATAAAGGTTTGAATTACTTTAATATTACTCCTACAGATGAACTAAGAAAACAAAAATTTAGAGATTTGGGTAAATTTTTCCCTAGAGAAGCAGTTATAGATTTTACAATTACTGGATCTAAGAAAGATTGTATAAAAAAGATAGAAAAGTATGTTGATAAGGGTGTAAAGCATTTTGTACTGTTCCATTATTTTAGTCCTGATCCATCAAAGGCAATGGAAATCTACTCTAAAGAAATACTTCCTTACTTTAATTCTTAAGTGTTAAATTTGAAAAGTCTATTATTCCAAGCTTAGAATACTCAAACTCACTAATTCTTTTATTCCTTAAAAATAATTGATTTGATTGAAACAACGGGACTATTACACTATCTTCTTCAATTAAAATCTTTTGAGCTTTTTTATAAATTTGTTTTCTTGAGATTTCTTCTGCTACCTCTGATCCTTTATTTATAAGTTCATCGTAATAATTATTACACCAGCCTGTCTCGTTATTACCACTGTTACAGGTAAAAAGGTTCATAAAATTATGTGGGTCTGGATAATCTGCTGCCCACCCGGCTCTAAAAATATTAGGCCTATTTGAATCAAGTTGCATGAGATAAACTTTCCACTCCAAGCCTTTTATTTCTACATCAATACCAAGATTTTCTTTCCACATGTTTTGAAGTATCTCTGCAATAATTCTGTTATTTCCAGAATGTGGATATAAAAATTTAATCTTAGTACTCTTTTCGAAATTTTCATCATTAATTATTTTTTTGGCTAAAGTTGGATTGTATTCTTCTTTGTATTCATCATAACCAATCATTCCTTCTGGTATCCATGAATTTGTCGGGCTCACAGTACCATGTAAAACTTTTTTAAATACACTTTTATTTATCGCAAGTGAAAATGCTCTTCTTATATTCGAATTATTAAAGGGAGGAAGGTCAACATTAAATCCTATATAATTATTACGATATTGTTTCTTAACATTTAGAATACCCTTGCTTTTTAATCTAGGTATCTCGAGTAATGGTATGCCGCTACCATCAATTATATCAACTTCCCCATTTTCAAACATTGCTAATGCAGAAGATGAATTTTCATTAATAATAATTTTTACTGGATGACTGATTTTATTTTTCGGTTCTAATAGGATATGGCTGTTATTCTTTCTTTCAATTAAATTATATGGCCCAATTGAAACCATATTCTTAGGATCAGTCCATTTCACTCCATATTTATTTATTAAATCTAATCTTATTGGGAATGTTGACATAAAGCTCATTAAGCTTGGAAAATAAGCTTTATTGTTTCTTAGAGTAATTTCAATAGTATATTTATCAATACTCTTTACTCCAACCTTATTAAAATCTTTGATTACACCTGAGTTAAATTCCTTAGCATTTTTAATATCAAATAAAAAATACGCATAATCTGCTGCAGTTGAGGGTTCCAGTAGTCTTTGCCATGAATCTATGAAATGTTTAGAATTAAGCTCAATACCATCAGACCAATAAATATTTTTCTTTAGTTCGAAATATAATTTGTTGTCATCTTCAAAGTACCACTTTTTTGCAAAATTATTTTTAATTCGAAAATTATGGTCAAGTTTTGTTAAGCCCCCCATAATATTATTTATTATTTGGAATGAAGCACTGTCTGTAGCTAGATTCCAATCTAAAGTCGAGGGTTCGCTAGACATATGAATTTTTATTATTTGCTTTGCTTGACCTGGATATGATGAAAGAAATAAAAGAAGTTGAATTAATAGAAAAAAATGGGAAAGAAAATATCTATTCTTCTGCATCATCAGCAACGACTGTAATAAGGTGGGCTCCTAGATCTACAGTATCACCATCTTTTGCACTAACCTCTGTAACAGTACCGTCGATAGAAGATTTTAGTTCGCTCTCCATTTTCATGGCTTCAACTATTATAACCCCTTCGCCCTCATTTACTTTATCCCCAGAAGCTTTTAAAACTTTTACAACTCTTCCAGGCATTGGTGCTACTATCTTATCAATTCCTGATGCATTTTCTAATGCACTCTTGTCTCTTGTTGAGGGGACTTCAAAAATAAAAGTTTCACCCTTATAAAAAATTTCAATAATTTTGCCTTCTTTTTTAAGGGCAATTGTATATGTTTTACCATTTAAAATCATGGAATACAGATTTGAATCAATCTTTATTAGTTCACTTTTAAATTTCTTTTCGTCGGTTTCAATTCTGTATCCATTATTCTCTGGGAATAATTCAAAGTTTATTAATTCTTTACCGATTTTTAGACTATATTTCATATTTAAATTTCCTTACTAAAACATTGAATTCCTTGACAAACTAGATCGTCTAGCAATGTATTTCCAAGGTGTAAATCTTGGATCTTTAATTGTTTCAACTTCACCTGATGCTGAATCAAGTATAATAGCTCCGGCAATAGAAGCTATTTCAAGATTCTCTTTAGGAACCTTTAAAAGCTTTTTATGCTTTTCTATAAATCCTGTATCTAGTTTTCCACTTATGAAATCTTTATCATCCATTAGTCTATTAAGAAATCCTAAATTTGTTTTCAAACCTAATACAATATATTCCTCTAAAGCTCTTTTCATTCTTTTAATTGCATCATTCCTATCTTTGCCCCAAACTATTAATTTTGAAAGCATTGGATCATAAAAAGTTGTTACTTCATATCCATTAAATAGAGAAGAATCATCTCTAACTCCAGGTCCTTGAGGTGACTTAATATATGTTGCAACGCCTGGAGAAGGTATAAAATTATTATTAGGGTCTTCAGCACAGATTCTGCACTCTATAGCATGCCCATTAATACCTATATCCTTTTGTTTAATACTTAATGGCTGACCTGATGAAACTTTAATCATTTCTTTAACTATATCAATCCCTGTAATCATTTCAGTAATAGGATGCTCAACTTGAACCCTTGTATTCATTTCTAAGAAATAAAAATTCTCTTTTTGATCCATAATAAATTCAACTGTTCCTGCTCCAGAATAAGATACTTTTTTGGCCAATTTAACAGCAATTTTCCCCATGAGCTCTCTCGTTTTCTTACTTACACCAGGAGAGGGGGCTTCTTCAACAACTTTTTGATGTCTTCTTTGAATTGAACATTCTCTTTCAAAAAGATGTATAACATTTCCTTTTTTATCACCTAAAATTTGGATTTCGATATGCCTTGGTTCTTGGATAAATCTTTCAATAAAAACTGCATCATTATTGAATGCAGATTTAGCTTCACTTTTTGCCATTTTCAGCGAATTTTCAAAATCAGACATCTGATGAACCAATCTCATTCCTTTACCGCCACCTCCTGCTGAGGCTTTAATCATTAATGGAAATCCAATTTTTTTAGCTACATCAACTGCTTCATCATCTTTTACTTCTCCCTCGGTTCCAGGAACCAGTGGAACTTTAGCTGCTTTTGCTATTTCTCTAGAAGTAATTTTATCACCCATAAGTCTAATCGCCTCTGCGCTGGGTCCAATAAAATCAATTTTATTTTTTATACATTTCTCAGCAAATTCTGCATTTTCAGATAAAAAGCCATACCCAGGATGAATACCATCACACTTGGCTTTTTTTGCAACTTTTATAATATTATCTCCAATTAAATAACTTTCATTAGGTAGTGGGCCACCAATGTTATATGCCTCATCTGCCATATTTACATGGAGAGAATTTCTGTCTGCATCAGAAAAAACTGCAACAGTCTTGATTTCAAGCTCTTTACAAGCCCTAATAATCCTTACCGCTATTTCACCTCTATTTGCTATTAGAATTTTTTTATACATAAATGAATCTCTCTTGTTTAAAGTGGAATTAACCCATGCTTTTTTGGAGGGTTATTTTGCCTTTTTCCTTCGAGCATCTCAAATGAATTAACAACCCTTATTCTTGTATCTTCGGGCTTGATTACTTCATCGATATAACCCAGGTTTGCTGCTCTATATGGATTAGCAAATAATTCTTTATATTCTTCTACAAGTCTGGCCTTTTCCGCTACTGGGTCAGAGGCTTCTGCTATTTCTCTTCTATTTACAATGTTCACTGCACCATCGGGTCCCATAACAGCAATTTCAGCTGTAGGGAAAGCCAAGTTTATATCGCCTCTTAAATGTTTAGATGACATAACATCATATGCTCCACCATAAGCTTTTCTGGTTATAACTGTAACTCGTGGAACTGTTGCTTCGCAGTATGCATATAACAATTTGGCACCATGTAAGATAATTCCATTCAATTCCTGATCTACACCAGGCAAAAATCCAGGAACATCTACTAGAGTAAGTAAAGGGATGTTGAAACAATCACAAAATCTTACAAATCTGGCCCCCTTAATAGAAGATTTAATATCAAGTACACCAGCTAGAACATTTGGTTGGTTTCCAACTACTCCAACAGTTTTTCCGTTTACTCTTGCGAATCCTACTATAATGTTAGGTGCATAATTTTCAGCAACTTCAAAGAAGTATTCATTATCTACGATTGATGAAACTACTTCTTTCATATCATAAGGCTTATTTGGATTTGTTGGAACTATATCTCTTAATTTATCAACTTTTCTATCAATTGGATCATCACATTTTATTGCTGGTGGATCTTCCATATTGTTTAATGGAAGAAAAGTAAAAAGCTCTCTTAATAATGATAGACAATCTTCATCGTTCTCTGCTGCAAATTGAGCAACACCACTTTCAGTTGTATGAACTACAGCACCACCAAGTTCTTCCGAAGTTACTTCTTCATTTGTAACTGTTTTTACAACATCAGGGCCAGTTATAAACATATAGCTAGTATCTTTAACCATTGCTATGAAATCTGTCATAGCAGGAGAATATACAGCTCCACCAGCACTTGGTCCCATGATTGCGGAAATTTGAGGTATTACACCTGATGCTTGAACATTTCTTAAGAAGATTTCTGCATAACCTGCAAGGCCTCTTACGCCTTCTTGAATCCTTGCACCACCTGAATCACTTAAACCAATTACAGGACAACCGACTTGAACAGCCATATCCATAATTTTTGTAATTTTTCTTGCATGAGCTAAACCCAGGGCACCACCAAAAATAGTAAAGTCTTGGGCATAAACAAAAACTTGTCGCCCATCAATTTTTCCATACCCAGTTACAACACCATCTCCAAGAAATTTGGTTTTTTCCATTCCAAAATTATAATTTTGATGTTCTACAAATTTATCAAGCTCAACAAAAGAACCATTATCAAGCAATAAATTGATTCTTTCCCTAGCGGTAAGCTTTCCTTGCTTATGTTGCTTTTCAACTCTAGCATCACCACCAGCTTCATTAGCTTGAGAAATTTTATCCTCAAGTACTTTTATTTTTTGTTCCATCGTTATTTCTTCACTCATATGAAACCTCTATATATAATTAATAATTCTAAATTTTAAAAAAATTAAAAAAAATGCTTATAAAAATATAATCTAATGAGATATTTTTTCTAGTATTGAATTTAACTTTCCAATCAAATGGCTTATTTCGTGATTATTATTAACAATGAAGTCAAAGTCATACTTATTGTGTGCCATTCCTTTTTGTGCAAAAAGAATTTTTTTAATTTCTTCTTTCGTTTTATTATCCCTGGTCAAAACTCTTTGAATTATTATTTTTTGAAATGCCTTAATAAGTATTATTTTATCAAGAAATTTGCCAATTTTAGTTGTTTTTTTTATTAAAGCACCTTCAAAAACAATAAATTCCTTTTTTTTATGATTATTTTCAACTGTTAATGCTTTTACTTTTTTTAAGAGTTCTGGATGAACTATTGAATTTAATTTGTCCCTTTTTCTTTTATCATTAAAAACTATTTCAGCAATTTTTCTTCTATTTAACGTTTTGTTTTTATTTAAAACTTCTTTACCAAAAGTATTTAAAATTTTTTCATAGCAAGGCATTCCACGCTTCATTATTTTTCTTGATTCTAAATCTAAATTATAACAAGGAATATTTATTGATTTTAAATAATTCAAAGCGGCACTTTTGCCGCTTCCTATTTTTCCAGAAATTCCTATTTTTATAATTTTATTTTTCATTGTTCTTAATAAATTTTTTAATTCTTTCAATAACTATTTCATGCCCAAGTATTTTTAGAATTTCAAATATACCTGGTGATGACTTAGTTCCTGTTAGTAAAATTCTTAGAGGTAAAGCTAAAGATTTCATTTTTATTTCATTTTCATTTAAATAGTTGGTGAATACTTCTTTGATCTCTTCAATTTCTTTTGGTTTTTTTTCTTCCCAAACAATTATGAATTTTTTTAGTTCTGATACAGCTTGGTTATCTAATTCATTGATTAGTTCATTTTCGTAAGATTCATTTGTCAACAAGCAAAAGTTTAATGACTTCTGTAATTCATTTAAATCTTTATTTTTTTCTTTAACTGCATTTATTGCTAATTCTTCATCAACTCCATCTATGAATTCTAATTTCAATCTTTCCTTTAATTCACTATTTGGGTAATTTTTGATTTGAATATTGTTTACCCATGATAGTTTTTCGGAATCAAATACAGCGGGTGATTTACTAAGGTTGTCTAATGAAAAGTTGGAAATCATTTCGTTTAAAGTAAATATTTCTTGATCACCATAAGCCCAACCAAGCCGTGCTAAATAATTAATAATAGATATTGGCAAATAACCTTTCTCTTTGAAGCTATTAATTGATTCTGCTCCATGCCTCTTGCTTAATTTGGTCTTATCTTTACCCAAAATCATTGATACATGTGTGAAATTTGGTAATTTTTTCTTTATAGAGTTAAATATTAAAACTTGCTTAGGTGTATTAGATAAATGGTCCTCACCTCTAATTATGTTAGTGATACCCATTTCAGCATCATCTAAAGCTGAAGCAAAGTTATAAGTAGGAAATCCATCACTTTTTATAATTATAAAATCATCCAAGGTGCTTGAATCAATCGTTATATTTCCTCTAAGTGTGTCATTAAAATTTATCTTTGTTTGATAGGGTGTTTTAAATCTAATAACAAAGTCTCTTCCATTTGGATTTTCTTTTTTTTCACGCCATGTATTTGGATATTTATATACTTTATTTTCTGCCTTAGCCTTATCTTTCAACAAATTTACTTCTTCTTGAGTCATATAACATCTATAAGCTAAGTCTTCATCTATCAGTTTGTCAGCTGCTGCTTTATAAATCTCAAGTCTATTAGACTGCTTAATTGGTCCCTCATCCCAATCTAAACCTAACCAGCGCAGTGATTCTAATATTTCGATAAGGGATTCATTTGAAGATCTCTCCTTATCTGTATCTTCTATCCTAACAAGAATTTTACCATTGTTTTTTTTTGCAAAAAGATAATTAAAAATAGCTGTCCTAACGGCTCCAAGATGAAGAGAACCCGTAGGACTTGGGGCAAACCTTACTTTTACATTCATTGAGTCATTATACTTTAATTTTAATATTTTTAATTATTACTTCTTTTATTAATAAGCAAGAAAAAGCAAGACCAAAAAAAATATTTAAATTTTTGAAATTAATGGTGGATCCTAATTCATTAAAAACTATTATAAGGCTCCATGTAATAATATTTAAAATTATAAGAAATGACATTTTATTCGTTAGGTTGTTTAGTTTTAAATTTGATATGTATAAGGATAAAAAAATTACTATGATGCTACATATTGATAAAAATTTTGTAGATATTCCCAACTCAAAATTAGTAATAAAGATGTAATCAATATAAGAAAAAGGTAATAGGTATTGATGATTATTATATAAATAATCTGCATGGATTTTTGTCAAAGGACAATATCCTAGACCGAAGAAAAATCCAAGAATCGTCCAACAAAATATAGTTAGTAATATTAAGAGGACACTTATTCTTCTGGTTTTTTCAAAAATCCACCCAAATGCATTTATTATTATAATTGCTATATGAATCATATTCATAGCTAGGTCAAAATTATCAAAGTATAAGAACATAAGATAGATATATAATATATATTAATTATACGAATGAGTATTCTTGGAATTGATTATGGTTTAAAACGAATTGGAATCGCATGTACCGATGAATTAAATATTTCTAGCTATCCCTTATTGCAGATTGAGAACAAAGATGACAATTCACATTTTAATGAAATTTTGGAAGTTATTAGCCAAAGGCCAATTGATTTAATTTTAATAGGTATCCCTTTTAAGGATGATGGTAGATTGAAAATTCAAGATCATATAGAAAAGTTTTCTGAAGATTTATCAAAATTAATCGATATTAAAATTCTTCATTGGGATGAGAATTTTACATCCGATGAGGCTGAGGATTTTCTTATAAAAAATAATGTTTCAAGAAAGAAAAGGAAAAATTTAAAAGATAAATTGGCAGCTTGTAATATAATCAATAGTTATTTAAGGAGTTTATCATAGCGAAATTACAAACATCTCAAGGAAAAATAAATTATAAACTATATAGAAATAGGAATAAAAAATTTATCACTCTAATTGGTGGACTAGGTAGTAATATTTCAAGTTGGGACAACCAAATCAAGTTGTATAAAAAACATTTTTCAATACTAGTATTTGACAACTTAGGCTCAGGGAAAAGTGATGAGCCCAAAGATGCTAATTCTATGGAATTGTTTGCGGAAAATACGCTTGAGATTCTAGACCTATTAAAAATTAAAAGAACACATATTGTAGGGAAATCAATGGGTGGAATGATTGCTCAAGTCTTATGTGCAAAATATCCTAGATATATAAATAAACTCGTTTTAGGTTGTACTGCTGCATCAAGAGATAATGTTGGCAAAGAGATAATAGCAATAGCTAAAAAAATTGCTAAGAATGTTGGATTAAAAGAATTATGGTTTAATGCTCTTATGCTTGGTTATTCTCGTAACTATATTATGAGAAATTTTAAAGAATATAGAAATACTGAAGTATTAACTAATAAAAAGAATTTGGATGGTTATTTAAAACAATGTGAAGCAATCGACAAACTTAACAATATAAAATATTTACCCCAAATTAAATGTGAGACCTTAATTGTTTATGGGAAAAATGATTTAATTGTTGATGTTACAAAGTCACATGAGTTAGCAAAATTAATTAAAAACACACAAACAATCTCTTTTCCCGGGGGACATGGTTTTTGGAAAGAAAATAGAGATTTGGTTGATCAAGAAATCATAGAATTTTTAATTAATTGATTCTGAGTCTTTATCTGGTAATTCAATTTTACCCATCAGATAATCAATTCTTGATTCTAAAGTTTCTATTAACTTTAAAGCCCTTTTTGCTTCATTTGTCTCTTCGAGAAACCATTGCCTTTCATTAGTCGAGGTCACTACAATAGATGAAAGAGAATCAGTAAGCTTAGATAAGGAAGCATCAGGGTCAACTTTAATTTTGTAATTTTCGTTATAGTCTTCAAGCAATAAATTCCATTCACTGGTTAAATCTGTAATCCTTTTGCTTAAAGGGATTGAATCTGAAGATTTGGTTTGGGATACAATATTTATTTTTGCTTGCCTGTAGGGTTTTGTATAAATTATTTCATCAATTTTGATTCTACTAATCCCATATAAGATTATATTTTTTCTACCTTCATCTGTTTCTTCATTACTAATAATTCTTCCAACACATCCAATTTTTGCAATATTGCTGCTATCTTGGTTGCCTTTTGAACTATCATACATAAGACTCATACATATAAGATTATTCGAGTTAGTAGAGTCTTCAATCATTTCTTTATATCTTTCTTCGAATATATGAAGCGGCAATACAGTATTAGGAAAAAAAACTACATTATCTAATGGAAATAAAGGAACAACTTCATCTAAATTGGCTGCAATTTTTTCTTCGTCAAAATCAACATATAAAGTTTTCATAATTTTATTATACCAACATTGATAAAATAAATTATAATTTCTATATGGAATCGGACTCGAGTACCTTTACTAAACTTTTATTGGGGCCTGGACCAAGTACTGTCCCAGACAGAATTTTAAAAGCAATGGCTAATCAAACCATTAGTCATTTAGATCCAGAGTTCTTCAAAATTTTAGATGAGACAAGTGAAAATCTAAGGCTATTGTTTAAAACAAAAAATGAAGCGACATTTGCCGTATCAGGTACGGGAAGTGCAGGAATGGAAACCGTTTTTGCAAATTTGATAGAAAAAAACGACAAGGTTCTAATCTTTAACAATGGGCTGTTTGGAGACAGAATGGCAGATGTTGCAGCCAGATATGGTGCCAATGTTCTTGAATACAAAAAAGACTGGGGGACTTCATTTAAAACAAGCGAAATGATAAATCAAATTGACCAATGTGATAATTTAAAAATTGTTGCTATTGTTCATGCCGAAACCTCTACTGGAGTTTTGCAAGATATAAAAAACATAGGTAATCATTTAAAAGAGAAAGAAATCTTGTTTGTTGTTGATGCTGTTACTTCATTCACTGGAGCTGAATTAAAAATAGATGATTGGGGGATAGATGTTTGTTATTCAGGAACACAAAAATGCTTAAATGTGCCACCCGGCCTTTCTCCAATAACTTTTAATGATAGATCTTTAGAAAAAATAACTAAAAGAAAATCTAAAGTAGTTTCATGGTATCTAGATATGAATTTACTGCAAGACTATCTAGGTTCTAACAGGATATATCATCACACTGCTCCCGTTAATATGCTTTTTGCTTTAAATGAGGGATTAAAGATTTGTTTAGAGGAGGGGTTAACTTCGAGAATTACACGTCATAACCAAGTTGGAAAATATTTTGATAAAAAATTGGAATCTTCAAATTTTAAACCCTTCGTTAACATTGATGAATCAAAAAGTTTACCAATGTTGAAATCATTGATTTTACCAAAAGATTTTGATGATTCGTTAGTAAGGTTAAAAATTTTAAATGAAAGGAAAATTGAAATCGGAGGAGGACTTGGAAGTACAAAAGGAAAAATTTGGAGAGTGGGACTTATGGGCTGTAATGCTAGAAATGATATCGTAGACTTGTTTTTCGAAACCACAAGAGATTATTTATAATAATGGAGATGATTAAATATTGAGTAATGAGCCATCATTTAACGAAATAGATATTTTAAAATTGTTTAGAAGCAATAAAGCCAATTCAAGTTTTCTTAATGGTATTGGAGACGATGCTGCAGTTATAAAAATAAAAAATCAAAAACTTGCCGTTTCATGCGATTCTCAAATTAATAATGTTCATTTTAAACTCGAATTCTCCACCATACGCCAGATAGCATTTAGAGCAGTCTCAGTTGCATTAAGTGATTTAGCTGCAATGGGAGCAAACCCACTTTTTTTTACCAATTCCCTTCACATACCCAAAGGTTTCTCAAAGAAAGAGATTTCTTTGGTCAAGAAAGGTTTTATAAAAGCCGAGGAAGAATTTAATGTTCAATTAATAGGTGGAAATGTTGCTTCTTCTAAAGTTTTCGCAATAGATGTAACAGTAATTGGTTCTCTAAATAATTATATATCTAGAGGGTCATATAAAGATGAAAAGATTTATGTTAGCGGTAATATAGGTAGTGCAAATGCAGGTTTAAACCTTCTAAAGATGAAAAAACTGGATAAAGAGTTAGTGCAGAAATACAGGGCTCCAATACCTAGAGTAGAGTTGGCGAAAATATTATCTTCTAAAGGATTCTTATCATCAATGATTGATATTACAGATGGTTTAGCAATTGATTTAGAAAGACTTGTAAAGTTTAAAAGAAAATCTTTAGGAGCTCAGATAATTTGGTCAAGAATACCAAAATCATTAAATCTAGAAAAATATTTTTCAAAAAAGAAAATCTTTGAAATGGTTTTATTTGGAGGAGATGACTATGAATTATTATTTACTGTTAAGAAAGATAAGCAGAGATACTTTGAAAATTATGTAAAAAATAATAATTTGAATGTATTTGAGATTGGTACTACTAATGCAACTGGAGATATATTTATTTATAAAAATGGTAAAAATATAAAAATTAAAAATGGAGGATATGTTCATAAATTCTAATGACTGAGAATCTATTTTTTTTACTTTTAATTTTAGGCTTAATTTTGTTATCAGGTTTTTTTTCAATAACCGAAAGTTCAATATTTTCATTGCAAAGATACCAGGTTGAGCTAATTAAAAAAAGATCAAAAGTTGGAAAAATATTAGAGTCTTTTATTAAAAAACCAGCTTCCATCATTGCTACAATTTTGTTAGCTGATGAAATTTTGAATGTGACCATAACTAGTTTAATTTCAACCAAATTAGATGAAGTTTTCACTGGCAGAATCTCTGAGGAATTAATTTCAGTAATCGCAATTTTAGTGACATCAATAATTGTTCTCATTTTTTGTGAAATTATTCCAAAAACCATAGGTGTTAAATTTTCAAGAACACTTTCCGTTATTGTTGCCAGGCCCGTGGATATTTTGAATAAAATTTTATACCCCTTAACTTTGTTTTTTGATTATTTATCAAATCAATTAATTAAGATTTTTGGTGTTAAATCTGAAGTGATTATTGCAAGTGAAAATTCAGCACCAATTACTAGTCTCATCGATATTGGGGAGGATTCTGGTTCTGTTAAACGAAGCGAAAGTCAATTGATAGATAATTTTTTAAAACTAGAAGAAATCCCATTGTCTAAGATTTTAACTCCTGAACCAGATTTACTTATTCTTAACTCTAGTGCAAGCTCTGATGAAGCCCTAAGACTTATTAAAAACAAAGGCTTCTCAAGAGTCCCTGTTTACCAGGGAGATTCCGATAATATTATCGGCGTTTTATATTCTAAAGACTTGCTTAATAGCCCATCTTCAGATTTTTATCCTCTTCTTAGAGAGCCTTTTTTTGTTCCAATTCAAAAAAATGCTTTCTCTCTTTTAAGAGAAATGCAGCTGATGAGGTTGCATATGGCAATAGTGATAGATGAATATGGAAGATTAGAGGGAATAGTTACATTAGATGACATATTGGAAGAAATATTTGGTGAGATAGAGGATGAAACTGATAGAGAAAATCAGAATATTTTTATAGTTGACCAAGAAGTTTATATTTTAGGGAAAACAAAAATAAAAGAATTTAATGAAACGAGTTTGTTTGTTGCTCTTCGAAAATCAGGCTTGGCAAATATTACTAATGAGATTGAACAATCTTACATTGATGAGAACTTAGGGATTGAAACCATTGGAGGATTTATATTTACTTCCTTGGGTAGGTTGCCAAAAGTTGGTGAATCTATAATTAATGGAAATATACAATTAATAGTTAAGGAAATTGTTGATAATAGAATAACAAAAATTAATGTTAGGAGAATAAATTCTAATGATTAATTTAGTAACATTGCCACTAATAACAATATTTCTACTTTCGCTGCAGGCGATTTTTGCTGGGTCAGAGATAGCCCTTCTTTCTTGTGATAAAGCAAGGATTAGAGAAAAAGCTGATTCAGGTAATTCAGCTGCAAAGTTGGTAGCTCAATCTATAAACAGAATTGAAGAATATGTTTCTACTAGCTTGGTAGGAGAGAATTTGTGCATAGTTATAAATACTGCGCTGGTTTCATTATATATTAAAAGGAATTACCCAGAATATGATCCACATCTAATTTCTGTTTTAATCCTTACACCATTAATTGTTATTTTTGGTCAAGTTGTACCAAAGTCCATTTTTCAGAAACAAAGTACTTATTTCGTTTTGAAAACAATTTATTTTTCAATTTTTTTTAGTATTATATTCAAACCCTTATTAGCCTTAGTAAAACTTTTAACAGATACAATTGTTAAAGTTCTGGGAACAACTGGTAAATTAATAACTCGAGAAGAACTAATACATGCCATAGAGGTTGAATCAAATGTTGAAAGCTCTTCACAAGGATTTCGTGACAATATTTTAAATAAAATATTCTCTTTTGATAAAGTTCGAGTGAGGGACATTATGATACCAATATCACGAACAGTTTCGCTCCCACTTGAATCTACAGTAGGAGAAGCAAAAAAAATAATCAAAAAGACAGGCTATTCTAGACTCCCTGTTTTTTATAACAAGGAAAGAAATATTATTGGAGTTATTCACTCATCCTATTTGCTTGGAATCCATGACAGTCAAAAAATAAAGGATTTCGTGGACAAAGGATTGTATACAAGTGAAAATACCTTAGCTTCTTCTTTATTGAATGAAATTAGAAAATCAAAATCTACTTTAGTTGTTGTTGGACAGATGTCATCTGCTTCAGGAATTGTAACTTTGGAAGACATATTGGAAGAAATATTGGGGGAAATTAAAGATGAACACGATAAATAAGAGAAATTGAAATTTTCGTCTTTTAGGTTTAACATCAGAATATGATTAGAGAATCAACAGTAAAAAGAAAAACCAGCGAAGTTGAGGTTTATACAAAAATAAACATTGATGGCGAGGGTAAATATAAAATTGATACTGGCATACCCTTCTTCAATCACATGCTAGAGCAGCTAGCAAAACATGGACTTTTTGATATTGAAATCAGCGCTAAAGGTGATACTGAGATAGATTTCCATCATACAGTTGAAGATGTTGGTATTGCTTTGGGTGAAGCTTTTAGTCAAGCATTAGGTGATAAAAAAGGTATCAAAAGGTATGGCTTTAGTTCGATTCCTTTTGATGAAACATTATCAAGTTCATCCTTAGACTTAAGTGGTAGACCTTTTTTTATTTTTAAAGTTGATATGCCCTCAACCAAAGTAGGGGAGTTTGATGTTGAACTTACAAGAGAGTTTTTCCAATCATTCACAAATAATATAAAAGCAAATATTCACATTGAAACAAAATATGGAACTAATAATCATCATATTATTGAGTCAATTTTTAAATCAATTGCTAAATCTTTAGATCTTGCAACCACTTATGACCCAAGATCAAACACGATACCATCAACCAAAGGAAATCTATGATTTCAATAATTGATTATGGACTTGGAAATTTAAAATCTGTCCATAAAGCTTTAAATTCCCTGGGGTTCACATCAAAGGTAACAAGTTCAGTAAGAGATATTGATAATTGCAATGGCATTATTTTCCCGGGTGTTGGCTCTTTCGGAGATTGTATGAAAGAGCTAGATGAAAGAGGTTTGATTGATTCTTTAAAAAAGTCTATTAATTCTGGAAAGCCATTCATGGGAATATGTTTAGGTCTTCAAATTTTATTCGAAAAAAGTGAAGAGTCCCCCAATGTCCAAGGCTTATCAATTTTAAAAGGAGAAATATCCAAGATAAAATTTACCAAGAATTTAAAAGTTCCTCATATGGGATGGAACAAGATTAATAAAACTAAAAATTCTAATATCCTTGAAGGAATAAATTCTGATGCCTGGATGTACTTTGTTCACTCTTTTAAATTTGACAATGATCTTAAAATAACCGATTCAATTTCAAGTTATGGTGAAACATTCTCAGCTTCAATCAATAAAGATAATGTTTTTGCCACTCAGTTTCATCCTGAAAAGAGCAGTAGTGTTGGACTCAATGTTTTAAAAAATTTTGCTGACCTCTGTATTTAAAGGTTTTTATATTTAGTGATACTTCTCATAACTCTTTTTACATATCCGTGAGTTTCTTTAAATGGAATACTCTCTACAAATTCATCATCATCTAGTCCTTGGAATCTTTTTAACCATTTTTCTACATTGTGTGGACCTGCATTATATGCCGATATAGCCAGAAAATAATTTCCATCAAATTTTTTAAGCAATTTTGACAAATAATAAGTCCCAAGTTCAATATTATTTTCATAATTAAAAGAATTTATATTTGTCGGTTTTCCAATTTCTTTAGCAAGATTAGATTTTGTTTTATCCATTAATTGCATTAAGCCTTTTGCACCTACAATTGATATTGCATTAACATCAAAGAGACTTTCTTCCCTAGTTAGAGCTAGAATTAAGCTTTCTTCAACATTATAAATCCCAGCATATTTTTCTACTGTTTCAAGAAATCCGAGGGGATATCGATGATGTTCTTCTGAGCTAACCTTATAACTTAAATTAATTGTCAGATTGAATTCTTTATTAGCAATCAAGTTGTTTAATAAAGTGTTTAAATTCTCTTTAGATAATTGATTAAGGAAATATTTTATACTTTTGTTATACAGTGGTTTGTTCTTGTAAATTGTTGAAATAAAAGAAGTAGTTTCTGCAAGATTATCATTAAATTTTACAACTTTCCTTTTTGTATTTTTAAAATTTTTATTATCTAAATTTAATTTTTTAGAGGCTAAATAGCCATAGTATCCATAATTATAATTATTATATAAATTATTGAATATCTTTAAAGATTCCTTTGTCTTACCCATTTTTTCCAAAGATCTAGCCTTCCAATACATTCCTTTTGTTTTATAGTATGGCTTTTTAGATTGTTCAAGATATGCAAATATATTTAAGGAATCTTTATAATTACCCATCATATATTTAGACCACCCCAATCCCCAATAAGAATCATCAAGATAGCTTTTTGATTTAGTTTTAATTAGCCAATCGTAAACTTTATGTGCATTTTTATATTCTTTATTGAGTATGTACAAACGAGCTGCTAAGTAAGCTACTTTTTCATTTTTTGGGAAATTTGGATATTTTTTATATAATTTCGTAAGTTCTTTTGCAGTAGCATTGTTATCATCATATTTTTTAAGATTAAATAATATAATTTGAAATTTAGCTTCAGCAGAGATATTTAAATCTTTTAAGCTACTTTCCTTGAGACTCTTTTTTTCTAATTCTGAAAATATTTTTAATCCTTTTTCATTCTGTCCGGCCTTAATATAGGCTTTTCCAACTAAAAGTTTTATTTCATTACTTTCGTATTTATTACCCTCTTCTAATATTTGCTTGTATTTGCCAGAAGATAAGAGTCTTTTGTATCTGGTAGTCCTCTCGGAGGTCTTTATATTGTATTTATTATTTCTGTTAAGTTCTTTTAACTTTATTTTTATAAATTCTTCTTTAAAGTTTGGATATTTGGACCAAAGCTTCAAATATTTCAAAAATGCTTTTTTAGTTTTATTATTTTTTTCAAGAACTTTTGCCTCAAATAATAGTAAGTACTTTTTATTTCTAGAGCTTAATTTATATTTTTTATTGATTAATTTAATTTGATTTTTTAATTCACTTATATTCGAATTTCTGTATAAAATATTCGCTAAAAAAAGATCAACATCTTTATTAAATATTGAATCAGGATAAGTTTGTTTAAACTTTTTAATTTTTCTTTTTGATTCTGCAGTAGCTTTTTTACCTAAATTTCTTAATTTAATTTCATAATAATCATAAAAATCACTAAATTTAGAACTTTTGGATTTAGCCTCTACCAAATGTTCGAGTGCAAGATTATAATTTTCAGCTTTTTCATAACAAAAGCTCTTTCCTAGATTTCCCTTAATTGAATTACATTGATTAGCATTTGATTCTATAGCTGTTAGGATTAAAAATATTAAAATTAAAAATATTTTTTTCATACAAACTTCCTTTTGATAAAATTGCCTATATTTAAAAAGCTCATAGTAGATATAAATATAAAAATACATGGAAATATAATTAAATGCGGATAACTCCTAATCCCTTCCCATCCTGTGCTAGCCATTAATCCCCAACTTATCTCTGGCGAAGATATTCCAATTCCTAAAAAACTTAATGTTGATTCTGCCAATATTGAGCTTGGTATTGTAAATGTAAAGGTTACAACCAATGGAGCTAGTATATTTGGAAGGATTTCTTTAAAAATTATATGTGTCTTACCAAAGCCTTTTAATTTAGCCGATATAATGAATGGCAGATTTTTTAATTCTAAAACGCTAGACCTTGAAATCCTAGCAACTCTCATCCAGCTTAGTAGAGATAAGGCTAGAGTTATTCCCAATAAACCTTTTCCAAATATTAAAATAAATATTGAAATCAATAAGAGATCTGGAATTGAATAAAATATATCAACTATTTTCATCATAATTTCATCTACATAAGATCCATATAAACCAGAAATACAGCCATAGATTCCACCAAAAATTAATGAAATGGTCGATGCTGAAAGTGCAATGAATAAAGAGACTTTGGTTCCATATATCAAACGACTTAATATATCTCTTCCTAATTCATCTGTACCTAAATAGTTCAACCAAGATGGCGTTGATAATATATTGTTATAATCTGATTTGGAAGCTTTATATGGGGCAAATATTTCAGGAAAAACACTAAAAAGTAGAAGTAAAATGATTATTGAAAGTGAAATATAGAATTTATAAGCTTCTTTTCTTCCTAGACTTCTTATGTTCAACTTTAACAATAGTTTTAACCCCTCCTCTCACATTAAAGTCTCCAATTATTGATACATATTTTGGATTACAGGATTTTACGAAATCATCTAAAATCCTATTGGTCACATTTTCATGGAATTCGCCTACATTTCTATAAGATTGAAAATATAATTTTAAAGATTTTAGTTCAACACACTTCTTATCTGGAACATATTTTATATATATTGTAGCAAAGTCAGGCTGTCCAGTTTTTGGACAAACAGATGTAAATTCTGGACAAGAAATTTCTATTTCATAATCTCTTTTTGTATTTTTATTCTGAAAAGTATCAATAAGACTCATGATGTAATTGTAAACAACATTCTATTAAGCTCAAGATTTACTGAGTGCTTAGTTTCCACTATTTTTTATAATTTTTTTATATAGGACAATCATTTTTTTTATATTCTGAGGTGCTGTGCCCCCGAAGGACTTCTTTGAGCTCATTGAAGCTTTATTGTCGATTGATTTATAAATATCAGCATCTATTTTATTTGAAAATGATTTGAACTCTTTTAATTCAAGATCAAATAATTTGATGTTTTTATTTTCACAGTAAGCTACTATTTGACCAGTTATATGATGAGCATCTCTAAAGGGTACATTTTTTTTCGCTAGATAATCTGCAAGATCTGTAGCTGTCATAAAGCCGGAATTAATATTCTTATCAATTTCCTTTCTCTTAAATTTTATTGATTTTAATAAATCTATGAATAAGGATGCACAACTAATTGTTGTTTCAAAAGATGAAAATAATGGATGCTTATCTTCTTGAAGATCTCTGTTATAGCTTGTGGGCAGCCCCTTTAAGTTACCTAGAATATTAATTAAATTTCCATATAATGAACTAGTTTTCCCTCTTATAAGTTCCAATATGTCTGGATTCTTTTTTTGAGGCATTATGCTTGAACCAGTTGTATAGTCATCTCCAATCTCAATAAATCCAAATTCATAGGTATTCCATATTATTAAATCTTCAGAAAACCTTGATAAGTGAGTCATAAGCAGAGAGCATGTGTAAATTGAGTCTCCGATAAAATCTCTATCACTAACCGAATCAAGACTGTTTCTAGTAATATTTTTAAATCCAAGTTTTTTTGAGGTATAACTTCTGTCTATATCGAATGATGTTCCTGCTCCTGCACATGAACCTAGTGGGTTTGAGTCAACTAATTTGATAGAATTGTTAATTCTTTCCAAATCTCTTAAAAACATTTCTATGTATGCATTTAAATAATGTGAAGCAGAGATTGGTTGTGCCTTCTGAAGGTGTGTATAAAAAGGAATAATAATATCTATATTTTGCTCTGATTTTTTGATTAATCCTTTAATTAAAGAAATTGTAAGCATCTTAAGTTTAGATAAGGAACTTTTAGTGAAAAGCTTAAGGTCTGTTGCAACTTGATCATTTCTACTTCTGGCTGTATGAACTTTTTTTCCGATATCTCCAATTTCACTTATCAAAGCACTTTCAATATTCATATGGATATCTTCCAACGAGTCTTTAAAAGTAAATTTATTGTTTTCAATCTTTGATTTAATCTTTTTAAGGCCATCAATTATCTTCTTTGATTCAATTTTAGAAATAATTTTTTGTTTCGATAACATTTGCACATGTGCTATGGAGCCATTAATATCATGTTCGTATAGTTTTTTATCTTGATCCACTGAAGAAGTAAAAGATTCAACTTTATTATTAGTAGGTTTTTTAAATCTGCCACCCCACATTTTCTTTGTCATTGCTTGCCTCCTTCATTGTGAACATGAATGGTTCTTGTTGGGAATGCAAAATCTATTTTTTCCTTAGAAAATTTCTCGAAAATCTTTAGTCTTATTTTATGATTAGTTTCTATAAAATCTGAATAATCAGAACTTAGCACATTGTATACAAGCTCAAAATTCAATGAAAAATCTGCAAAATCTACCATACTTGCTCTTATGAATTCTGTTGACTCTGATGTGTTAACTATTTCTGTTAGTAATGACTGAATAGAGCTTAATTTTACATAACTAGTGTTATAAACTACACCAATCATTATTGTTGTTCTTCTTTTTTGCATTCTTGATTGGTGATAATTTCTTAGTCTGCTATTCAGTAAATCAGAATTAGATATGATAATTTCTTCTCCGGATATACTTTCAATCTTTGTGCTTTTAATTCCAATAGATTTTACTGTCCCCATGTAGTTGTCTACAACAATGTAGTCTCCAAGTGCTATAGGTTTATCTATCATTATTGTTAATGAAGCAAACAGGTCGCCAAGTATGCTTTGGGCTGCAAGAGCAATTGCCAAACCTCCTATTCCTAGACCAGCCACTAAGGCAGTAATATCAACACCTATATTGTCCAATGCCAATAGGAGAAAAAGGGACCATATTAAAAATTTTGCAAGTTTACTAAAACCTGTTATTGCTGTGACACTATGCATATCGTTGTCTGATTTTTTATTATTTTTATATTTTTCAAATGCAAGATTTGCAATCATTATTGCCCATTTTGTTAATTGCCAAAAGAAAATTAATAGAAAAAATTGTGAAACTCTTTCATTTATTTTTTCATCTAAACTTATTAGGTTTGAGCTTATAAACATGGCCAAAAAGAGAATGAATATTCCAGATACTGATTTGACTGAGGCACTTAGATAGTCATCTATTTTATTTGCGGTTTTTTGCGATATTGCAGATAGGTTTTTATAAATAATAGATTGAAAGATTTTCCCAAATATAAACAATCCAATTGAAGAAAATACAAACAGGCCCCAATTTAGTAAAGTATTATTTAAAAATTCAGTTTTAATTAAGTTGTTGATAGTTTCTAACATTAAAAAACATTATAGAGTAAAATGAAATTTTTATCACTAGGTATAAAGAAAATGGAAAGTTTTTTAAACCCAATAAGAATTAGAACTCAAAACATAAAAGTTTTAGTGACTGGTGCTACCGGCTATATTGGAGGTCGTTTGATACCTAGACTTTTGGCAAACAATATTAAAGTTAGAGTTTTAGTCAGAGATAGGGCTAAAATCCAAAATAAATCTTGGATCAACAATGTAGAAATTTTTGAAGGCGATTTAACAAAAGTTGAAACTTTAAAAGATTTATGTCTTGGGATTGATCAAGCTTTTTATTTGATTCATTCAATGACTACTTCAGAAGAGTACATAGAACTTGATAGATTAGCTGTAAAGAATTTTGTTAAAAATGCCAAAGGATTAAAGCATGTCGTTTATTTAGGTGGAATTTCACCAGAAGAAAAAAATATTTCCGATCATTTAAGAAGTAGAATAGAAGTTGGTGAAATTCTTAGACAATCATTACCAACAACTGAGTTTTGTGCCGGTCCAATTATTGGTTCTGGTTCAGCATCTTTTGAGATGCTTAGACATTTAAGTGAAAAGTTGCCAATTATGATTGCTCCAAAATGGATTAATAATTCTGTTAGACCAATTAGTGTCAGAGATGTTTTAAAATATTTAGTCCTTTCGATTGATAGAAAGCCATGCATAAAGATGGACATTGGAACCAATCCTATGACTTTCAAGGATTTAATGTTGGAGTACTGTAAGTTTAGAGGTTTAAAGAGATATGTCTTCCCAGTACCTGTTTTGGCACCTAGTCTTGCCGCACGTTGGATTGGACTTGTGACACCAATACCTAATACATTGGCAATGCCAATTGTTAAAAGTGTAATAAACAATATCACAGGGGATATTTCTAAGTCTCATAAGTTCTTTCCTGAGATTAAAACACTGAACTTTAATGATTCAATCAAATCAGCTTTAGATAAAACAAAAAAGGAGTTTATTGAAACTTCATGGAATAAAGAAAAGATAACTTTTAATTATAAATTGCTCCAGCATCGAGGAAGATTTGAGGAGATTAGGATTTCTAAAACTACAGCTTCAACTAATTCACTTTATAAATCATTTATTTCTCTAGGAGGGGCAAATGGTTGGAAGGCTTGGAATTTTTTATGGGCAATAAGAAAATTTATTGATCGTATATTGGGCGGAAAATCAATAGGTGAACCAGACCGAGATAATCTTGTTGAAGGAAGCTTGTTTGATTGTTTTATTGTTGAGAAAATAGAAATTAATAAGAAGCTTCTTTTAAGAATGAACTTGAAAACTCCTGGAGAAGCCTGGCTTAAATTTGAGGCAATTGAGGATTCTGATTGTTCTTATTTAGTTGTTTCTGCGATTTTTGAACCAAAAGGAATTTGGGGATATTTTTATTGGTATTCTATTTTACCGTTGCATAAATTTATTTTTAGAGATCTTACCAATGCAATCAAGAGCGAAGCAGAAGCAAACATATAGCTCTAAATTATTGATTTTAATAGCTTTTTTAAAAAAAAATATTTTTTCTTGACTGACACTATATATAGTGGTTTAATCAAAATATAATCACAAGATGTTGTTGAATTGATCTTTAGGAAGTTTTAGAAAGGCGTGATTATCCATGGGGCAAGGTAAAGTTTAAAAACCCCCTTTTGCACCCCGTTATAGCTTTTCCTTGCCTCTAAAAAACAACTGAAGAGCATATTGTTAGGAGAATTATTTTATGAACCAAATAGATGAACTTTTAGTCGTTAAAAGATCAGGTGAAATTGTTGAATTTGACCCTGAAAGAATTAAAAACGCAATCGAGGCTGCGATTAATGCCGGTGATGAAGGATTTGACCTATCATCTGTCCCCGAGATTGTTGATGGAGTTCATAAAGAATTAAATGATAGATTTACAGAGTTTTATCCAAATGTTGAGAATATTCAAGATATTGTTGAAAAACATTTAATAAGATCAGATATGTTTACTGTTGCTCGAAGATATATAATTTACAGAGCAGAAAGATCTAGAGAAAGGGAAAAACTAAAAGAAAATATTTCTAAAAAAGCTGAGTTAGGAAAGTTAAAGGTTACAAAAAGTGACGGAAAAACAGTTCTATTTAATCCTCAAAAGATTAGAGAAACTATATCTAGGGTATGTTCTAAGTATCCTGATACAACATCAGTTGATTCTATAGCTAAAGAGCTAAATAGAAACATATTTGATGGAGCTTCTACAGCTGATTTAGAAAGAGCACTTTTATTAGCTTCAACTGCATTTATTGAAAGGGATCCAGATTATAGCAAAGTTTCTGCTGGCTTCTTTATGCAAAGGCTATACAAAGAAGGCATGGGTGTTTCTGTTAATGAGCACACTCTTGAAGATGAATACAGAAAAGCCTTTATTAGCGGTATAAATCTTGGAGTTGAAAATAAGTATTTAGATGAAAAATTATTAAATTTTGATTTAGAGAAACTAAGCCTAGCGATTGATATCGAAAGAGATGAGCTTTTTGAATTTCTTGGAATTCAAACTCTCTATGAAAGATATCTTCAAAAACATGAAGAGAAGAGATTTGAATTACCTCAGGCCTTTTGGATGAGGGTAGCAATGGGATTAGCTTTTAATGAGAACAATAAAGAGGCAAGGGCAATTGAATTCTATAATGTTCTGTCTAAAATGCAGTTTGTATCTTCAACACCAACATTATTTCATTCAGGAACACCACACCCACAACTTAGCTCTTGTTATTTGACAACAGTGAGTGATGACTTATCTCATATTTTTAAATGCATAGGAGATAATGCACAACTTTCAAAGTGGTCTGGTGGGCTTGGTAATGATTGGACCAATATTAGAGGAACAGGTTCACATATTAAAAGTACAAATGTTGAGAGCCAAGGAGTAGTTCCATTTTTAAAAATAGCAAATGATGTAACAGTGGCAATTAATAGAAGTGGTAAAAGAAGAGGTGCAACCTGTGCATACCTTGAAACTTGGCATCTGGATATCGAAGATTTCTTAGATTTAAGAAGAAATACTGGAGATGACAGAAGAAGAACTCATGATATGAATACATCAAATTGGATTCCTGATTTATTTATGAAAAGAGTTGAAGCCGATGATGATTGGACACTTTTTTCGCCTGAGGAAGTGGGGGATTTACATGATTCTTTTGGAAAGAAATTTGAAGATTTATACATAAATTACGAAAGAATGACAAATACTGGTGAAATCAAAAAATTTAAAAAAATTCCTGCTAAAGAGTTGTGGAGAAAAATGCTTACTAGGTTATTTGAGACAGGACATCCTTGGATAACTTTTAAAGATCCTTGTAACCTAAGGTCACCTCAAGATCATGTTGGAGTGGTTCATAGCTCTAATCTTTGTACAGAAATTACGTTAAATACTTCTGCTGAAGAGACAGCAGTATGTAATCTTGGCTCGGTAAATTTATCTAAACATGTAACCGAGGACGGAAAATTAGACAGAGAATTATTAGAAGAGACAATAAACACGGCAATGAGAATGTTGGATAATGTAGTCGATTTAAACTTTTATCCAACTACCGAAGCTAAAAATTCAAACATGAAGCATAGACCAATTGGTCTTGGTATTATGGGATTGCAAGATGCATTGTTTAAACTCGATCTTCCGTTTGATTCTCCAAAAGCTTTAAATTTTTCTGATCAATTGATGGAGCAAATTTCATTTCATGCAATAAGTGCTTCTTCCGATTTAGCAAAAGAAAGAGGGGCATATGAATCTTTCAAAGGTTCAAAATGGGATAGGGGTATTTTCCCTTTAGACTCCCTCACCTTGTTGGAAGAACAGAGGGGTCAAAACATTGATGTTAACAAAATAACTTCACTTGATTGGGAAGGTTTGAAGGCAAAAGTTAAGGAAAACGGAATGAGAAATTCAAATACTATGGCTATTGCACCAACGGCAACAATCTCTAATATTGCAGGTTGCTATCCTTGTATTGAGCCAATATATAAAAACATCTATGTTAAAGCTAATATGAGCGGTGAGTTCACTGTTGTTAATAATTATCTTATTAATGATCTAAAAGCTCTAAACTTATGGTCTAAGGATATGTTAGATAAGATCAAGTATTTTGATGGTAATTTAGATCATATCGAAGAATTACCAGAGGATATAAAGAACAAATATAAAGAAGCTTTTTCAATAGATCCCGTTGTACTCTTAAAACACACTTCAGTTAGAGGAAAATGGATTGATCAGAGTCAATCACACAATGTTTTTATGCAAGGTGTGTCAGGTAAAAAGTTAAGTGAGATTTACACAGCTGCTTGGAAGCTTGGTTTAAAAACTACTTATTATCTGCGAACATTAGCTGCAAGCCAGATTGAAAAATCGACTTTAGATGCTAATAAATTTGGTTACACTCAAAAAAGAGAGTATAAAAAAGTTGAAGAAGGAGCTGCTGTTGGAGAACAACAATCTGTAAATAATAAGTCTGAAAGTACTGAAGCCCCAGGAAGTGAGGTTGCTAGTGCTTGTAGCATTATGGATCCAGATTGTGAAGCTTGTCAGTAAAGTTTTTAATAAAAGGAGAGGAACATGTCAATTATAGGATTAAATTCAAAAACAGATCCAAATAAAATATTACCCATGACGTATAAGTGGGCAAGAGAACATTACAAAGATGGTGTCGCAAACAATTGGACGCCAGAAGAAATTTCTATGCAGAAGGATGTAGAGCAATGGAAATCTGACAAAGCAATTTCTGATGTTGAAAGGAGAATGATATTGTGGAATTTAGGTTTTTTCTCAACTGCTGAGTCATTAACTGCTAACAATATTGTCCTTACAGTCTATAAACATGTTACAAATCCGGAATCTAGACAATATCTTTTAAGACAAGCTTATGAAGAAGCAGTTCACACCGATACTTTTATTTATTGCTGTGACACTCTTGGATTAGATCCTGATTATATCTATTCAATGTATGAAACAATCCCATCAATTAAAGAAAAAGATGATTTTGTTGTCGGCCTTACTAAATCTATAATGGACCCTAATTTTGAAATTAAATCTACAGAAGACATTCAAACATTTCTTCATGATTTGGTTGGCTATTATGTAATCATGGAGGGCATTTTCTTTTATGCGGGATTTGCAATGATGTTGGCTTTAAAAAGACAAAATAAAATGGTTGGCATTGGCGAGCAATTCGAATATATAATGAGAGATGAAAGTATTCATTTAGCATTTGGTTGCGATTTAATAAATACAATTAAAACAGAGAATGATGGTGTTTGGACTGACAGTCTTAAGGACAAAGTTCAAAAACTCATTATAAAAGCTGTAGATCAAGAAAAAAAATATGCATATGATGCATGCCCTAATGGTTTGCTGGGGATTAATCCTGAACAGTTTTGTGAATATGTCGAATATATTGCTGATAGAAGACTTGAAAGAATCGATTTACCTAAGGTTTATGGAACAGAAAACCCTTTCCCATGGATGTCACAATCAGTTGATTTATCAAAAGAGAAGAACTTCTTCGAAACTAGGGTTACAGAATATCAGACTGCCGGTTCTTTGGATTGGGATTAAAGATATTAAGGTTACAGGGTCTCGAAAGACCCTGTGAAGTTTGAATTAGAAAGGAAATTGTTATAATTAAATAATGAAAAGTTTTAAAACAGTTTGTATATCTTTCATCTTGTTGTTGACAATAACAAGTTGTAGTCCAAAAATTTCTTGTGATTCTTCTGATGCTTTAGATGTAATCGATATGTTGATTATAGATAATGTAATAAATAATGATTATGAGTTTGGTTTTAGGTTCGGTGAGGCTGTAGGGCTACCCCTACTAACTGATGAAAAATATTCAGGATATTTAGATGGAAGTATTCCAATTCCAACACCAGAATGGAAAATTGATAATATAAGGGTTTTAGCAAACAATAAAAATACAAATTCTTATTCTTGTGCGGCTGAACTTTATTATGAATGGGATGATAATATAGTTAACAATTTAAGATTGGTTAAATACATTTCGTACAGAGTTGATGAAACCACAGATGGGAATGTTTACATATCAAATTTTAAAGGATTTTAATAATGTCTTTTGACTGGAAAACATTAAGTCTAAACAAACAAATAATTTTAGGCTCTTTCGGAATATCTCTTTTTTCTTTGTTCTTACCTTGGGTTGATATACAGCTTATAACTCTTAATGGATTTCAACAACAGGGATATCTTTTTTTGATTTGTTTTATATATCCACTTTACTGTATTTTATCTGCAAAGAAGCACAATGCTTTAGTCTCCCTTGCTTTAGGTGTCTTGACTGTTATTTTAACAATTTGGTTTATTAACTCAAAAAGTGTTGAAATTTATGAAGGTGAAAGTGTTAATGTATCTGGGTCTGGTCTATGGCTTTTTGCACTATGTACTTTCGCTTTTACCTTTTCTTGTTTCAAAGAATTAAATGAAGATTAAGAAAATTATTTAGATGAAAAATATCTAGCCAATCTTAATCGCCTTCAATTTGAATTGAGTTTTCTTCTTTCATTAATATTGGCCTACCATCAGGAGTACTTAGTGGAATAATTTTGTTACCATTTTTAACACAGAGAGTTGGATTATTATGTTTTTCTTTACCCAAGTTAACTTCAATATCAGCAATCACTAAATCAACATTTTTTAAAATTTCTAGAATTTTCATTTTTTAAATGGATCCTCCATTTCAGGGTGCCAGAGAGCAAAATGATTTTTATGGTTCTCAGTGTATGAGCCTTCAGGATAGAAGTGATCATAAAAATCTAAATCAATATGATGATTTTGCACCATCATTCTACAATACATTGCATCTGAAAAAGCAGGAAACCTGCCATAGGTCTCATACAGATAAGTACAAATATCTTTAACAATTTCGATTTCTTTTTTTGATGGTCTAGGAGTATCTTTAAGTACACCTGTTGGGTCCTTGTACGGCATAAATTTTTCTTCCCAGTTTGACCATTTCATATCATTAAAAGCTTCAACGGCTTCACCCATATTTGAATAATAGGGTGGCGAAAAAGCCTCGAATAATCCGTCTAAACCAATTGGTGCTTTAGACACTGCTTCTCCCCAATCTTCTTTTGACTCAACACATGTGAAACCTAGTCCTTTATATTCTTTGTCTGCACCTAGCATATAACGGCTTTGGAAACCACTAAACATCCATCCACCAATTCCAAGAATTTGTTGGGTGAGGGCAACATTTTGACAAAACATAGGCTGTTCAGCTATGTATCCGTTAGCAAACCTTAATTCGGCTTCTATTAAAGGAATCGGATTGCTAATATCTATATAACCGTCATCAATCCATTTTTGTGTTCCTGCGGGTTTCATCTTTTTCAACTCGTCAACGAAATGGAATCTGTGACCATCTCTCATATAAAAAAATAAAATATTTATTAGTCCTGCGCTTAAATCAGTTACTGGCATCATCAGCGTTGTTCCAGGTTTGTTTACACTCCATGTATTGTGTATTGCTAGACCAGGCGGTACTTTAGGTAAATCTGCCCTTCCATCATGTATTTTTATTCTAGATTCTTTAAAGAGTTCTATTATTTTTTCTATTTTCTTTTCTTTTGAAAGCCCTTCAATACCTTTTAAATCTGAAGGCAATTGATCATGAAGCTTTACTAAGTAGAGCCCTTCATCGTTTGTATAAAATAATTCAGTACGATGAATGTCTCCTAGAGAAGCAATTGTTTTGCTCATGAATTTAACTTCAAGATCTAATCCTTTATGTGGTGGAAAATCTGAAAGATTTATATTTTTAATTCCAAGACCATTCCATACAAGTATTGCTTCTTCAATTTCACTCAATGGAATCGGCTTATGTTTAGATTTGAATTTAAGCGGCCCTTCATCAATCTCGCCACCCATTGCAAACCTTCTGGACCTTCTTTCATATAAAGCATCTAAAAAAGAATGATCAGTGGCATTTTTAACACCTGGGGGTAATTTTGACATATGGATATTTTAACTCAAAATAACTAAAGCTTGTAATTATTATTATGAAAGATCAATTGAAATCATTTTTGAAGAAATTTTCTATTTTAAAAGGAGACTTTACATTATCATCTGGGGAGAAGAGCAGCTATTATATTGATGCACGTATCTGCTCACTTTCTTCTGAACCTCTTAGTATAATTTCTTCTCTCTTCTTTAAAAAGATAAAAGAATTAAATATAAATTATGTTGGAGGACCAACGATTGGTGCAGACCCTATTGTTGGAGCAATCTTAAATAAAGCTGCTTATGAGAAATATTCTTTAAATGGCTTTCTAGTTAGGTCAACTGAGAAAGGGCATGGTACAAAAAAAACTATAGAGGGCCCAAGCACTGAAAACAAGAAAGTCATAATTGTCGAAGATGTTGTATCGACAGGGGGCTCAATAAAAAAAGCAATTAATAATCTTGAAGATAATGGTTGTGAAATAATCATGGTTCTTTCAATTGTTGATCGAGAAATGGGAGCAATTAAAATGTTTAAAAATATTGACATCCCTTATGAGCCATTATTTAGAATTTCTGAACTACTTGAAGATTAAATTTTCTTTTAAAATCTATAAATGCTAAATATAAAGAGGGAATAAGGAAGAGGGTTATTAATGTTGCAAATACCAGACCTACACCTAGTGAAATAGCCATAGGTGCCAAATAGGCTGCTTCACCTCTTGTTTCAAACATTAATGTCAAGAGTCCAGCAAATGTAGTAAGAGTTGTCAGAATTACAGCTCTAAAACGGTTTTTAGCTGATATAAATACAGCTAAGCCAAAATTATTATTCTTCACACCTTTATTGATAAAATTCATTAATAATAAACTATCGTTGATTACTACACCTATTAATGCAACTGCTCCGATAAGTCCAGTTATTGAAATAGGGTCCCCTCTTAATAGAATTCCAAAAGTAACTCCAATTAAACAAAATGGTACAATTGACATTATTAGCAATGGTTGGATATAAGATCTTAATATTGTGGCAAGTATTAAATAGATTAGTAAAATTGCAATTACAGATGCCCTTTTGACACTGTTTAGCGACTCTCTTGTATCTTGCTCTTCTCCATCCAGAGCTAATTTATAACCTGGGTATTCCTCAGCGATGGTTTCATAATATTCTAATGCAGAATTGATTACACCTCTTGGTGTAGTAATGTCTCCGTCAATTTCAGCTGTTACACTTGCTGCCCTTTGCCTATTAAATCTTGCAATAGTTAATAAATCAGAATTAATATTCAATTCAGTGAAATTTCCTATTGGTATGAATTCTCCACTGTTATTCATAATAAGATGATTTGATAACCCAGCAATTGAATCCTCTTTTTTATTTCCCCTATACCTTATTTTTATTTTTGCTTTTTCATCATTGATTCTGGTTTCATCAATTTCAAGTCCATCTACATATGCTCTAATTTCTTTTCCTACAATTGCTGTATTTAATCCAAATTGTGAAGCTTTTTCTTCATTAACTTTAAGGCTAGCTCTTGGTTTGCCAAACGAAAGGTTGTCGTTTATTCCATAAACTCCGGGTTGTTTTTTTAGAAAGTTTTTTATTTTAGTGCTAATTTGATTTAAAATTTTTGTATCATCCCCTATTATTCTTATATCAAGGTCTTTACCTTTAGGAGGGCCTGTGGTTTCTACGAATTCAATTGCCGATGGTCCTATAATTCCTTTATCAACCAAGATTTGAATTTGTTTCATAGATAACAATCCATTCTCCTCTCTATTTTCAAAATCCTGGAATTGAACAAGAATATTTGATACATGGTCTCCAAACCCAGGTGGTTTTTTTGAAAAATCCACACCTATAGTTGAAAGTGTATTATTTTTTAAATTTTCAGAAGTATTTTCATTAATTATTTTTTCTATTTCTTTGGTTTTATTTAATGTGGATTTTATACTGTAAGTAGTTGGGTTCTGAATTTTTACAAGATATTGGTTTATATCTGAAGAATATAAAAGAACAAAAGGTAGTTTGATTAGAATAAATACACATGCGAAAAATACAATTATAAAAATTGAAATTATTTGATATTTTACTCTCAAAGACTGTACTAAAATTTTTAAATATTTCCTCTTTATTTTATCAAAGAATTTTGAAAAGATTCCTGAATTTTTTGTTACTTTTACAAAGTCCGCACAATGAGAAGGAAGGATTGCTAGTGCTTCAATCAATGAAAAAACTAGAGCAAAGATAGCACATAAGGGTATTATTGATAGAAATATTCCAAGCGTACCTTCAGCCAATAGTATAGGAAATAATGAAGCAATATTCGTTAAAACTGTTGCAATAACCGGCCAAGCAACTTCTTTTGCACCTATTATTGCTGCTTTGGCTGGTTCAATACCTTTTTGTATATAGCGTTTAATATTCTCAACCACAATAATTGCATCATCAACTACTATTCCCAGGACCATTATTAACCCAAACATGGTTATAACATTTAAAGAATTCCCAGTGTATTGCATTAATATAAAAGCACCAAAAAATGCTATAGGAAGCCCTAATGCAGCGAGGAAGGCTGATCGAATATCAAGAAATAGTGTTAATACTATTAAAACAGCAATTATTCCATATATTCCTGTTTTAACCATTGAGTCAAATCTACCTTCTACCCAGTAGGATGAATCATTAGATAAGTAGATTTCAATATTATTTGGAATTGTATTTTTAAATTGATTTGTAATTTCTTTTATTTCTTGGACAGCTTTTATGGCATCTTTATTTTTTTGTTTTTCAATCCAAAAGGATACAGAATCCAAACCATTTATTCTTGATAAGCTTAGATCATCCTCTTGGCCAAGCTCAATAGTTGCTAAGTCTTTTAGTCTCAATGTTATCCCATTGTTTAAGCTTTTTATTGGAAGATTCTCTAAATCTGATTTTCCAGCAACTTTACCTTTTGTCCTTACTGTAAATTCCTGACTACCAACACTTAAAGCTCCGGCAGGAAGGTCTATATTTTTTGACTTAATAAGGTTAATTATTGATTCAAGTCCTACCTCATATTGAATTAATTTTTTTTGGTCTATATTTATCCAAAAGACTAAATCACCATAACCTGATACAATCAAGCTCTCTACAGAATCAAGCTTCTCAAGCTTATTTTTTAATTCCCTTGCATAATATCGCAACTCATTTTTATCATCATTACTTGCAATTGATACATTTATTAATGGAGCACTTCCTTTAACTTCATTTACAACTGGATCATTAATATCCTCTGGGAGCTCATTCTTGATCTGAGATATCTCAGATCTTATTTCCTGAGCGATTTCCTTTGTATCTTCTCCTGCATAAAGTTCAGCTATAACAAATGATCTTGATTCAGATGATTCAGATTTAATATTTTTTATTCCAGATATAGATGCGATACGATCTTCTATTGGAATGGTTATTAATTTCTCCATATCCTCTGCAGTTGAGTTTTCATATACTGTTGAAATGGTAACTTTTTCAAATCCAATTGATGGAAACAATTCTTTAGGTAGTCCAAATCCAATATAAAGACCAAAAATAATTATTGTTGCCATTAACAAATTTGCAAAAACAGGGTTTTTCACCGAGTATTCAATGATTTTCATTTTTAGTTAATGGCCTCTACAAGTTGCGAGTCCTGAATATTAGATTGTCCTTCAGTGATAATTGTTAATTCATCGTAGTTATTAAAATTCTCAATAGCACAATTTTCATTATCAATCCAATTTGGTTCAATTTCCTTTTTATATGCATAGCCATTATCATAGATAAAAATATAAAATTTGTTATTTATATTTAAGACTGCTTTCGACGGGAATATTAAATAATTTTCAAATGCTTCAGTTTCAATTTCAACCTCAACTACTTCACCTGGTAAAAAATTTTTATTTTCATTATTTAACTTAAATTCTAATAAATATGAAAATACTGATTTATCAATTTCCTTGCTAGTTCCTAATATTTCTATCTCTGAATCGCTATTTATAATGTTAATAGTAGATCTATTAATTTGAATGTTTTTTATATCTTCTGATTTTAGACTAACCTTACCAATAAGTTTTGAATAGTTTGAAAACTGAATTAACTGCTGTCCTTTTAAAATTTTCTGCCCAACATCAAAATAATATTTATTTATTGTTCCATCAAATGGAGCTTTAATATTAAGATTATCAAATTCCCATAAAATCCTTCTGTAGGTTGCTTCTCTATTATCATATTCGGATTTAGCTTTTCTATATAAATTTTCCTTAGAGCTTAATTCATCCTTTGATATAATTTCCTTTTTATACAAAGTTATAGCATTTTTATAATTTTTAGATTCCTCATCAAGGACAGCTTTATAGGCCGATAATATATCTTTAATCTCTTTAAGTTCTAGAAGTTTTCTTGTATCAGTCATTTCTAGGATTATCTCATCTTTTTTGACATAACTACCTATGTTATATGGTTTCTTTTTAATAGTTCCATCAACTTCTGATATAATGTTTATTTCTTTTTCACTGTATAATTTGGCAAAAACTCTAATTTTATTCGTAAAACTCCCAGGTTTTGAGGTAAAAACACTAACTTTTTCAATTTTTTCTTTGACGATGGTTTCAACTTCCTTCCTGGTATCAAATTGAAGTTTATAGAGAGTAAATAGTACAGATATAAATACTATAAGTATGATAAGGAACTTTTTTCGTTTTAAAGCCATTCTGTGCTTAAATATACATGATTTTGAATATAATTTTAAAATATAAAATTTGCATTTTAATGATTAAAAAACTATATTAAGAATTAAACAGGTTTATTTTACTACTGTTTCATAAAGGAGGCTTACTCATGGCTGCATTAACAAAATCACAAATAGCAAGTTCATTGGCAGAATCTTTAGGAATCTCTAAGGCTGATGCAAATAGATATCTTGATACTTTTGCTGAACTAGCATGTTCTGAAGCAAAAAACAATGGATCATTCACCGTTCCTGGTTTAGGTAAATTAGTTCTAGTTGATAGAAAAGCTAGACAAGGAAGGAATCCACAAACTGGCGAGGTAATTCAAATACCAGCAAAGAAAGTTGTTAAGTTTAGGGTTTCAAAAGCCGCTAAAGATTCAGTTTTATAATTTTTTTATGGGGCAAAATTAAAAATTTTGCCTCATTTTTTCAATTTTTGAAGCTAATTTTTTAGCTAGGTCATTTTTATCAATTAATCCAAGTTCGTCTATGTTTCCAGACGAATCAATTAAGAAACTAAAATTTGAACTTTGCCCAAAACCACTATTTTTTTTAGAGATATCGTTCGCAACAATAAGGTCTAGATTTTTACTATTTATCTTCTTCTTTGCATTCTCAACTACATTCTGTGTTTCCGCAGCAAATCCAACTATGATTTGATTTTCTTTTTTATTTTCACCAATGTATTTTAATACATCAATATTTTTTTCTAACTCTACCCTGAAAACATCATCAGATTTTTTTACCTTGTTGTCTAGTCTTGTGCTAAAACGATAGTCGCCTACAGCTGCAGTTTTAATAACCAAGCTATATTTATTTAAATTTTTTGATATTTCATTTCTCATCTCTTCTGCTGTAGTAATTTCTTTGTATGAATCAAATTTATCAAAATTAACTTCATTGTATCCTGCTACAATATTTATCTTCGCACCCTTTGATTGGAACTCTTCAGCAATACAATAGCCCATTACTCCAGTTGACGGATTCGAGATAAATCTTACTGGGTCCATATACTCTCGTGTAGCACCAGCTGTTATGAGAACATTTTCTTTTTTCAGGGATTTATTTTGAACTTTTTTTTTTATTATTTCCATTATAGTTTCTAGATTTGCCAGTCTGCCTTTTCCAATCCAACCACAGGCTAATGCACCGCTATCAGGCTCAACAATATGAATACCATTTTTAATCAATTTCTTTATATTGTCTTGTATTAGATTATTTTCATACATATTAACATTCATAGCAGGGCATAATATAATTTGAGACTTTGATGCGAGCAATACATTTAATAATAGATTGTCAGCAATTCCATTCGCATATTTGGAAATAAAATTTGCGGTTGCAGGACAAATTACTATTAAATCATTTTCGTCCGCAAGCTGAATATGAGATATTCCAGATTCTTCTAAATCATACATGTCATCTGCTACTTTATTTCCTGTAAGATATTGAAATGTTAACGATGATACAAATTTTTTAGCATTGTTAGTCATTACAACTTTTACTTGAGCACCTTCTTTAATTATCATTCTTGATAATTCACATGCTTTATAAGCTGAAATTCCTCCAGTGACTCCAAGAACAATTTTTTTCCCTTTTAATTCTCCACTCATTTTTTGACCCTATCCGTGACGGCACCTTCTGAGGCAGAACTAACTAAAATAGAATATTTATATAATGCTCCTGACAAATGAGATCTGCTAGGTTGTTTCCATTTCATTTTACGCTTATTGAGTTCATTCTTACTAATAAGAACATCAAGCTTTTTTGTTTTTGAATCTATTCTGATTACATCACCATTTTTAACTAAAGCGAGAGGTCCGCCCTCAAAAGCCTCTGGTGTTATATGTCCAACTACAAACCCATGTGTCCCACCAGAAAACCTACCATCAGTTATCAGGGCAACATCTGACCCTAGTCCTTGTCCCATAATCGCTGAGGTAGGGGCTAACATTTCTCTCATACCAGGCCCACCCTTTGGTCCCTCATATCTTATAACAATCACTGAACCTTTTTTAATTTTTTTGTTTAATATTGCATTCATACATTGTTCTTCAGAGTTGAATACAATTGCTTTACCTTCAAAATCTAGACCTTCTTTTCCTGATATTTTTGCAACTGATCCTTCAGGCGAAAGATTTCCTTTTAGTACCACAATATGACTATCTTTTTTAATTGGACTTCTTATAGGTTTAATTACATCATTACCTAAAATATCTTTTACATTTTTTAAGTTTTCTTTTACAGTTTTTCCAGTAACAGTCATGCAGTCACCATGGAGGAGTTTTGCATTTAAAAGTCTCTTTAATAATGGTGGCAGTCCTCCAATTTCACAAAATTTTGCCATCATATGAGTTCCGCTTGGCTTCAAATCCGCTAAAACAGGAATTTTTTTTCCAATTTTATTAAAATCATTAATATTCAATTTCACTTTTGCTGCGTCAGCCATAGCTAGTAAATGAAGAACAGCATTTGTAGAACCCCCTAAGGCTATCGTTACAGTAATAGCATTTTCGAATGCTTCCCTTGTCATGATGTCCCTAGGCTTTATATCTTTAGCGATTAGCTTCACTAGTTGTTTGCCTGAGTTAATACAATCATCTTTTTTGTTCTTTGATACAGCGATTTGGGTAGAACTACCAGGCAAGCTCATCCCTAGTGCTTCAATTGCTGATGCCATAGTATTTGCGGTGTACATACCACCACATGAACCAGGACCAGGTATAGCTGCTTTTTCTATATCAGTTAATTCTGATTTAGAAATTTCCTTATTTGAATAGGCACCTACCGCTTCAAATACTGATACAACATCTATTGGTTTTTTCTTATATTGACCAGGCATTATTGATCCACCATAAATAAAAATAGATGGCCTATTTAATCTTGCCATTGCAATCAAGCAGCCTGGCATATTTTTATCACAACCTCCAATAGTAAGTATTCCATCAAAGCCTTCAGCCCCAGATACAGTTTCAATAGAATCAGCTATCACCTCCCTTGAAATTAGAGAGTATTTCATTCCAGGAGTTCCCATTGATATGCCATCAGAAACTGTAATAGTATTAAAAATTATAGCTTTTCCACCATTTGTATTTGCGCCTTTTGCCGCATGATCGGCTAATAAATTAATATGCATATTGCAAGGTGTTACCATTGCCCAGGTTGAGGCAATACCAATTATTGGCTTATTAAAATCATTATTCTCAAAGCCTACAGCTCTTAGCATAGCTCTATTTGGTGCTTTATCAGCACCATTGGTAACATAAGATGAATATTTTTTTTTGGTCATAATCTTTTAACTTAAATTTTTTTCTACTTCATTCCAATTAATTATATTCCAGAATGCATTTATATAATCTGGTCTTTTATTTTGATAATTCAAATAATAGGCATGTTCCCATACATCTATTCCAAGTAAAGGAGTCAAGCCAGCTGATAATGGACTATCTTGATTTGGAGTAGACATTGTTACAAGTTTTCCACTTTTATCCTGGCATAGCCATCCCCATCCACTTCCAAATTGTTTAGTAGCTTTCTCTCCAAAATCTTTTTTAAAATTCTCAAAATCTCCAAAGCTTTCATTTATTTTAGTAAGTAATTGGCCTGATGGAGTACCACCAGAATTTGGTCCAATTGTTCTCCAGAAAAGTGAATGATTGGCATGTCCTCCTCCACCATTTCTAACTGCACCTCTTATTGATTCAGGAATATTTTCAAGATTTATTAAAAGATCTTCAACAGTCTTTTCAAATAATTCGGGATAATTCTCTAATGCAATATTCAAGTTGTTGATATATGTTTGATGATGTTTGGTGTGATGAATTTCCATCGTTTTTGCATCTATGTGTGGTTCTAGTTCATTATAACCATAATTTAGTTCAGGTAATGTATGTGCCATTTAAAGCCTCCGAAAAAAAATTTTATTATATAAATATACCTTAGTCCTTCTTTAATTAAATTCTTTATAGTTAATTTTTTAATAAAGAATAAGACAATATTTTATAAGCCAACTTAGCTGCTAGGAAGTTGCAGGAGTGCATTGATTTGATTGGAGAAAGTTCGCATATATCTGCTCCGTATATTTTTGATGATCTTGAAGCTACTTCTAAAACTTTAATAACATCATTCCAAAATAGTCCTCCAGGCTCAGGAGTTCCGGTTGCAGGCATTAAGCTGCTATCAAAAGCATCTATGTCAAAAGTTATATAGAGCTTTTTATCTTTTAGTTTTCTTTCAAGCTTATTTAAATTCCATTTGTCGATATCTTGGGCTAGAAAAGAAGTTATTCTTTTTTTGTTATTGTTGCAATAAGAGGCTTCATATTTTGACATGCTCCTTACCCCTATCGATATTAAGTCAATATTTTTATTGTCTAAGGATCTTCTCATAGCACAAGCATGAGAATAATGGTTATTCTCATATGAATTTCTTAAGTCAGCATGAGCATCAAATTGAAGAATTGTTAGGCTTTTTTCTTTTTTTAAAAGAGCTTCAATACAAGCACTTGTAATTGTATGTTCTCCTCCAAGTGTTAATGGGAATTTGTTTAAACTCAAAACTTGTTCAATAATCCTCTTTAATTTTATTAGCCCATCAGCTTCCTTCTTTGGGATAGAAGGTTTTTTTAAAGTAAGAGGCAAGATTGTTTCAAAGGGTTCACATTTAAAATGTTCATCATATAGCTCTAATTGCCGAGATGCTTTTAAAATTTCTTCCGGCCCTTTCGATGTCCCCTTTCCGTAGCTCACGGTTTTCTCATAGCCAAAAGGAATTATAATTGCATTAGATTTTGCCAGAGAGGAGTTCTCTATACCTAAGAAGTTTTTTCTTGAGTCATAAAAATTAAGCATTTTTTTGAATTAATACAATGGATTTTGAAGCTATTGCTTTATCATTTCCAATCTCTCCAAGTTTTTCATGAGTAGTCGCTTTAATTGATATTTTATTTGGATTAATTTTCATTATTAATGATAGTGAATTTTGAATCTTCTTTTTATAGCCTTTTAGGTTTGGTTTTTCGCAAATAACTGTTGAGTCTACATTACACACTTCGTAATTGTTATCTTTAAGAATTTTCATAATTTTTTTTAAAAAATTACTACTCTTTTTATTTTTATTTTTTGGATCTTTATCACTGAAATGTTCGCCAATATCACCATCATTTAAGGCACCTAAAATTGCATCACATATTGAATGAATTAACACATCAGCATCTGAGTGACCGGCTAATCCGTTATTTTTTGAAATTAGCAAACCACCTAAAAAAAGTTTTCGGCTTTTTTCTTTTCTATGAATATCATAACCCAAACCAACTCTATACATTTTATTTCACCTTTAATGCTTTAAAAATTTTTAAATCCTCTTTAGTGGTAATTTTTATATTATTTTCATCCATTTTAAATGTTTGCACACTGAAACCATTTTTTTCAACCATTTCAGACTCATCTGTAAAATTGATATTTGATTTTTTAATTTTCTTATAGCAATTTGTTATAACTTCTGTTTTAAAAATTTGTGGAGTTTGAGATATATATAAGTCATCTCGAGGGATAGTTTTTAAAACTAATTTTCCATGTACATTTTTTATTGTTGATGTAATTTTTGATACTGGTATGATTCCATCACTTTTTCCAATTTGAGTCATCATTTGATTTATATAATTAAAATTAAAATTTGGTCTTACAGCATCGTGGATTCCAACAAAAGGGGTGTCAATTTGAGACATACTAAAAGCTTTTTTTACTGTTTTAAATCTTGAATTTTCACCATCTATAAGATTTATTTTCTTTTTAATTTTAAATTTTTTAAATAAATTCAAAAAATAGGTGTCATTTATATCAGCACTTTTTGCAACTATTATTCTTTTTATCAATGATATTTTATCCATTTCAATAATGTTGTATAAAAAAATCGGAATATTTTTTATTTTTATGTATTGTTTTGGGACTTTGGATGCTTCGAATCTTAAGCCCTTACCCCCAGATGCAAGGATTATTGATAACTCCTTTTTTACCATACTTTAATTGGCACCAGAAATTGAGTTATCTTTGTCTCTGAGATCTGCAACTTTAGAAAAAATCATTCTCCCCGTTGGGGTTTGGATAACACTTGTTATTATAAGATTTACGTCTTTATTGATATGCCTTTTTCCGTTATCTATTACAACCATTGTTCCATCATCAAGATATCCTACACCTTGATTTTCGTCTTTACCTTCTTTAATTACTTTGATACTCATATGTTCACCTGGAAGAATCACAGGTCTTAGGGAGTTTGCAAGTTGATTTACATTCAGAACTTTAACACCTTGAAGATTTGCAACTTTTGTTAAATTAAAGTCATGTGTAACCAAGTGGCTTTTTAATTCTTTTGCAAGCCTTACTAGTTTTAAGTCTACTTCTTTTATATTGGTGAAGTCTCTATCAACAATTTTAACTTTTAAGTTCTTTTGCTCTTGCATTTTTTTTAAAGTTTCCATACCTCTTCTACCTCTAACTTTTTTTAGATTATCGTTAGAGTCAGCTATCCATTGTAATTCTCTAATTACAAATTGTGGGACGATGATTGTTCCTTCCAAAAAACCAACTTCAGAAACATCTGAAATCCTTCCATCAATTATTGCACTTGTGTCTAGAATTTTCCCCAAATAGAAATCACTTTCTTGAGTATTTTTTGGATCGGGATTTGAACCCTTTTTTAATCCTACAGCAATACCAAGACAAAGTATTGAAAGAAAAACTATAGGATAGGTATATGGTGGATATTTTATGCTTAAACCTATTATTTCTGAGAAATATGCAAAAGTCAGAAAAAAAAGTAGTGCAGCTCCAGTGCCTATTGTTGCGCCAACTAATGCTTTCGCACTTAAATCACTAAAAAGTTTTTCAGAATAATAAACAAAAAAGAAAGTTATGAGACCACAAAAAAGACCTATTCCAACTGAGTAGGGTAGTATTAAATTTCCAGCATCTTTGAGACTAGTTAAAGTTATATAAAATCCAGCTATTGAACTTATAATTGAGAAAATAATCCTTAATGGAGTCATCTATAAATTATAAATAATTGCAATCATTTAACAAGTTTGTACTGATATATCTGTTTGACATAAGTAAATTATGATATTCTTTATTAACATCAAAAATTTGCATATACTTTGGACTAAATATGATAGCAAGATATTCAACTAAAGAAATGACAGACATTTGGTCAGATCAAAATAAATATCAGAAATGGCTTGATATCGAAATCGCAGTTTGCGAGGCATGGGCTCACTATGGGTTTGTACCAAAAAAATCATTAAATAATATTAAAAAGAAAGCGAATTTTAATGTAAAAAAAATAAATAAAATTGAGAAAGTTGTTAAACACGATGTGATTGCCTTCACAACCAATCTCGCAGAATACATAGGAAAGGATTCAAGGTTTATTCATTTAGGCCTGACCTCATCTGATGTGCTAGACACTGCATTTTCATTACAAATTAAAGAATCAGGAAATTTGATTCTGAATGAAGTTAATGAATTTATAAAAATTTTAACAAAGCTATCCAAGAAATATATAGAAACTCCAGTAATGGGGAGATCTCATGGTATTCATGCAGAGGTTACTACCTTTGGATTAATAATGGCAAATTGGCTCGATGAGGCAAAAAGAGCAAAAAAGAGATTGCTTAATTCTATAAAAATTTGCAGTGTTGGACAGTTTTCTGGTGCAGTAGGGACATATTCAAATATTCAACCTAAAATTGAACTTAAAGCCTGTAGGTTGTTAGGACTTAAACCAGTAGATATATCGAGCCAAATTATTAATCGAGATGTTTATGCAGACTTTTTTGTTTCATTAGCTTTTATTGCTAGCTGCATAGAGAGGATTTCCGTTCAAATTAGGCATATGCAAAGAACTGAGGTGCTCGAGGTTGAAGAGCCATTCACTAAAGGGCAAAAAGGTTCGTCCGCAATGCCACATAAAAGAAACCCAATACTTTCAGAGAATCTTTCTGGATTGGCTCGATATGTAAGATCTAATCTTGCCCCAGCATTTGAAAATATTCCCCTTTGGCATGAAAGAGATATAAGTCACTCGTCAGTTGAAAGAGTCATTGCTCCAGACTCATCAATAGCCATTCATTTTATGCTTCGAAGAGTTAATGGAATGCTAAAAGGGCTCAATGTTTATAAAAAAACTATGTTAAAAAACATCTATATTACAAATGGAATTATCTTTTCTCAAAATGTTTTAATCAAGCTAATTGAAAAAGGAATTACTAGAGAAGAATCCTATAAGTTAGTTCAAAAGAATGCCCATTATGCTTGGGATCAGAATAAAGACTTTAAAACTGTTCTTGGTGAAGACAAAAATATTTTATCTCTATTAAGCTTAGACGAAATTGAAAGTTGCTTTAAATTTAATAATTTGTTTGATAATGCTAAGGAAATTTTAAAAAAGGTGATAAATTCTAAATGAGATTTTTATTCATCTTGTTTATTGCTCTTTTTATTACATCCTGTGATTTTAAAGAAAAAATAAGTGGTGCATCTTCGCAAATTTCGAGAGAGCAGGTATTAGAAAAATTTAAAAAAAATTTTTCTGATGTTATTTCATCAGATGTAATACTAAGTGTCAGCTCCTTTAAAGATTCGCCAATAGAAGGCTTAAAAGAAGGGGTTATTTTATTTAAATCTCTAGAGGATACTAAGCAGTTGTCTTTTTTGATAACAAATGACGGAAATTATATAATTTTTAATCCTGAAATATACAACCTGTCTGGTCCAAAAAGAAATGATGAAATTCTTTCAAAGATTAACTTAGAAAAAATCCCGAACAAAGGTAATCCGAAATCCAAAATAGTAATCGTAGAATATTCTGACTTTCAATGTCCTGCCTGTAAATATGGCGCTACAAAAGTTTTACCAGCATTGGAAGCTGAATTTTCTAATGAGGTAAATATTTATTTTAAACACTTTCCACTAAGCTTTCATAAATGGGCTGATGATGCGGCTCGCTTAACGTCATGTATCAGCTTAGAGTTTGGTTCAGATGAATTTTGGAAAATGCATGATTTGATTTTTTTAAATCAAGAAAATTTTACAGAAGCAAATTTTAAAACACAGGTTAGCAAATTATTGATAGAAAAAAATTTAGATTTAGACACCTGTCTTGAAAGATATAATGACGAGAAATATGATAAGTTTGTTCAGGATAGTATTGGTGAGGCAAAATCTTTAGGTGTTAATTCAACACCCACTTTTTTTGTTAATGGTCATATGATTAAGGGTGCAGATTTATTAAAAATAGTTGAAGCTATAAATAAATTTTCTAAATAAAAAAATTAGATCTTAAAATAAGTTTTATTTTTGATGAGAAAGAAATGTCTATATTGAATTATACAGATGAAATTATTACAAAAAATTTAAATAAAATTAATGAATGGATTGATAATAAGAAAGTGCTATCTGTTCCTCCTTTTTATACATCAACTGACATAAGGGTCTCAAACCAGAAGGTGGCTGCAGTCGACACAAATATTTTTCCTGCAGGATTTAATAATCTTTCAAATTTTTTTTTACATGAAGCTGCGAAAAATATAAAAATTTATATTGAAAAACTAAATTTATCAGTGGAAAGAGTATTAATTATTCCCGAGCTCCATACACGTAATCCATTCTATTGGGACAATATTCTTGCAATTCAAAAAATGTTTAAAATCGCAGGAATATCGAGCGATGTAGGCTTAATAATTGATGATGGAACAAGTTTTAGTATTGAATTTGATTCAACCTCGGATTTGAGGGTGAAAGCCGCAACTGTTGAAAAATCAGATAACAAAGTATTTGTGAAGGACTTCATGCCTGACTTAATTTTAGTTAATAACGATTTTTCTACTCATTTTCCAAATATTTTAAATAACATTGATCAACCTGTAATTCCTCCAGTTGAAGTTGGATGGCACTCAAGAAGAAAAAATATTCATTTTAATTTTTACAATTCATTGATTGATGAATTCTGTGAGATCTTTAATATAGATTCCAAGATTTTTCAATTAAAAACAGAATTAATTAAGAAGATAAATGTGGACGAAGAGGATGATAGATTAAGAGTTGCTAGTTTAATTAATGAATTGAAAAGTAAAATAGATAGTGAACAGAATGTCTTTATAAAAAGTAATTCAGGAACTTATGGAATGTCAGTTATGCAAGTAAATGATGGAAGTGAATTTGTAAATCTAAACAGAAGTGGCAAGAAAAAAATGAAGGTTTCTAAAGGTGGAAAACTACTCAGCGACTTAATAGTTCAGGAAGGAGTCGATTCCATATTTGGAAATAAAGAACCGGTTTATTATTTAATAGATTGCAAAGTATCAGGAGCTTTTTACAGAGTGAATGACAATAAGTCTTCAATAGACAATCTTAATACTAGAGGGATGTATTTTGAGCCCATATGTGAATCAGAATTGAATCCAACAATAAGTATTATTTCTCAGATTGGTGCATTAGCTACAGGCTTAGAGATTCAGCATTTAACAGAATCATGACAGATTAGTTGTTATCTTCATTAAGTGCTTTATTATAAGCTATCAGAGCATCTCTTCTGGCTAAAATGCCGATAATTTTTTTGGAACCATCCTTAGAAACTACAGGCAACATATCGCCCTTGTCCCAATGCCTTAAAACTTCAAGCATAGATTCCTCGGGTGTGACTGTATTTACTTGAGTTGATGCAAGATCTTTCATAATTACTACGTCTTTCAACTCTTCTTCTAACACCCAACCTCTATAGTCTTGAACACTAATAATTCCAGATAGATTGTCATTTTCGTCTATTAATGGAAAAGTTGTTAGTTGAGTAGTTGGTAAAAATTCAATAAATTTTCCGAGTGTCATTTTTTCAGGAATAGTGACAACATCTCTTCTCATAATTTCACTTACCTTCATATTATTTAAAATATTTGATTCTTCATTTTGAACTATTTCAATATTATCTTTTTTAAAATAACAAGACTCAAAAGATCTCCCAATTATTAATCTATATATTGAAGTTCCGATAACAGAACTAATCATTACTGGTAATACAGCTTGATATGTTTGCGTAAGTTCAAAAGTAAAAAATATTGAGGTTAATGGAGCCTGGGTCATTGCTGCTAGAAAGGTTCCCATTCCTACTATGGAATATGAAATCGAAAGACTTCCCGCTTCTATTAAATCTTTATAGAATAGATTTTCAACACCAAAACCAAACAAATAGCCACAAAAAGCACCAAGAAAAATAGCTGGTGCAAATATTCCCCCAGGCCAACCGCTACTTAGGGTTATACTTGTAGCAATTGGTTTTAAAAGCAGAATACTTATAGCTATCAATAGAGTATATTCTGATGTTAAAGCTTTTTGCATGGCTGAGTAGCCATTACCTAGAATTTCTAACCCTATTCCAAATGGTATGAAAGCAAGCAGTCCTAAGAGAATTCCACCAATGATTGGTCTGATTTTTTGATCTGGTATTAAACTTTCAAATTTTCCTTCAATTAAGAAATGCATTTTTGTAAAGAATGATGAAGCAAGTCCAATACCAATACCCATCAAAGCATAAATAAAAAGTTCATTATAGCTTATAAGTAGGAAATCAATTTCATAGAATATATTTGAATCAGAGCTATAAAACCCTGCTACAACAGTTGCCGTAGCAGCTGATATAACTACTGGTAAGAAACTCCTGATTTTAATGTTTCTCAATAATGCAACTTCTTCGACAAAAAGAACTCCTGTTATAGGAGCATTAAATGTTGCTGCAATTGCTCCCGCAATTCCACATGCAATAAAAATTTTTAAGTCAGACTTTTTTATCCTTATTTTTTGTCCAACAATACTCCCTATGGAACCACCAAGCTGTGCCATGGGACCTTCTTGACCAACTGAACCCCCAAATCCTAGTGATATAATTTGAGAGAAAGCTTTTGTTATGGTTTCTTTTATTGTTATAATTCCACTACCTTGAGAGACATTATGGATAAATCTGTGAAATTTATAACCTAATATATCGTCTTTTTTCGAAATATATGTAAGGAAAAAAAGAATCAGTCCGCCTATCAGGGTACCAAAGATTGTCATATTTCTGTTAGCTAAAGGGTCTAGAAAAGATGCAGTGAGCTTACTGTACAAGTAATGAAAGATTACATTGGAAAAACCAGCACATATTCCAACAATGAAACCTATTAAGATGAAATAAGTATATTGATTGTTCCATAATTCATAAATTGTATTTAATAATTTTCTTTTAGGCATATATTTAAACCAGTATTAATAATACCAATAACTTTATATTAATATTCACTAAATAAAATCATTATTTATTATGTTTGACTAGGCCATTTTTTCATGCGAAAATTTAGTCGTTTTAATTGGTCTAAATTATGTCAATCGATGATCCAAATTCATATACTCTTGGTAGTTTTTTTCTTGCTTTAGCTAGCATTTTCATAGTTGGAAAAATAGTAAGTTCGTTGTTTGTTAAATATAAGCAACCTGAGGTTCTTGGTGAATTAATTGCAGGAGTTTTGCTTGGGATTTTTGGATTGATACCATTATATGGTGAATTGGGCTATGATTTCTTCCATCTTCTATCAGAAGTTGGTGTTGCAATTCTATTGTTTGAAATTGGACTAGAAACAGATTTAGATGATTTAATAAATGTAGGTTTGCCATCTTTAATAGTTGGTATTATTGGAGTAGTAGCCCCATTTGGCCTGGGATATTTTACGGTTTATGCTCTTGCAGACTTAAATTTTGTTGATTTCGGCTCAGAAACAGCACAATTCCTTACAGCCCTAACAATAGGAGCAACTTTGACAGCAACAAGTGTTGGAATTACAGCCAGAGTTCTTTCTGAACTTGGAAAATTAAAGTCAACTGAAGCAAAAGTAGTACTAGGTGCTGCAGTTATTGATGATGTCCTGGGTTTAATTATCCTTGCTGTAGTCAGTGGAATTATATCTACATCATCTATGAGTGCAACTTCAGATATTAGTATCAGCTCTTCAGCAATATTAATCATATCAGCTAAGGCTTTTGGCTTTTTAATACTTGCTATATTGCTCGGAAATTTGTTCACAAAAAAATTATTTATATTTATATATAACCTAAAAGCAAGAGGAAGCCTTTTGTTGGGTGCCTTAGCTTATACCTTTATTTTTGCCTATTTAGCACAATTTGCAGGTCTGGCTCCAATTATTGGGGCATTTGCCGCAGGGTTGCTTTTGGCAAAAACTAACCAAAAAGATCTTATCGAAGATAGATTGAAACCAGTTGCAGATGTTTTTATTCCTATCTTTTTTATTATGGTTGGGTCAGCTGTAGACATAACAGCTTTTAACCCCTTTATTAAGGAAAATATTGCTGTTATAATTTTGGCTTTAGTTTTATTTGTAGTCGCAGTTATTGGTAAAGTAATTAGTGGCATAGGAGCTTATAAGCTTAATGTCAACAAATTGGTTATTGGCATTGGTATGATACCTAGAGGAGAAGTAGGATTAATTTTTGCCTCAATGGGTCTAGTTTCAGGAGTTTTAACGAAAAGTGAATACTCAGCTCTTACAATAATGGTTATGCTGACAACTTTCGTTGCACCACCACTATTGTATAAGTTTTTTAGAGATAAATAATGAAGAAATTAATTTTTATTTTTTATATTTTAATAACTAATATATCGAAGGCGGCAGATACCTCTAATATGTTGAGTGTCGATAAATCATATTTTATAGAATTAGCACTATATTTAGGAATAATTCTTTTTTTAAATAAATTTTTATTTCAGCCACTTTTAACCTTGAAAGAGAATCGAGATATAGAAAGTTCTGTTAGGCTAGAAAGAGCTGATAGTATGAAAGATCAAGCAAAAAAATTAGAGGATGAATACAAACAAAAAATCTCCGAAGTTAGATTTGATATTGAAAAATCAGCTGTGGACAGAATAAACAAGGCTAAGTCTGACGCAGATGAGGCTGTAAAGAATGCGAAAAATATATCATTGGATAAAATCGAAGAATCCAGAAACAATTTGGAATCTTCGAAAATTCTCACAAAAATTGAAAATTTGACTGATAAAGATGTCTCAGAAGGTAATGATGATGTTAGTATCCAAATTAGAGAAATTGCTGAGGCTATAAAGGTTAAGGTAGGTTAGATGGAAGAAATAAATACTGTAGCTCAATTAAAATTTGCTTCACAACATTTATTTAACCTTATATGTTTTATTGGAATTCTTTATTATTTCCTTAGAAAACCAGTATCAGTTTTCTTTGTTAACAGATCAAAAAATATTGAGGAATCGATAAATACTGCAAAAAATATAATTGATGAAGCTCAACAAAAATACGATGAAAATTCAATGAAAATTAACCAGCTAGATAATGAAGCAACATCTATTAATAAGTCGTCTGAAAATATTGTGGAATCAAAAATAGATGATATCAATAACAATGCAAATTCTATGGTTTCAATGATAGAAAAAGATACTGAAGAAATTATTAAGCTTGAGTCGAATAAAATTGATTCACAAATACGATCCGCAATGATTCAAAAGGCCATTAAAATTTCTGAGAATGATTTAAAACAGAAATTAACCGATGAAAAAGATGAAGAATTAATTATATCATATCTGGCGGAGGTCAAAAAAGATGTCATCAGCAACAGTTAATGACTTTTTTCAAGCTATAACATCATCTGGCACATCCAAAGATGATTTAAATATTATTTATGATTCTGTTCAAAAATTTTCAGAAGTTACTTCAAAAAATAAAGATGTAAAAGTTTTTTTAAGTAATGATATTTATCCTGCTGAATCAAAGATAGATGTTATAAAAGATGTTATCGGTGAAAAGCAGCAAGCAATTAATTTTTTTAAAACAATTATAGACTTTGGGATTTTGAATGATTTAATCGACTCTTCTGAGTTCTTCTTAAAAAAAATTAGAAGTATTCTCTCAAAAGTTAAAGTTAAAGTTGTAGTTTCATCTTTAAATCAAAGAAAAGAAGAAATTGTTAGAAAAGGTCTTGAAGAAATCTGGGGTACTGATTTGGAAATAGATTTCTTTATTGATGAAGATATTATTGGTGGTGTAATCCTTCAAGTAGAAGATAAGTTTTTTGATGGCTCCATCAGTGGAAAATTAAAGCAAATAAACAATATTATATAAGATAGGAGATTGTAAAATGGCAGATGCTAATATCCAAAATATAAGCGAACAGCTAAAAAATAAAATTAAAGGACTTGAATCAAATTTTAAGTCTGACGAAGTCGGTACTGTAACTTCTGTTGGTGACGGTATTGCTAAAGTCTATGGATTAGATCAAGCCATGGCCGGAGAACTTGTATCTTTTGATAACGGAGTAATAGGATTAGTTTTAAATCTAGAAGAGGATAGTGTTGGTGTAGCAATTTTTGGAGATGATAGCTCTGTTTTAGAAGGAGATACTGTTAAAAGAACTGGTGATATTGCTCAGGTTGGAGTAGGTAACTCAATGTTGGGAAGAGTAGTTAATGGCCTGGGAGAACCTGTAGATGGTAAGGGCGATATTCAAGCTACAGAATTCAAACCTGTTGAAATAAAAGCTCCAGGTGTTATTGCAAGGAAATCTGTTAATGAACCGCTTCAAACAGGAATTAAGGCTATTGACTCTATGATACCAATAGGAAGAGGACAAAGAGAACTGATCTTGGGTGATAGACAAACTGGAAAAACAGCTATTGCTGTTGATACGATTATAAACCAGAAAGGAAAAGGAGTTAATTGTATTTATGTGGCCATTGGTCAAAAACAGTCCACGGTTGCACAGGTTGTAGAAAAACTAAAAGAGAACGGAGCTTTTGAATATACAACAGTTGTGGCAGCTAATGCCAGTGACCCAGCACCGTATCAATTCCTTTCACCCTTTACTGGGTGTGCAATAGGAGAGTATTTTAGAGATAACGGACAACATGCATTAGTTATTTATGATGATTTAACTAAACACGCATATTCTTACAGACAGCTTTCACTTCTTCTTAGAAGACCTCCAGGTAGAGAAGCTTATCCAGGTGATGTCTTTTATTTACATTCAAGATTACTTGAGAGAGCAGCCAAAATGAGTGATGAGCTTGGTGGAGGTTCATTGACCGCACTTCCAATAATTGAGACTCAGGCTGGTGATGTTTCTGCATATATTCCAACAAATGTAATATCAATAACAGATGGTCAAATATTCCTTGAAACTGACTTATTTTACTCAGGTGTGAGACCCGCAATTAATGTTGGACTTTCAGTTTCAAGAGTTGGAGGTTCAGCTCAAGTTAAAAGCATGAAAAAAGTTGCTGGTACATTAAGGCTTGATTTAGCTCAGTATAGGGAAGTCGAAGCATTTTCTCAATTTGCTTCTGATCTTGATGAAGCTACAAAGTCTCAACTTCAGAGAGGGTCTAGATTAGTTGAAGCTTTAAAGCAAGGACAATATGTTCCACTACCTGTAGAAAAACAAGTCCTTCTATCATTTGCTGTTACAAATGGTTTTGCTGATGAGATTGATACTGATAAAATCCTAGATTATGAAGAAAAATTATATGAATATTTTGATGCTAATCATAAATCTATTTTAGACGACTTGAAAACAAATTATTCAGATGAAATTATTTCATCCTTAAAATCAGCTTTGGAAAAATTTAAAGAGGTATATTCTTCATAAATGCCAAGTTTAAAAGAAATTAGAACAAAAATATCTAGTGTTAAAAGCACTAAGAGAATAATGCAAGCAATGAAAATGATTGCAACTGTGAAATATGCAAAAACTCAGGTCATGATTAATTCATTTAGACCCTATTATGATGCTTATCAAAAAATAATTGCGACTGTTTCAAAAATGCCTACTAAAAGTGGAGAGAAATTTCTTAAAAAAAGAGAGGGTGATAATGATTTATTAGTTTTGATTTCTTCAGATCGAGGCTTATGCGGTTCTTACAATACTAGCTTATTTAGAAAAGTAGAGAAAGAAGATGCAACATATTCAGCTAAGTTGTTCGTAGGAAAAAAAGGGCAAGATTACTTTAAGGAAAATAGCCTTTATGGTGAAGAAATTTCTTTTACTGAAAAAAATTATAAAGAGGTAGGTAGGGATATTTCTGATAAACTTTTAAGTTCTTATTTAAATGATGAGCTCTCTAATATATACATAGGATATAATCATTTTGTTAGTGCTATCGTACAAGAGCCAAAAATAGCTAAAGTTTTACCTTTTGAAAATACCGGAGAAGGTGAAGGGTTGAGTGCTGATGTGCTGATTGAGCCTGATGTAGAATCATTTGTTGACATAGTATTTCCACAATATTTTAATTTAATAGTTTGTAGTATTTTACTTGATGCTATCACTAGCGAACATGCAGCAAGAACGGCTGCAATGGATAATGCTACAAAGAATGCTGATGAAATAATTAAAGAAACAACTAAGTTGTTTAATAAAACAAGGCAAGCTTCTATTACAAAGGAATTAATGGACATTGTAAATGGAGCCGAGGCAGTTAAATAAGGAGTTTTAAATGAGTACTGAAAATTTTGGGAATGTTATACAGGTTTTAGGGCCAGTTGTTGATGTAGAATTTGATGGAGAATTACCTCCTATAAATTCAGCATTAAGAGTATCTAATCATTTAATTAATGATCAAGAGTGGAACTTAGTAGTTGAAGTGGCACAACAGATTGGAAGCAAGAGAGTAAGATGTATTGCCATGGATACAACTGATGGCATCAAAAGAGGTGCAAAGGTTCTTGATACTGGTAATCCCATTAGTGTTCCTGTAGGAAAATCTGCACTAGGCAGAATGATGAATGTTGTTGGAGAACCAATTGATGGAAAGGGTGAAATAGAATCAAGCGAGTTAAGTCCAATTCATAAGCCTGCTCCATCTTTCCAAGATCAAAGTACCAAAACTGAAGTTTTTGCTACAGGTATCAAAGTTATTGATCTTTTAGCTCCATTTTTAAAGGGTGGAAAAATTGGATTATTTGGTGGTGCTGGAGTTGGAAAAACAGTTCTATTGATGGAGCTTATAAATAATGTTGCTAAAGAATCCGGTGGATATTCTTTCTTTGCAGGAGTTGGAGAAAGAACAAGAGAAGGTAATGACTTATATATGGAAATGAAAGAATCTGGTGTTTTAGCTAATACCGGTCTAGTATTTGGACAGATGAATGAGCCCCCGGGTGCAAGAGCAAGAGTTGCTCTTACTGGACTGACTCAAGCTGAGTATTTTCGAGATAAAGAAGGACAGGATGTTTTATTATTTGTAGATAATATTTTTAGATTTACCCAAGCAGGTTCAGAGGTTTCTGCTTTATTAGGAAGGATTCCCTCTGCTGTAGGATATCAACCTACATTGGCGACAGATTTAGGCGCCTTGCAAGAAAGGATTACTTCAACTGTTAAGGGTTCCATTACTTCTGTGCAAGCGATTTACGTCCCTGCTGATGATCTGACAGATCCTGCTCCAGCAACAACTTTTGCTCACTTGGATGGAACAATTGTTCTATCTAGGCAACTTGCTGAGTTAGGAATCTATCCAGCTGTTGATCCTTTAGATTCAACATCAAGAATGTTAGATCCTAGAATTGTTGGAGAAGAACACTACAGAGTAGCGAGAGAAGTCCAAAGAATACTTCAAAGATATAAACAATTGCAAGAAATAATTGCAATACTTGGTATGGATGAATTATCAGAACAAGATAAAATTGATGTTTCCAGAGCAAGGAAGATACAAAGATTCTTATCCCAACCTTTCTTCGTAGCAGCGCAATTCACTGGCTTAGATGGAAAGTTTGTTCCAATTGAAGAAACAGTTAAATCATTTGATGAAATTCTATCTGGGGACCTTGACCACTTACCTGAGCAGGCATTTTATCTTGTAGGAAGTATTGAAGAAGCTAAAGAGAAAGGAGCTAAGTTAGGTTAAATGGAAACTTCTTTTAAGCTTAAAATCTTAACTCCTGACGGAATATTGTTTTCTGATTCTGCAAGACAAGTTACTGCTAGAAATTCTACTGGTGAATTTGGAGTACTTCCTGGTCATACTGTTTTTGCATCAGATATAGTTAGTGGAAAAATGGATATAATTTCTCAAACTGGAGAGAATATGTCTTTTGAAGTTGGAAATGGCTTGATAAGTGTTGAAGGAGAAGAAGTTACTATTGCTCTTGATTCTGGCACTAAAGTTTAATCATAATAATAATCTAAACCAGTATGGTCTATAGGTTTTTCCCCTGCAATAACTCTGAGTGTATTTTTTAATTTCATACTTTGAATAAATAAGTCATGTTCTGGATATAGACCCTCACCGTGCATTGGACTTTTAAAATAGAATGACATCCATTCTTGAATTCCATACATTCCAGCTCTTTGAGCTAGATCCATGAAAATAACTAAATCAAGAACAATTGGTGCAGCTAGGATACTATCTCTACAAAGAAAATTAACTTTAATTTGCATTGGATATCCTAACCATCCAAAAATATCAATATTGTCCCAGGCCTCTTTTTCATCACCGCGTGGCGGATAGTAATTAATCCTTACTTTATGATAAAAGTCACCATATAGATCAGGATACAAATCAGGCTGAAATATATGGTCTAAGACACTTAACTTGCTTTCTTCCTTTGTTTTGAAGTTTTTGGGATTATCTAATACTTCACCATCTCTATTCCCTAATATATTTGTTGAAAACCAACCATTGAGACCCAAGAGCCTGCTTTTTATCCCTGGTGCTAAAATAGTTTTCATCAATGTTTGACCAGTCTTAAAATCTTTACCACAGATAGGGACATTATTCTTTCTGCTTAATTCTATTAATGCAGGTATGTCTGCTGATAAATTGGGTGCCCCATTAGCATATGCTGCTCCACATTTGATAGCTGCATATGCATAAATCATGCTTGGCGAAATATTTTTGTCATTATTTTTAAGCCCTTTTTCAAAAGAACTTATTGTTTTGTGTACTTTGCTAACTTTCAGGAAAATTTCTGTGCTACCGCACCAAACCATAACAAGCCTATCGATTTTCTTCTGTTTTTTAAAATCATTTATTTCTTTTATAAGTTCTTGAGCTAATTTATAAAGATTTTTTTCTTTTTTTATATTTTTTCCTTTGAGGTTAGCTGCAAATTTTTTATTGAAAACAGCTTTTTGTGGGACAATTTGTTCCAATTCAGACTTTATTGAATTTATCTGATCGTCTTTTAATACTCCAGCTTTTTTACAAGATTCATAGCAATTATCACCATAGACATCCCAACCATAAAATTCAATATCTTCAATTTTGGCTAAAGGTAAAACATCTTTTATCAAAGGGGATTTCTTTGAAGTCCTTTTTCCAAGTCTAATAGTCCCAAGTTCGGCTAATGAGCCATGAAGTTCACCAATATTATTTTTCTTTGCTAATATTCCCGCTATAAAAGTTGTACTAACAGCACCAGCTATTCCTGGAATTAGCACTCCAAGTTTTCCGGTTGCTTTTTTTAGTTTAAATTTTTTTTTCATAAAAAGAATACTATCTTTTGGAAAACTGTGATCCTCTTCGAGCCTTCTTTCTACCATATTTTTTACTTTCGACCATTCTCGAGTCTCTAGTAAGTAATCCTAATGGTTTCAACTTGCTTCTTAATGTCTCATTATAGAGAACTAATGCTTTTGAAATCCCTAGTCTAACAGCACCACTTTGGCCAGTAAGACCGCCACCTAGAACTGAAATACGAATATCAAAATCACTTTTAGTTTCAGTTATTGCTAATGCCTCTATAGCATGTTTAACCCATGTTTCTCTGGGAAAATAGGAATCAATTTCCTTTTTATTGATTTTAATATCTCCGTTTCCTTTTGTAAGCCATACTTTAGCTATGGCATTTTTTCTTCTTCCTGTTGCATAAAATTTATCTGACAATTTATTAAACCTCTAAGCTCTCTAATTTTTGTGCTGTATGTGGGTGAATTGTGGAATTGTAAACCCTTAATCTTGTCAAAAGCTTATTTTGCCATTTATTTTTAGGCAACATTCCTTTGACAGCTTTGATCAATACTTCTGGAGAGTTATCTTTCAATAGGTCGCCCGCTTTTGTGCTTCTTAATCCACCAGGATGACCAGTGTTTCTATAGTAGAATTTATGCTCAAGCTTGTTTCCAGTAAATTTTAAAGAATCTGAATTTACAACAACAACAAAATCTCCATTATCTGCACCGGGTCTAAAACTAGATTTATTTTTACCGATTAGGATAGTAGCTATTCTGGTAGCTAGCCTTCCAACAACTTTATCTTTCGCATCTATTAAAAACCATTTTTTATCTGTCATAAGTAACTCTTTAATAAGAAATTAAGCTATTATATTACTGTATAGCTAATGCATGTCAAGCTTTAAGCTTTAGCCATATTATATCCTTATTTTATGTTATATTTATGTTTAATGAGGTTTTTTATATGCAAGTTAGTAAGACTTTAGATTATGCTGTTAGGTGTTTAAGCTTTATGGCTTCATCTAGTGATGAACATATAACTATTAAGCTCGTATCAGAGAATCAACATATTCCTTCAAGTTATTTGGCCAAAATAATGAGAAAACTTGTTGAGAGGGGCCTTCTTGTCTCTTCTTCAGGGCCAAATGGTGGATATTTTTTTAAAAAAGACCCCAAAGAAATATCTTTAAAGGAAGTTTATGATGCAATAGAAGGAGATATGCAACTTGTTGACTGTATGGATGGGGACCAAGTTTGTGAATTGTTCAAATCATGTAATCAAAGATCAATATGGGATCATTTACAACTTAATACTTTAGAATTTTTAAGTAAAATAAGTGTATTAGATTTGGCCAAGGGTAATTTTAAAAATTAACATGAAAGGGGTGTAAAATGAGAGATGAACTTAAAATTGATAATGATGAAGCAACCAAAAAAATGCTTGAAGAGGAAGACTATAAGTATGGATTCATAACAGATGTTGAGCAGGATATTCTTCCCTCAGGTTTAAATGAGGATGTTGTAAGACATATTTCAGCTAAGAAAGAAGAGCCTGAGTGGTTATTAAACTTTCGCCTTAAGGCATATAAAAGATGGTTGAAAATGAAAGACCCAAGTTGGGCAAAATTGGACATAGAAAAAATTGACTACAATAAGATGAGCTATTTTGCTGCACCGAAAAAGAAACCTGAATCACTTGATGAGATAGATCCTGAGATTTTAGAAACTTATGAGAAATTAGGTATTCCATTAGAAGAACAGAAAATGCTCGAAGGAGTTGCAGTAGATGCTGTTTTTGACAGTGTATCTTTGGTGACAACCTTTAAGGATAAATTGGCAGAGCTTGGTATTATTTTTTGCTCTTTTTCAGAAGCTGTAAAAGATCATGAAGATTTAGTAAAAAAATATCTAGGAACAGTTATTCCATCGGGAGACAATTATTTTGCAGCATTGAATGCTGCTGTTTTTACGGATGGGTCTTTTGTCTATGTTCCTAAGGGTGTTAAATGCCCTATGGAACTATCTACTTATTTTAGGATTAATGCAGAAAATACGGGGCAATTTGAAAGAACACTAATAGTTGCTGATGAGGGTAGCCAAGTCAGTTATCTTGAAGGCTGTACTGCTCCTAAAAGGAGCGAAAGTCAATTGCATGCCGCATGTGTTGAGTTGGTGGCATATGATGATGCAACAATTAAATATTCTACAATTCAAAATTGGTATCCTGGAGACAAGGAAGGTAAGGGTGGTATATACAATTTCGTAACTAAAAGAGGACACTGTATTGGAAAAAACTCAAGAATTTCATGGACTCAAGTAGAAACTGGCTCATCTATCACTTGGAAGTATCCAAGTTGTATTTTAACTGGTGACAATTCTGTTGGTGAATTTTACTCGGTAGCATTGACTAATAATATGCAACAAGCTGATACAGGTACAAAAATGGTTCATATCGGAAAAAATACAAAAAGTACGATTGTCTCAAAAGGAATTTCTGCAGGGAAGGGTCAAAATATTTACAGAGGCCTTGTTCAGGTAGGTAAGAATGCTGAAAATGCTAGAAATTACACTCAATGTGATTCTATATTGATTGGTGATAAGTGTGGTGCTCATACTTTTCCCTATATTGAAATTAAGAATTCATCAGCACAGCTAGAGCATGAGGCAACTACCTCCAAAGTTGGTGAGGACCAAATTTTTTATTGTCAGCAAAGAGGTATGTCAGAAGAAGATGCTTTATCTTTAATCGTAAATGGTTTCTGCAAAGAAGTTTTCAAAGAATTACCATTTGAGTTTGCTGTTGAAGCAGAAAGATTATTGAGTGTTAGTCTTGAAGGCAGTGTTGGATAGATCTTCTAAATTTTTTGACCAATAAGTAAGGAGAGTTTTTATGTTAGAGATTGTAAATCTTCATGCAAAAATTGAGGATAAAGAGATTTTAAAAGGGTTGACCTTGAAAATAGATAAAGGAGAAGTTCACTCCATTATGGGACCTAATGGCTCTGGTAAGAGTACCCTCGCTTCTATTTTGGCTGGTAAAGAGGATTATGAAATCACTGAGGGTGATATCATTTTTAATGGTGAAAGTATATTGGAGATGTCACCTGAAGAGAGAGCTCAAGAAGGAGTTTTTTTAGCATTTCAATATCCGATAGAAATTCCAGGTGTATCGAATAGTTATTTTTTAAGAGAGGCATTAAATTCTATTAGGAAGTCAAAAGGGAAAGACCCTTTAAAGCCTGTGGAATTCATAAAGATTGCAAAAGAAAAAATTAAAGATTTAAAGATGAATGAATCTTTATTAAATAGATCCCTTAACGAAGGTTTTTCTGGTGGGGAAAAAAAGAGGAATGAAATTTTACAAATGTCTATTCTAGATCCTATGATGGCAATATTGGATGAAACGGATTCTGGTCTAGATATCGATGCTCTTCAAATTGTTGCTGATGGGGTTAATGCTCTTAAGAATGATGAGAAATCGTTTTTGGTTATAACTCATTATCAAAGACTTTTGAACTATATAGTCCCAGACTATGTTCATGTCTTAGTTTCAGGACGAATTGTTAAATCTGGAGATAAAAGCTTAGCTTTAGAGCTAGAATCAAAAGGATATTCTTGGTTAGAGGGTTAATGAAATGGGAAACTTTGAAAACAATATTAGCTTAGAATTTGATAGATTCAATAATAATAGTGCAGATAGTTGGATTAGTTCTCACAGAGCTGACACTTTTGGAAAATTTAAATCCTTAGGAGTCCCAAAACTTACAGATGAAGATTGGAGATTCACTAATTTGGCAGATTTTTCTTCGAAATCATATTCGTTAAATAATAAAGCCTCTGATATTTTTGATAAAAGACTTATTCCAGAAATTTTAAAAGATATTGATGGGCACTTTATAATATTAGTCAATGGGAAGCTTGTTGAATATTCATCAGATAATTTTCAAGTCCATGATCTTTCAAAGATGCTCCAAGAAGATGAGTGTTCTTTTAAGAATTTAATCAAGGGAAGTTTCTCAGATAAGAATCAAGATTTTTCATTTTTTCTGAATTCAGCCTTTTTGGATAGAGGATGTTTTATTGAGATTGATTCTTCCATTAATGTTGAAAAGCCAATAGTAATTCTTAATTTTTTTGATAGCAATGCAGAAATGTCTCTAGTTAATCATAGAAATATAATAAGCATTTCTACATCTTCATCCGTTAAAATTATTGAATACTCATTTGCTGTTAATGATATTGATTATTTTTCAAACAAATCTACTTTCTTTTATTTAAATGATAATTCAAAAGTAGAACATTTATCAATTGATGATGGAAGTAAGAATTCCAATATTTTTTCTAACATAAAAATTATGCAGGGAAGAGATTCAAATTTCACAACAGACACCATTCTTATTGGTGGTAAATTATTTAGAAATAATGTTCATCCAATTTTGAATGGTGAAGGTTCAAATTCTAATGTTTTAGGCTTATATCTATCAAAAGATTCACAACTCATGGATAATTATATGTTTGTTGAGCATGCTAAGGCACATTGTGATAGCAGGCAGTTATATAAAGGCTTGCTAAATGATGATTCTAAGGGTGTTTTTCATGGTAGGATTTTGGTTCATAATGAAGCCCAAAAAACTGATGCAAAGCAGACAAACAGAAATTTACTCCTTTCAAATACAGCTCAGGTTGATACAAAACCGCAACTTGAGATATATGCGGATGATGTCAAATGTACACATGGAGCTACTACAGGCCAGATTGATAAAGAGGCATTATATTATTTAAGAGCAAGAGGTATCAATGAAGATCTTGCAAGAATAATGATGATAAGGTCTTTTACTGAAGAGGTTCTTGAATTCATCTCTGATGATATTTTACTAGGTTTACATAAAAAAGTTGTAGAGAGATGGTTTGTTGAATCAAATTTAATCTCTGGTGATTAAGATGATAGAAATATGTTCTATAAATGACTTGCCTGAAAATGAAATTGTTAAAAAAGAAATAAAGAACCATAAAATTATTTTAATAAAAAAAAATGAAAAAATTTATGCAATTGAAAATCTTTGCAGTCATATGAATTATCCTTTAGATGATGGTGAACTTGAAGATTTTGAAATAGAATGTTTATATCATGCTGCAAGATTTGATATTCGAGATGGTTCTGCAAAGTGCTTGCCAGCTACAGAACCAATAAAAACTTATGAAACCGAAATAAAAGATAATAAAGTTTTTATTGAAATCTCCTAAATAAATTCCTTGACTTACAAATCAAAAAAAATTACAGTAGAAAAAAATGGGTTATTTTATTCAACTCTTTTTTTAATCTAAAATGGAGGTTTCTGATATGGCAGTAGCAAAGAGAAAACCTGCAGCAAAAAAAACTACAGCAAAAAAAACTACAACTAAAAAAACTGTTGCTAAAAAGACAGCAGCTAAAAGAAAGCCTGTAGCAAAGAAAAAGACTACAGCAAAGAAAAAAACTACAGTTAAGAAAACTGCAGCTAAGAAAACTGTAGCGAAAAGAAAGCCTGTTGCAAAGAAAAAAACTACAGCTAAGAAAACTGTAGCGAAAAGAAAGCCTGCAGCTAAGAAAAAAACTACAGCTAAGAAAACTGTAGCGAAAAGAAAGCCTGCAGCTAAGAAAACTGTAGCGAAAAGAAAGCCTGCAGCTAAGAAAACTGTAGCGAAAAGAAAGCCTGCAGCTAAGAAAACTGTAGCGAAAAGAAAGCCTGCAGCTAAGAAAAAAACTACAACTAAAAAAACTGTTGCTAAAAAGACAGCAGCTAAAAGAAAGCCTGTAGCAAAGAAAAAGACTGTAGCTAGAAGAAAGAAGCGTTAAATTATAATGTTAGGGGTGTTAGAGATCATCTAGCACCTCTTATCCAGCATTCATAGCATTTAAAAATTCTTTATTACTTGTGCTACCTTTTAATTTATCGAGTAAAAATTCCATAGATTCATTTGGACTCATTGGGTTTAGAACCTTTCTTAATAACCAGATTCTAGTTAAATCAGCTTGATCAATCAATAATTCTTCTTTTCTAGTTCCAGACTTTTGAAGATCTATTGCAGGATATATTCTTTTCTCAGCTAATCTTCTGTCAAGGTAAATTTCCATATTTCCTGTACCTTTAAATTCTTCAAAAATAACATCATCCATTCTGCTGCCAGTATCAATTAAGGCAGTAGCAATTATTGTTAAGCTTCCACCTTCCTCTGTGTTTCTTGCAGCACCAAAAAAACGTTTTGGTCTTTGTAGTGCATTAGCTTCCATACCACCAGTTAAAACTCTTCCACTTGCTGGGGTCACAGTATTACTAGCCCTTGCTAGCCTAGTGATACTATCCAGAAGAATGACTACATCCTTACCATGCTCTACCAATCTTTTTGCTTTTTCTAGTACCATGTCTGCAACTTGAACATGTCTTTGTGGAGGTTCGTCAAAAGTTGAACTTACAACTTCACCTTTTACAGATCTTTCCATATCAGTGACTTCTTCTGGTCTTTCGTCAATAAGAAGAACAAAAAGAGAAACATCTGGGTTGTTGTCTGTTATGGACTTTGCTATTTTTTGAAGCAAAACAGTTTTACCTGTTCTTGGTGGGGCCACTAAAAGAGCTCTTTGACCTTTACCAATTGGAACAAACATGTCTATTATTCTTGTTGAGTATTCTTGGCCATCACTTTCCATATCTATTCTTGAATTAGGGTGAAGAGGAACCCTGTTGCCGAAACTTATACGCTCACGGCAATAGCCAGGATCTTCAAAATTTACTGATTCAATTTTTAATAGTGCTAGATTTTTTTCTCCCTCTCTTGGCAATCTTACATAGCCACCGATAGTATCACCAGATTTCAATAAAAAAGATCTGACTTGGGATTTTGAAACATAAATATCATCAGGCCCAGGAAGATAACTATATTTTGGGGACCTCATAAAACCATACCCTTCTTGAAGAATCTCTAGAACTCCTTCAGCATATATTTCAACTTGTTTCTCTGATTGAGATTTTAAAATTGCATATATCTGTTCTTGCCTGGTCATTCTCCCAGTATCTTCAATTTTAAGGTCAATTGCCATTTTTTGCAGGTCTGCAGGCTTTATTGCACGTAATTCATTTAAATTCATCAAAGATAGATCGGATGCTTTAATTTTACTATCCTCTTGGTTTTTTGTTGAAACTGCTTTTTTGGCCATAATTAATCCTTGGAAATAAACTTTGGAATGTTATTAGATAATTAATAACTCTATAATATATAATTCTTAAATGTGATTATGTCAATTATTATATATAAAATTATGAATAAAAACGATATAATTATTTTTATTCAATGAGGAGTTTTTATGTCAGGACATTCAAAGTGGAGCTCTATTAAGCATAAAAAAGGTGCATTAGATGCCAAAAGAGGAAAGATTTTTACCAAGCTGATAAGAGAAATAACAGTGGCTGCAAGAGATGGTGGTGGTGACCCAGACACAAATCCAAGGCTTAGGCTCGCATTGTTGAATGCAAAGAGCGCTAACATGCCAAAAGATACATCTGAAAGGGCCGTTAAGAAAGGTACTGGTGAACTTGCAAGTGATGCATTAATTGAAACTACTTATGAAGGTTACGGACCTGGTGGTACTGCAGTTCTTGTAGAGGTTATGACAGACAACAAAAATAGAACTGTGTCGGAGCTTAGAAGGGCTTTCTCCAAATATGGAGGGAATCTTGGTGAATCAGGTTGTGTAGCATGGAACTTTGAAAGAAAAGGTAGAATCCTACTTTCATCAATTGATCTTAATGAAGAGGAAATATTTGAAAGAGTAATAGATTTTGGTGCTGAGGATTTGATAAATTCTGGAGACTTCTATGAAATAATAACAAATGCAGAAGATTTAGAAGATGTCAGGTTAGACATAGAAAAGGTTGGGTATGAAATAAATTCCTTCGAAATTTCAATGATTCCTAAAAATTCTATTAGCATAGAAGGGAAGCCTGCTGAACATATGCTTAAGATGATGGAAGCCCTAGAAGACTGTGATGATGTTCAAAATGTTTATTCAAATTTTGATATTGCTGACGATGTAATTGAAGCTTTGGCTTAGTTGGTATTAACCCATTCCTTAACCCAATCTGAAAGGTCGGGATATATTTCAATAAGTGTTTTTTTTTCTTTCATTGGTGTTGAATAAAAAAGCTGCATACCATACTCATCTAGTGATTTTACAATTTCCCTTTTTTTCTCGGGCAAAGAAACATAACCTCTTTTACATTGAACTCCAAACCATGTTCTGGAGTTATTTTTTTTATTAAATAGCCCAAAGATTATATCCGCAGTCCCCTTACTACCTCTGCTCTCAATTGCATAAAACTTTAAATTATTGAATTTAGATAAAAGTTCTTGGATATATGCATTTGTTTTTTTCTCAAAAATATAACCTTTTCTATACTGCGACATCTAACTTTATTGATATTAATCTATAATGTGAATAAATCATAACTAATGTATTCTATATTTTAGTTTAAAATGAAAATTCAGTTAATAAGACATTGCGAGACCGAATGGAACAGACTTGAAAGATGCCAGGGGATAAGCGATATAGAGTTAAACAGTAATGGTATAGAACAGTCTATATTGTTGAAGAATTTTTATTTAGATAAACATATTGATTTAATATTCAGCAGTGATTTAAAGAGAACAATGCAAACTACATTAGAGATTAATAAAAATCTTAAATCTAATATAATTCAAACCGAAGAATTAAGAGAAATGGACCAAGGAGATTTTGAAGGACTTTCTTTTTCCTATATAAGAAAGAATTTTGCTTCACAGTTATTAGAATGGAGAAGTAATCCTAAAAAGTTTAGAATTCCAAATGGAGAAACCTTAGGTGAGGTTCAAGATAGAGCATTGGCTTTTATGGAGAGCCTTTTTATTAAATATAAAAGCTTTAAAAATATAATTATTGTAAGTCATAATTTAGTAATAGCTTCAATACTTTGTTATTACTCAAATCGTGATTTAAAAGATTTTGCTGATTTTACATTAGATTCGGGTTCTATTAGTACATTAATGTATAGTAATGATAAAATTTCAATAGAGGAAATTAATTACACTAAACACTTAGTTAGATGATAAAAGAATTAATAAAAGATAGAATTTATAAATCTGTAAGTCCACTTTTTGAGGATATAGATTTTGACTTAAACCATATAGATTTGGATCTCACAAAGAATCCTATGCATGGAGATTTTGCCACAAATCTAGCACTAAAATTTGCAAAAAGAATTAGTCTTAAACCCATGGATCTTGGAAATAAAATCTCAATTTTATTAAAAAATCAAAATAGTGATATTTTTGCATCTGTAGAATGTATTAACCCAGGTTTTATAAATTTGAAATTAAAATTGTCAGTATTCCATGATTGTTTATCAAATATCTTTGTTGAACGCCAATATTATGGCTCTGGATCAAAGAAAAACGAAAAGGTTTTGGTTGAGTTTGTTTCAGCGAATCCAACAGGTCTTTTGCATTTAGGGCACTTGCGTAATGCTGCTGTGGGCGACTCTTTGGCAAGAATTTTAGAATTTGATGGTTATCAAACCGAGAAAGAATATTATATAAACGATTACGGGAATCAAATTAAACTTTTAGGTGAATCTCTAAAGATTAGAATAGCAAATATTCTAGGAGATGAATTGGAAATGCCCGAAGATGGATATCATGGGGAATATCTTAAAGAAATTGCCCAAAATTTTATCGATAATAATTCAAGTATAGATCAGGCCAAAGATATTGAACTCTTATCATCATATGCAAAAGAGAAACTTCTAAATGAAATAAAAAATGATTTACAATTAATCGATGTTACTTTTGATAATTGGTTTTCAGAAACATCCGAGGTTCATCATACCAAACTTCTTGAAGATACTTTAAAAAATTTAAGAGATCTAAATGTTACATATGAGAAAGATGATGCTGAGTGGATAAAAACATCCGAGCATGGAGATAATGATGACTGGGTAATTATCAAAAAAAATAAATTAACAACTTATTTTTTGAATGACATTGCTTATCATCGAAATAAATTCTCACGTGGATATTCTAAAATAATTAATGTTTGGGGAGCCGATCATCATAGTCATGTCTCAAGATTAAATGCAGCTATGAAAAGCCTCAGCTTCGATAATGACAAATTACAGTTTGTAATGATTCAATTCGTTAGGCTACTAAGAGATGGTCAGGATATTTCAATGTCTAAAAGATCAGGAGAATATACAACTATTAGGGATTTGTTAGCTGAAGTAAATAAAGATGTAGTTAGATTTATAATGGTTATGAGAAGTTCTGATAGTCATTTTGATTTTGACCTAGGTAGATGTTTAGAGGATTCTGATGATAATCCTGTTTTTTACATACAATATGCAAATGCAAGAATTTCAAGTATTTTAGAAAAAGTAAATATTCATGATTACGATTTAACAAAAACTAAATATTTAACTAATGATAAAGAAATATCATTAATAAAAAAAATTATTTCATTCAAAGAAGTAATCGAAGAGTCCTCTAAAACCATGTCACCTCATAAAATTTCCTTTTATCTTCAGGATTTAGCTAGAGATTTCCACTCTTATTATAAATCAGTAAAGATATTAGATGAGAATCAATCACATCTTGAAGCACGTTTGATTTTGATACTTGTTGTAAAAGAGATTTTAATTAATGGGTTAAAATTATTAGGAGCTTCTTCACCGGAAAACATGTAGATGGATTATATATTAGAGAACCTACATATTGTTTACTTGTTTATTATCCTTCTTTTTATAGCTTTTTGGATTAAATCAAGGGTTACAAATTCTTTCAATATTGATAAAGAAATATTTCATAATGCCAAAAGTGCCACGAAAAACCCTGAGGGATATAAAGACAAAACCATGATATCAAATTTTTACAAAGATTGGTGGTGCTACATGATTGAACCATCTGAAAATTTACTAATTAAAAATAATATTTCACCTAATACCATTACTATTGTCTCACTTTTTATATCTTTAATAACGGCTTGTATATATTCCCAAGGATATATATTCACCGGATCAGTTTTCTTATTAGCTGGTTCCACATTTGATATGTTAGATGGACGGGTTGCAAGGAAGACAAATTCAGAATCTACTCTTGGTTCTTTTATGGATAGCTGTTTTGATAGGTTTTCTGAAATTTTTATAATGGTTGGATTATTTATCTATTATTTTCCAGATATTTTTTGCTATGTAATAATGGTTGCTTCTCTTTTTAGTTTAACCGTAAGTTATGTGAAAGCCGCAGCTGATAATTTAGGGTTGAGTTCTAATGTGGGGTTGATGCAAAGAGCTGATAGAGTAGTTTATTTAGGAGTAGGTGGAATAATAAGTGGTTTTTGTGAATATTTTAATATAATTTTCTTCAATTCTAGTCATCTATTATTTATGGGAGTAATTGTTATTATTGGAATATTTTCATTTACAACTACAATACAAAGATTGTTATATGCAATGAAGCAATAACTATTTATTACTTTCTTTAATTCTAGATGCTTTTTTAGATAGTCCCCTAATATAGTAAAGTTTTGCTCTTCTTACTCTACCTTTTCTGAGTACTTTAATCTTTTCAATTTGTTTGGAGTGAATTGGGAAGATTCTTTCTGTTCCAACACCATATGAAATTTTCCTTACTGTGAAAGTTTCTTTTATACTTGTCCCTTTTCTAGATATTACTAAGCCTTCAAAAATTTGAATTCTTTCTTTTTGGCCTTCCTTAATTTTATAATAAACACTTACAGTATCACCAGCTTTAAAGCTTGGCACTTCCTGCAAACTATCTTTTTCTATTAAATCAATTTCATTCATACTAACACCTAAAATTTACACCCTAATAATCTATCCAATATTATAGCTACTGCACTTCTAACTGACAAATGGTTGTATTCATAATACCCACCCACAGGCTTTAAAATATAGTCGGCAGACTCTAAAGTACTTTTAGTTAGTCCCCAACCAGTTCCAAATATTATTAAAACAGGCTTATCAATATTTAAGATACGATCTCTTAAAGTAGAGTAGCTCGTCATATTATGCACCATTCTTGCATCTGTTGCAATTGTGATTGGTCTAACACCATGCTTTGCTCTAATTTCACGAATTGCACTATTAAGTGAATTCTTCAATATTATTTTATCGATAGATGAATGTTTGGTGTTGTCATTCTTTCTTACCTTCTCATTCGACCAATATTGAATGACTTTTTCAGCAAGCATCCTTTGTTCTTTAACTGGATGAGTAATGAAATATTTATTTATACCATAGGTATTAGCAGACCTTGCGATATCTTGTATATCTAGATTTGTAAGAGATGTCTTAATTGTCTCGCCTTTTATGTTTTCTATAGGGTAGTGGACAAGGGCAATATAAATATTTTTATTTATAATTTCTTTTTTTATGCTCTTAAGCTGATTTGACTCTTCTAGACTAATTTTTGTGTTCTCGAGTAAATCTTCTCTTTTCTTCAGGGTTGTAACTAAAGAAGTTTTTCTAAGATGTTTTTTAATATTTGCATGATTTCCAGATAAAAGAATATTTGGGACTTTTTTACCTCTATATATTTTAGGTCTTGTATAAACTGGACCTTTCAACATAGACTCCATAAGGCTATCAGATGTAACAGAATTCTCGTTACCGACTACTCCCTTTATCATTCTTGCTACAGAATCAATTAAAACACAAGCTGCTAGCTCGCCACCAGTTAAAACATAATCACCTATAGAAACTTCTAAATCACAATATTCATCAATAATTCTTTGGTCATATCCTTCATATCTTCCACATACAATAGTAATATTTTTTTCACTAGATAATGATATTGCCAAATCATTTGTTAATTTTGTACCTTTTGGACTAGTAAATATAAATTTTGTATTTGGATTCAATGTTTTTATTCTTTTAAATAATTTGTAACTTTTTTCATAGGAAAGTACCATTCCTGGCTCTATTCCATATTGTTCGTCGTCAATTCTGTCGCCTTGACTTAAATCATTAATGAGCGAGAAGTGATTTATATTTATTAATTTATTTTTAACTGCATTAGAGACTATTCCATATTTAGTGGCTTCTTTTATTATTCTCGGAAATGTAGATACAGTATTAATTTTCATAGCTCGGCCAAATTTACAATATTTTTAATAGTAATTTTTTTATTTTGTATATTAACATTAATAATAAAAGATTCGTTAAATGGGACAAGAAATGTTTTCTCTTTATTTTGAATTTCTAATATTGAACCATTTGATGAATCAATAATTCTAATAATTTTCCCATAAATTATTTCATTTTCATCTATTGCATTGCATTCAACTAATTCATCATTATAAAACTCATCTTTCTCAAGGATTGGGAGGTTCTTATTTTCAATAAAGATCTCAGATATTCCCTTTAGTTCTTCAATAAATTTTTTACTTTCAGAATCAATTTCTAGTAGATATTTATTTTTTTCATTAGACTTTATTTTGAATTTAACGGAAAATCTTTCACCATCTTTTTTAAGTATGAAACTGTCAATTGATTTTATAGTGGTGTTATTTTTAGTAGATGAAGTGAATTCTATTAGATCTTTGGAATATTTATCTTTCCTAATAATTCCAATTTTAGAAAAAGACATTTAAATTTATTCGATAATCTCAAGAACTGCTCTTCTTTTATCTTTAGCAGCAGCAGCACCTAGCAAAGTTCTAATGGCTTTTGCAGTTTTACCTTGTTTTCCAATTATCTTTCCAAGATCATCTTTTGCAACTCTTAGCTCATATACAGTTGTAGAGCCACCCGCAACTTCTGTTATCTCAATATCATCAGGACTATCAACTAATGAGCTTACAATCAATTTAATTAAATCAGATACCTTATCCATAATATTCCCTCTTTTCCAGATTATACATTATATGAAGTTAATTAATCTACTGTTAACTTATTCTTTTGCCTCTTCAGCAGGTGCAGC
>JAURPH010000008.1 GCA_030835345.1 Thermodesulfobacteriota bacterium
ATCACCAGGTTACTTATCTTGGTTCTGAGTTACCACCACAGTTCGGAAACGGACACAGATTCCAATTGGACCCAAGTTCAATTAGAACTGCTACTGGTGATGACATGAGATCATGGTACATGGCTGGAACTCCTTTTGACTTCATGGGAGGTTCATTAGGAGATGTTAAAGTACATGGATTAATTTCATTTACATTTAACTTAATCATTCCACCAGCTTCAATTGTATGGGAAAAAAGAGTTGAAAGAAACGATGATGATGTTGCAAAACATCTATTGTTCTCAACTCCTTACAAATATACAATGAGACACAGATTCTTAACACCTTACTATCCAGGTGCCTAAGGTTTGATCTTTTAGAGGGCCTTGGTTTAAGGCCCTCTTCTTATTTATTCTTTTTTATCGTTCTTTTTTCATGCTAAATTAATTATATGAGATATGTTCATAGTTTAATTAATGGTACTTTGAAAAAAACCATTGATTCACAAGTTAGAGAAAACCCTGCCACACTGGAGCCTTTACAGGAAGTTGCCCTTTGTTCAAAGATTGATGTTGATCAAGCTGCTGTTGCTGCAAAAGATGCTTTCCAAGTTTGGTCTCAAACTCCACCATTAATTAGAAGCAATATCATGAGTCGAATAGTAGAGTTAATAAAAAACAATCTCGATAAGTTGGCAAAAATAAATTCTGAAGAGACAGGCAAGCCAATACGAGAAAGTTCCATAGTTGAGTTGGGTGGAGTTATTAGGACTTTTGAATACTATGCTGGTGCGGCAACAAAAATTTTAGGAAACACTCAAGTAATTAATGAAAACTTATTGTCAATGACCTTGAAAGAACCTGTAGGCGTTGTGGGTCAAATTCTTCCGTGGAATTTTCCTCTACTGCTTGCTTCCTGGAAAATTGCACCTGCACTTGCAGCAGGATGTTCAATGGTTATTAAGCCTTCTGAATTAACCCCGCTAGGGACACTAGAAATTGCAAAATTATGTGAGGAGGCAGGAGTCCCAAAAGGCGTCATAAATGTTTGTCCTGGGTTAGGAGAAGTTGCAGGTGCTGCCATTGTCGAAAACCCTTTTATTAATAAAATTTCTTTTACAGGATCAACAAAAGTTGGAAAGCAAATTATTAAAAATTCCTCAGATGATTTAAAAAAAGTCTCTCTTGAGTTGGGAGGAAAAGCTCCTAATATACTGTTTGAAGATTGTGATATTGATTCGTGTATAGAAGCGAATTTAAGAGGAGGTTTTTTTAATCAAGGAGAAAATTGCACAGCAGTAACTAGACTGTTGGTTCACTCGAATATTATTGATGAATTTACCGAAAAATATTTAGCTAAAATCAAAATAATTAATCAGGGTGATCCCTTAAATTTGAAAACAGAAATAGGTGCCTTAATTTCTAAAGAGCACATTGAAAAGGTTGAAAAATATGTGAAAGATGGGATTTCAGAGGGAGCTGAATTGTTAATTGGAGGACAAAAGCCTGACAATTTACCAGGATATTTTTATCCGCCTACAGTTTTAAGGCTGCAGAGCGATGAAAATATTTTATTCAAAGAAGAGATTTTTGGCCCAGTTGTTGCGCTTCTGTCTTTTGATAGTGAAATAGAGGCCATTGAGCTAGCAAATAAGACACATTACGGCCTTGCAGGGGGGATTTGGACTAAAGATATCTCTAAAGCTATTCGGGTGGCCAAAACCCTTGAAGCAGGCTATCTATGGATTAACACATATGGTGGGATAATCCCGGAGACACCTTATGGAGGATTTAAGCAAAGCGGTTATGGTAAAGAATTAGGCCTTGAAGGTCTAAACGAATATTTGCAAATAAAAAATATATCGATTTTTACAGGAGAAGAAATTCCCAAGTGGTATGGAGACAATTAGAGATAAATCTTTTGAAGAGATATATAATCATATTTTAGGTGAAGTCCAGAGAGGCAGTGTAGATAGAAAGCATCCATTTCACTTGTGTTTTTTATCTACAATTAATAATTCCACAGGATTTCCAGATTCTAGAACTGTTGTTTTAAGAAAAGTTGACAGAGATGGTTTTGTTCTTAGGGTTCATACAGATGTTAGATCTGAAAAAATTAAGCATATTAAATTTTGTTGTAATACACACTTGCTTTTTTATAATCAAAAAGCAAAGTTACAAGTTCGACTGAGTTCTATTGGAGAAGAAGTACAAGATGAAGAACTTAAAAAAGAAGTTTGGTCCCAAGCACAAGATATAAGTCAAAGGTGCTATTATGTGCCACATTCACCATCAACTGAAATTGATACTCCTTTTTTGAATTCTGAAATAGATACTACAGATCAAACATTGGGCTATAATGTTTTCTCAATTCTAGAATTTAAAGTATTTGAGCTAGATGTTCTTGAGCTAAACTATGAAGGTCATTTAAGAGCTAATTTGAAAGTTAATGATGGAAAACTTGAGAAATCAGTTTGGCTTATGCCATAAAAAGGGCCAAATTAAAAAATTTGACCCCATAAGAAACTATAATAAAACTAAAATAATGTTCCTTTAAGTAGTAAGTTCATTCCAGGAATTAAAAGTGTTACAAAAGCTTCTGCAACAAATAAATAACCTAACAATGTACCTAATGCTTTACCTTGAGCTAATACTAAGAATGCTACAAGAGTAAGAACTGCCCATGCAATATTGAACATACCTAGTTCCATTGCACCAACACCTAAGAAATATTGTCCGTACCATAGAAAAACTATAGTAGCGAATAAACAATACCAACCTAGCCCTTTACCATCATGACCTAGTGTGAACACACCAAATGCAATTACGTAAATAAGAGCAAAAACTGAAACGAGAGTAGTGCTTGCTGCACCTTCTGGTCCTAATCCAGCACCTGTAAATGCTGCAATTAAGATTAGAACAGCAACTGCTCCGTTTAACATACCAACTTCTTTTCCACCGGTTTTTCCTAAAACAGTCATACCGTTACAAAAGAATACAAAACCTACTAGTACTAGTACATATCCTAACATATACTTATACCTCCTTTTTTAAGGTTATTTAGTTTTTAACACAATTGCTTAATAAATGTCAATTAAAAAAGAAAAAAAACCAGCAGTTAAATGATCTAAATACCTTTAACTACTGGCTTTTTTTAAAAAAAATAATCTCTGATTATGACTCTTTTCTTTGGACCAAGATGTTCCAAATACCTGTTTGAACAACTTTATCATCTTGGTTAATCACATTAACTTCCCAGTTTAAAAACCCCATATTAGGTCTTTTATGTTCTTTCTTTTCAACTAGCTTTCTAGTTATTTTAATAGTATCACCAGGAAAAACTGCATCTTTAAATTTCCATTCTGAAAGCCCCATGAATGCTATTGTAGCAAGTCTCGGCATAGTGAACCAAAGACCAGTGGCTATAGATGCTACACACATACCGTGTGCTACACGAGTTTTAAAAACAGTATTTTTCGCAAATTCTTCGTCAATATGCATGTTGTTAAAATCTGCAGAAAGACCTGCGAAGTTTACGACATCAGCTTCTGTTACAGTTCTACCACTTGAAACATGTTCTGTACCATCTGCAACTTCTTCATAAAATAATTTATCGTTCATAATATTTAATCTCCTATTGGACTGGTTTAAATTTTGCAAATGTTACTTCATCAGTAGCATCTTCAAAAACAACTTCTACTTCCATACCTATTGTTACACTTTCAGGATCACAATCTACAACATTTGACATCATTTTCACTCCGTCATCAAGCTCAATCATGGCAACCACATAGGTTTCACCCTTATATGCCTTTGTTGGTCCCATATAATGAACAGAATAAGTCCAAACTTTTCCTTTTCCTGAAGATTCTACCCAATCAAAATCCATATTTGTTGAATTTGGGAAAGGGCTTATTGCTCTAGGATAAAAGAAAACTTTTCCTGTTTCTTTGCATTTTGGCAACAATAGTTTGTGTTCTTTTGTTCCATCCCAAAAAGGTTTAGTTTCAGGTCTAAAATCTGGTAATGGTTTTGCATATTCTACTTTTTCTTCTGACATAATATTTCTCCTTTATTTAATTAATATTTTTATTAACTTAATGGTTCATTTCCTAAAAGTATTGTACTGTGTGCAGATACGATTCCACCGTTACCATGCACTAGTGCTACATTAGGATCCTTAACTTGTCTTTCGCCAGCTTCACCTCTTAGTTGTAATACAGCTTCAACTACATGATGCATAGCACCAAGGTGTGCTTGAGATAAAAGACCACCATTTGTATTTAAAGGAATGTCAGCATCTTTGTGCAATCTTCCTTCTAATGCTGCGGCACCCGCATGCCCTTTTGGCACAATTCCTAATCCTTCAAGCTCTAATAAGGTTGTAATAGTAAAGCAATCATAAAGGAATGTAATATCAACATCTTGATTTGTCATCCCCGCTGTTTTAAATGCTTTGTCCCCGGATTTTTGAATAGCACCATAAATTTGATCTAAATCTTCACATGATGTTAAGTATTGGTGAGAAAAGCCTTGCCCCATTCCATGAAGATAAATAGGATCTCTTTTTAAGCCAAGCTCTTTAGCTTTTGCGGCAGTTGTAACAATAAATGCTGCACCACCATCTGAAATAATTGAACAATCAAATTTAGTTAGTGGAGATGCGAGGAGTCTAGCTCCCATTACATCATCCATAGTAAGATCATCTTTATTCATTGCGTTTTCTTTTAATTGCGCATGTTGTCTCATAGTAACAGCAACTGATGCCAAATGCTCTCTAGTTCCTTTGCTTTCATGTAGATATCTTTGAGCCATTAATGCATATCCGCCTGGCGTTGTAAGTCCAAATGGGTATTCAAATTCTCCATGACACATTTCTCTAATTAGAGCTATCATCCCTGTAGATGAAATTCCTGATAGAGTATTGTCGCCTCTTACACATAAAACAACTTCAGCTTGACCTGAATTTATTGCCATTGCTGCAGCAGCAGTCATCCATACAGCGGTTGCTCCACCAATAGCTACAGATTCAAAATATTTAGGATTGATTCCTATGTAATCTGCAAAAGTAGTACAATGCATAAATGTTTCTTCAACTAATGAGAAAGCAGTTATGATTCCGTCTACATCTGATTTATTTAGTCCTGCATCTTCAATAGCGATTTTAGATGCTTCAGACAAGAAATGAAATGAACTTTTTCCAGGAATTTTTCCTTGCTCAGTTTCTCCTACACCAATAATACCTATTTGGTTTTTCTTGAGTAGTTCTCTTGTATCTTCTATATTTGGTATTTGTGTACCCATTATAACTTCTCCTTTGTTTTTTTATTTTTTTAGATTAACAAAATTTAATTAAATTCCAAGCTCCTTTGCAATAATTACATGTTGAATTTCTGATGTTCCTTCAGTAATTGATGATAATTTTGCATCTCGGTAGAATCTTTCTGCAGCATATTCTGTTGCATATCCATATCCTCCAAGAACTTGAACACCCTCACTTGCACACCACTGAACAATTTCTGCCGAATAAAGTTTAGCCATAGAAGCTTCTTTAACACATGGCCTTCCTTGATCATAAAGCCATGCAGCTTTATAGCCCAAAAGTCTAGCAGTTTCTATTTTTACTGCCATTTGGGCAAGTTTAAAACTTATAGCTTGAAATTTGTTGATTGGCCTTCCAAAGGCTTCTCTTTCTTTAGAATATTGAAGAGCATATTCGAAAGCAGCAGTAGCAAGTCCCACACTTTTTATAGCATGAGATATTCTTGCAGCGATAAGAGTTTCCATTAAGGCCTGAAATTTACCTTCTTCACCGCCTAGAAGTGCATCACCAGGCAATTTGCAGTTTTCAAAAACAAGTTCTGCAACATCCGATGATCTGTGACCTAGTTTGTGAATCTTTCTAGAAACTTCAAACCCAGGCAAATCTTTATCAACAATAAAAATACTAATACCGTTTTTCTTATCATCTTTGTCGGTATATGCAGCAACAATTACATAATTACATGTGACACCGTTTGAGCACCATGTTTTTGTCCCATTAAGAATCCAAGAATCACCATCTTTTACCGCATTTGTCTTAATTGATCTAGCATCAGTCCCAGCATTAGGCTCAGTTATAGCTAGAGCACCAATCATTTCTCCTGCAATTGATGGAACTAAATATTTTTGCTTTTGTTCTTCAGTACCAAATTTTGCAACAGGTAAAGACCCTAAGTCAACATGGGCAGCTACCCCTTTTGCGATCCCAGCACAAGTCTTACCCAATTCTTCAGCAAGAATACATTGAGTTACTTTATCAAGTCCAAGGCCACCGTATTTTTCTTCAAAACAAATTCCAAGAAATCCCATTTCTGCCATTTTTGGGAAAAGCTGGGAGGGAAATTCTTGTTTTTCCTCCGCTTCTTCTACAAGTGGTGCTATTTCTTCTTTACAAAATGTTTGAATAGCATCTCTCATCATATTTTGGTCATCTGAAAAGTCAAAACTTAAACTCATTGTTTCCTCCAATAATTCAATGTGTTAGGGGTTAATATGAACCGTAATATTATATCAGAGCACCTATTTTTCTGCAAAGAAAACTTTACGTTATTTAACATCCAATAAATAATTACTATATGAAGTTAAGGAATGTAAATAAAACCATATGTGCCCTGTGTACGCCGCCAGGAAAATCCTCGGTTGCAGTGATTAGAGTTAGTGGCAACAATGCTTTAGATATTTGTCAAAAAATGTTTACAAAAAAACTCAAGGAGCCGAGATATTTCTATTTTGGTAAAATTTTAGAAGATCAATTTTTAGTAGATGAAGCTCTTTGTGTTTATTTTAAAGCACCTAACTCATTTACAGGAGAAGATGTTGTAGAGTTTCATGTCCATGGAGGTCTTGAAGTTGTAAAAAAAACAATTGAATTACTTACAAAAGAAGGAGCAACCTATGCAGATCCAGGAGAATTCAGCTATAGAGCCTTTATAAACAATAAAATTGATTTGGTTAAAGCTGAATCTATTTCAAACATCATAAATTCTGATTCTGAAACTGCTTTTAAGAATTCACTATTAAATTTTTCTGGTGAAACAAAGAAAAAATATAATGATATCAGGGACTTAGCAATTTCTATACTTGCAAATATTGAATCAAGAGTCGATTTTCCTGAAGATGAAGTTCCAGATATTAATAAAAAAGAAATAATATATCAATTTAAAAAAATAATCGATTCTTTAACTTTTTTTGTTTCAAGTTATAAAAAGGGAGCTTTAATTATGAGCGGAGTTAAAGTTTTAATACTAGGGCAGCCCAATGTCGGGAAGTCTAGCCTTATGAATAGACTTGTTCTACAAGATAAATCAATAGTAAGTGATTTGCCTGGGACAACAAGAGATATTGTCGAATCTAATATAAAAATTAATGGTGTAAAATTTAATTTTTTGGATGTAGCTGGGATTCGAGATTCAAAAGATCCAATTGAAGCAATAGGAGTTAAAAAGGCGATAGAGAAGATAGATTATTCAGATATTGTTCTTCAAGTTATAGATAACGATTCATTTGTGAATTTAGGAAAGTCAGAGCTAATGAATTTAAAAATTCCACGTGGAAAAATGATTTTAGTTTTTAACAAGATAGACAAGTTAACAAAATCGCAAATATTAGACTTTGATCGAAAAATTTCAGAAACTTTTAAAGATATCAAGCTTGTTCAAATCTCGGTCAAAGAAAACTTGAACATTGATCTTCTTGAAAATGCATTATTAGAAAGAGTGAGAGAATTTGATGACAATGATTCAGAGGTGCTTATGACAAGCAGCAGGCAATATATGCTCTCAAAAAGTGCAATTAAAAACTTTATAGAAGCAAAAAGCTTATTTGAACAAGGTTTCCATTTGGAGATAGTTGTAGAGGAAATAAGGGCAGGTATAGACCATATAGGAGAAATTACTGGAGAGGTTTCTAATGAAGATATTTACGATGCTCTCTTTTCAACCTTTTGTATTGGAAAATAATCAATGATTTCAATGACTTAGCACTTAATTATATTTAGATATCAACACATTGTGGAGAAATGTTGATATCTTTTTTCATCAAAGGCTGACATTTGAGTTAAAAAAAAGGTAGTATATTAGGACATTTAGGTATTTTTTATGATTATTTCATTTTCATCGATAAATGAATTCTTTGATACACAGTTAGATGTGTTCGAAGTTTCAGAAAAGCTAACAATGGCCGGCTTGGAGGTAGATTCTATTAATCCAATAGATTTCTCTACTATTGACACTAATGTTGTAGTTGGGAAAATTACAGATATCTCCAAACACCCAAATGCAGATAAATTGAAAGTTTGTATGATTGAGATTCCTGAAGAATCACTTCAAATAGTTTGTGGTGCTTCTAACATTGATGTTGGAGACTTAGTTCCTGTTGCAAAAATTGGTACAAAATTACCTTCAGGCTTAAAAATTAAAAAATCAAAAATAAGAGATGTTGAATCTTACGGAATGCTTTGTTCTCTTAGCGAGTTAGGGGTTAGTTATGATATTTCTGATGGAATCTTTTTGATGCCAGATAATTTTAAAATCGGCCAAAGTCTTAATACCTGTTTGGAACTTAATGATTATATTTTAGACTTTGGAATTACTCCAAATAGAGGAGATTGTCTTAGTGCGCTTGGGATTGCAAGAGAAGTTTCAGTCTTGATGGATTTAGATATTGTTTCTAATTTACTTGATATAGATGATGAGCATGTAGAATCTAAATCTTTAAATGGATTAACAGTAGAATCTTTTTCAGACAACTTAAGACGATATTGTTTAATAGAGATTGATAATATTAAAGTTGCAGAGTCTCCCTTTTGGTTAAAAAATTTTTTAGCAAAATTTAATATCTCTTCTATCAATAATGTTGTCGATTGTACAAATTATTTTATGTTACTTTTTGGGCACCCAATACATGCTTTTGATCGTAATAAAATTTCGACAGATAAAATTATTATATCAGATGAAAAAGATGCTGAGATTGAAACATTATCTGGCGAGCAGGTTAAGCTCAAAGATATTTTAGCTATTTCGGATTCTAACCATCCTATTGCAATCGCTGGTATTATTGGGGGTAAAGAATCATCGGTTACTTATGATACAGAAAACATTTTAATTGAATGTGCTTCCTTCTCACCATCAACAATTAGAAAAAATTCTAAAAAACTTAACATATCTACAGAGTCCTCTTTTAGGTTTGAAAGAGATGTTCCTTCTTCTACAACTAGCATTGATATTTTAATAGCAGCCAATTTAATTAAAAATATTTGTGGTGGAACCATTTCTAAAGAATTTTTAGATACTCACCCAGATCTTGAAAATGAATCCACTATTCATTTAGATTTTGATAAATTAAAAAAAGTAATAGGTATTGAAATCGATAATAAAGAAATAATAAAAATTTTAAAATCGCTCAATATTAATGCTTTAGAATTATCGCAAAATAATGGAATTTTCGAAGTACCTTATTATAGATCTGATTTAAAATTTGACCAAGATTTAATTGAGGAAGTAGCAAGAATTAAGGGAATAGATAATATACCATTAGCTTCTCCAAATATACCAATAACACAATTCCCAAAAACTAGCTTTCCAAATTTACGAAAGATCAAAAAAAATATTCGTACAACTTTATCAAATGAAGGATTTTCTGAAGTTATAAATTTTAGCTTTTTAGATAAGTCTGTTCTGAAAAATTTTGATAGCAAAGCTCTAAAAATAGTTAATCCTTTATCTTCTGATACAGAAACTTTAAGAACCTCACTCTTACCATCTGTTCTCCAAAACTTTTTGTATAACTTTAATCATGGTTTTGAGTCAATAAGATTGTTTGAGCTAGGAAAAATTTTTCTATCTGAGAATGGTTCAACAGAAAAAGAGCAATTGGTTTTTCTTTCAACAGAAGCAAGAGAGAATTCTTTTTGGAATAAAAACAAAGTTGATTTTTATGATATAAAAGGATCTCTATTTATGGTACTTGATAACTTGAATCTAGATTTAAAACAAATTTCTTTAAGTAGCCACCTATCAAATTACCAAAATGTTTTTCATCCAGGTAAAAGTTGCGAAGTTTTTTTTAATAATGAGTCGATTGGCTTTTTAGGCGAAATTCATCCTGAACTTTTAAACGAATTTGGAATAAAAAAAGTTGCTATTGGATGTACCCTCGACTTGGATAAAATTTCGGATTTAAAAATTGGTATAAAAAAAATGGAGAAGTTTACGAATTTTCCTCAAGTTAAAAGAGATATTTCTTTGCTTGTCGAAGATAAAGTTGAATCTGGTGAAATTTTAAATAGCATTATGAACTCGAAAGTGAACATCCTTAAAGATGTAAAACTCTTTGACTATTTTAAAAATGATAAGATTGGTGATTCTAAAGTAAGTCTTTCCTTTTCGCTAACTTTTGAGTCTTTTGAGAAAACCCTTCAAGACGATGAAATTGTTAAAGCAATGGAAAAAATAATAAAGAATCTCGAGTCTAATTTTGATATGGAAGTAAGAAACTGATGACAAAAAAAGATATAGCAAGTCTTCTTCATAAACAGCTTGGCTTAAATTTAAAGGAATCTGCAAGAATTGTTGACAAATTTTTTGAAATTATTGTAGAAACTTTATCTGCTGGAGAAGATGTGAAACTCCCGAAGTTTGGTTCACTTAAAATACAAAATAGAAAACCTCGTATTGGGAGAAATCCCACAACTGGTGAAAAAATTGATATTACAAGTAGAAAAGCTATTGTTTTTAGACCAAGTAAAATTTTAAGATCCAAATTAAATTCAGATAAAAATGAAGAGGATAAAGTTGAGTAAGTTTTTTTCTTTTATTAGATCATACTTTTTATCCGGCCTGGCTATTTTTATACCTTTTATAATTACTATTTATTTAATTGTAGAAATCACAAAATGGCTAAATACTTTTGTAGATTTTACTCCTGCAAGATTTATTAAAATTCCCGATTTTGTAGATCCTTATATTTCAGATTTTTTAATTTTTTTTCTTGCAGTAATTTTTTTCATTTTATTTTTAACCTTAATAGGTTTAGCAACAAAGAATTTATTAGGCAAATTGCTCTTAAATGCTGGTGAAAAGACAATATCAAAGATTCCACTAGCTAATACTATTTTTTCTACTATGAAACAAGTATCAAAAATAATTTTTTCGGATGGACCCAAAAATCAAAAAGCTGTTATGGTTGAATATCCTAGAAAAGGCTCCTATACAATTGGGTTTGCAACTCAAGATATTAAAAATGATAAACTTACTAAGATTCCAGTCTTTATACCAACCTCACCTAATCCAACATCAGGGTTTTTAATTTTTTTGGAAAAGGATCAAATAAAAGAGCTAGATATTTCCCCTGATGATGCTTTTAGGCTTATAGTTTCTGGAGGCCTCTCTATAAATGAGGAAGAAAATATTAAAAAATATCAATTTTAATTTAAAAAATTTTTTGCCTTTTAATGCTAAAATTGTTTTTGGATTTTCAGGTGGTGCAGATTCAGTTGTACTTTTAGATATTCTCCTAAAATTTTATAAAAAAAATCAAATTATTGTTTGCCATTTTAATCATCAGATTAGAGGAAAACTTTCTGACAGAGATTATATTTTTGTTAAAGATTTTTGTAATGAAAGAGGGCTCAAATTGTTTTATAAGAGTGAAAATATAAAGATTTTGGCAAAAAAGAAGAAGATGGGTTTGGAGGAAATGGGACGAAAAAGAAGAAGGCTTTTCTTTGAAGAAGTATATAAGAAAGTGGAAGCTGATACGGTAATTTTGGCGCATCACCAAGATGATCAAGTTGAAACTTTTCTGATGCGTTTAGCTAGAGGTACCAGTTTAAATGGGATGGAGTGTATGAAAATTAATGATGGGATTTATTTTAGACCCATGCTTTATGCATCAAAAAAAGATATTTTAGAATATATAAATTTAAATTGCCTTAAATTCATGCAAGATGATTCTAATTTTGATACAAACTTTACGAGAAACTTTATCCGTTTAGAGTTATTACCTAAATTAAAGCAATTGAATCCCAAATTTAATGATTCAATATCAAACCTTATATCAAATGTCTCTGATGTTAATTCTTATCTAGATTATCAAATCAATTATTTTAGAGAAAATTTCTTATATGAATTTAAAAAATTAAAAGTTTTAAAATTAAATTCAGAAATTCTTGAAACACGTTCTTTATTCAAATCGTTGATATATAAAGTTTTAATCGATGATTTAAATGCAGGCGATGATATAAATTCTAAAAACCTTGATGATATAATTAAGTTAACCTATTCCACTAAATCATCAGGGCAAGTTCATCTTAGTAATGGCCTGATAGTTGAGAAGGGTTATAAAAATATTTTTTTTTATAATTCAAATGAGCTTTATCCAGAACATTTTAAATACAATTTTAGTTATAAAAAATATAAAAAAAATTTTTTTGAATTTAATTTTGAGAAAAAAAATAAAATGGAAACAAATTGTTCCTATTTACAAGTAAACAGTCCCGAAGAGATAATTATTAGGTTAAATAAGCCAGGAGATAAGATATTTTATTCAAAAAAGAAAAAGATGAAAAAACTTCATGATATTTTTATAAATGAAAAAATACCAAAGTTTATAAGACCATATGTGCCAGTGGTTGAATATAGGGGGGAGATCATTAAAGTGATTGGTACAAAAGCAAAGTCATTTTTTGAATCTCAATCCAATGAAAAGAATGTTATTTCTTTAAGATATTGCTCTAAGCTTTTGGAAGTAATTTTATAAATTCATAAAATATTAAATCCCTTTTTTTATTTTTAACAATTTCTTTTCTTTTAAGGAATAAATTCCTATTATTAATTTCCTTTAATACATCTGAATTTCTAATTTGTGGATAACAAAAGATTGCCCTACCTTTATTTTTTAGGCATTTAAGAGCTATGTTTATCAAGTCATTTAAACTTGCTGCAATCTCATGTTTCGCATACTGTAATTCTTTTGATTTTGGAAGTTTTCCCTCATTTTTTTTAAAGTATGGTGGATTAGAGATAATTAAATTATAGTAATTCTCGAATTCCTTATCCTCTAAATCTTTATAGTTTTGGTGAAGTGGAGTAATCGACTTACATTTATTAATAGAGACATTGTTTTTTAGTGATTCATAACTATCTTTACATATTTCAAAAGAATGAATTTTTTTAACTTTGAAATTTTTTGAAATTCCTATCGAGATTATTCCTGAACCAGCACCTAAATCAGCTACACAAGCATCGGTAGGCAAGGTTTTAATCATTCTGAGCAACCTAAGAGAATCTTCATTAAATTTATATAAATTTTGATTCTGATTTATTTTAAAGTTAGATAATTTCATATTCTTTAATTAGCCATTGATAAAAACTTTTGCATTTTATTGATTCCATCACTTTTAAATTATTAGATATTAAATCAAAGCATGTTGGAATTAGCTTGTAATAGTTATTTTTCCCATCCCTATGTTTTAATCTGCTAAAAATACCTATAATTTTTAGATTTCTTTGAATCGAAAAAAAATTATATCCAAATATAAAATCATCTTTATTACAATTACTTTTATTTAAAAAATACTCAATCAGCTCTTCTTCTAAGCTTTTCTTTATTGGATTCCTAACATCTTGAAGAATTGATAGCACATCATATGCAACATGGGTTTTTTTAATATCTTGATAGTCTATTAATCCAATGCTATTTGATTTTTTAAAATAAAAAATATTATCTACATGATAATCCATATGACCATACACAGACATGTCCTTAACTGAGCTATAAAGCCTTCTTAGTCTTTTTTTAAACATTTCTTTTTTAGGACTTGTTATTTTTTTCTTTTGATCCTTTATTAAGTACCAGTCAATAAATAGCATGGTTTCGGTAACAATCTTCTTCATATTAAATTCTTTTATTACTTTTTCAGGTTGTATTTTTTGTAGATCAATAATTCCATCAAGACATAATTTAAGATATTTCTTTTTATTTTGATTGTTCATAACTTTTGATAGCTTTGTTTCTCCAAAGTCTTCTATTAAAAGAAGGTCATTTTTTCCATCGGTATCAATTATGTTTGGAACTTTAATTTGATTTTTCTTTAAGATTCTAGTTGTTAATTTGAATTTATTTATCGATTCTTTCTTTTCTCTTGGCATGTGAGCTATTAATAAGTTTTTATTTGGAACCCTATAGTAGGTTCTGTTAGATGCATCATTCTTAAGTTTGATTACATTTTTAACTTTAATACTATTTTTTGCTAGTAACTTGATTATATGTTTTTGATTCATTCGCTATATAGATAAATATTACATATGATAATATTAATTAAATAGTTAAAACCTGGAGGTAAATTATTATGTCTGAAAGTATATATAAAGATGATATTTCTCAATATATGGGGAAACTTAAAGATTTAGCACCTGAATTAAACAGTAAGTGGATGGATTATCACAATGTAGTGTTTGAGGATGGATTAATATCAAAAAAGGATAAGCAATTAATAGCCTTAGCTTGTGCACACATGACATCATGTCCATATTGTATAAGATCAAGGACAAAGTTGGCTAAAGCTTCTGGAGCCACAGATGAAGAGATAGCTGAAACAGTATTTATTGCAATGCGATTACAAATGGGACAGCCTTATGCATATTCCAGTATAGCTTTTGAAAATTATGACAAAATGAAAAATAAAGAAGATGTTACAGAGGGTTCTTTTTTTTCCAAAAATATAACCCCACAGATTAAAGATTTTCATAACTTAAGTGGTGAAAAGCATGAAAAGTTTTCCGTATTCCATGATTTGGTTTATGAAGATGGTCATTTATCAAAGAAATTAAAAAAAGGTCTGATGGGATTAGCTTGTGCTATTTTGGCTAAATGTAGCTGGTGTATCAGAAGTTGTGTTAGAGATGGAATACAAGAGGGGGTAACTAAGGAAGAAATTGCTGAAGCTGTAAATATAGCTATGGTTATGGCCGCAGGTGCAGGCTGGGCTCATGCTGGAATAACAATGGAGACAGCAGAAAATTTTGGAAACAAAAAAAGTTAAAAAGAAATCAAATGAAAGTCAGATTAAACAAATTTCTTTCTTTATGTGGTATCGCCGCAAGGAGAAAGTCTGAAGAATATATTCAGTCTGGTCGTGTAAAAATAAATGATCAGACTGAATTAAAACCACAAACTATTATAAATACAGAAATTGACACTGTTTGCTTTGATTCGCTACCCATAAAACCACAACAATTTAAGTACTATAAAATGAACAAGCCAAGACTATGTTTAACAACGATGGCAAGTAACGAGAAAAAGAGAACTGTTCAGGAGTTTCTACCCAAAGAGAATATTAAGTTATTTCCTGTTGGAAGACTAGACTATGACACAGAAGGATTGCTAATTTTTACAAATGATGGTGATTTTGCTCATAAAATTTCTCATCCAAGTTTTGAAATTCAAAAAACATATCTTACTCATTTGGAGGGGGATATTTCTGCTGGGTTATTTACTAAAATGAGAAACGGGGCTAAATTGTCTGACGGTTTTCTTTTGCCAGAAAATCTTGAAGTTATATCAAGAAATAACAAAGAAACTTTAGTTAAAATTACTATACATGAGGGTAGAAACCATATTGTTAAGAATTTTTTTAAATATTTTAATAAAAAAGTTAAAAAATTAAAAAGGATTACTGTAGGAACAATTAAGCTTGGAGAGCTAGAACCAGGAAAAATAGTAGAATTAGATTATAATGAACTTCAGGCTTTGAAAAAAAATTATTAAGTGGGTAAAAATTGTTTATAACTTTTGAAGGAATAGAGGGCTCAGGTAAATCTACTCAAGTAGAACTTTTACAAGAATCTTTGAAAAAAATACATTTTGATGTTGTTGCTACTCGTGAACCAGGTTGGGGAAAAGTAGGAAAGCTGATTAGAAAGATTATTCTTGACTATGATGATATTGAAATTGAACCAATCGCAGAATTATCATTATTTTGTGCGGATAGAGCTCAACATATTCAAGAGTTAATAAGACCTACATTGGCGGAAGGTAAAATTGTTTTATGTGACAGGTTTTACGATTCAACAATAGCTTATCAAGGTTATGGTAGGGGAATTGATACAGAATTAGTAAAAAAGCTTGGAGTTCATGCGGCTTTAGGGGTTAACCCTACAATCACTTTTTTAATTGATATTTCTGTAAATACAGCACTAAGTAGAATTGTTTCAAGGCCAGGAAGAAATAGGATTGATGATGAATCATTTGAATTCCATTCAAGAGTAAGAAAAGCTTATTTGTCATTGCAGAAAAGTCAGCCAAATAGAATTTTTATAATAAATGGTGAACAAGAGATTAATTCTGTTCATGAGGAAATCAAAAAGATATTAAAAGATAAGTTTAGTATATTCTCCAGATTAGCTAGGTTGGACTAAAAGCTATGGCTAATAATTTATATGAGTTTCATAAAAATTCTCAAGAAAACTTGATAAATCTCTTCAAAGAGAAAAAAATTTCAAGAACCATAGCGGTTGTTGGACCTAATGGGGTCGGAAAAAAAGATTTTCTTCTTGAGCTTGTTAAATTAAGATTCAAAAAACCTAATAAAATAGATAAAAATATTCATCCTGATTGTCTTATTATTGATTCGACAGATGGGAAAATATTAGTTGAGGATTTGACCGAAATAAACTCTTGGTCAATTAAAGCCCCCTTTGAGGAGATTGAAAAAATTCTAATAATAAATAATATGCAGGATATGAATGTAGTATCTCAAAATAAATTATTAAAAATAGTTGAAGAGCCTCCTGAGAAACTGACAATAATTTTGATTTCCTCAAATATAGACTCGCTAATACCTACATTAAGATCAAGAACTCTTCAGTTTAATTTTAAAAAATTACCAGATTCAATAATTTTAGACTTTATCAATGAAGGGCTAGAAAATGAGCATCAAATTATTTTAAATTTATTGGATGGCTCGTTAAGAAATTTAAAATTTATTACTCAATCGAATCTTTCCTTAATAAATAACTGTGTTGATTTAATTGTATCAAAGGATTTTTCATCTCTGGATAAGTTAAATGAACTAATGGAAGAATTGGCAAAAGAAACTAGCACATTTTTTTTATTATATTCGATAAGTAATCTTATCAACTTTAGAGTCTCGTCATTAGTTTCTAATAACAACCTTGAAAATTCCCACAATTTAATTGATTTTAATGAAGGCTTATTGAAATTTTTAAGTGAAATTAAAGATTCAAATATAAATATTAAAATTAGTTTAGATGAAATTATTCTGAATTATTTTTTAAACTAAATTAAAAAAAACTATCAGGTAGTATAAACGAATGGGCAATATGAGTAATATCTATATAACAACACCTATTTATTATGTTAATGACAAACCACATGTAGGACATGCTTACACCAGCATTGCCAGCGATGTATTAGCAAGATTTTACAGATTAAAAAATTATGAAGTTTTTTTTCTCACTGGTACTGATGAACATGGTCAAAAAATTCAGCAAGCGACTAAAAATAACAATTTAAACACTCAAGAATTTGTTGATAGTATGAGTTTAAATTTTCAAAACCTTACTAAAACTTTAAATCTCTCCAATAATGATTTTGTTAGAACAAGTTCCCAAAGGCATATTGAAGCCGTAAGAACTTTCTGGGAAAAATTGAGCGATAATGGACAGATTTATTTGGATAAATATTCAGGATGGTATTCAATACGAGATGAAGCATTTTATAATGAAGATGAAATTATAGATGGGCTTGCACCTACAGGGGCACCAGTTGAATGGGTAGAAGAATCAAGTTATTTTTTTAAATTGTCAGAATGGGAAGAGAAATTATTGAAGTTTTATTCAGATAATCCAACCTTTATTCAGCCTAAGTCTAGATATAATGAAGTGGTAAGTTTTGTTAAGCAAGGCTTAAAAGACTTGTCAATTTCTAGGACAAGTTTTGATTGGGGTGTTAAGGTTCCAGGAGATGAATCTCATGTTGTTTATGTGTGGATTGATGCACTAACTAATTATTTAACAGCATTAGGATATCCTAACAATGAGAGCAAGCCTTTAAATGATTTTTGGCCAGCAAATTTTCACTTTGTTGGTAAAGACATCTTAAGGTTTCATGCAGTATATTGGCCAGCTTTGTTAATGGCTGCAGGAATGGACTTACCAAGAAAGATTATAGCTCATGGTTGGTGGACTGTAGAGAAGGAAAAAATGTCTAAGTCTTTAGGAAATGTTGTTAATCCTGAAGATATTATTAACAAATATGGACTTGACCAGTTTAGATATTTCTTATTAAGAGAGGTTCCTTTTGGTAATGATGGAGATTTCTCAGAGGATGCTTTAATAAGTAGAATTAATTCTGAACTTGCAAATAACTTTGGGAATCTTGTGAATAGGGTTTTTTCTATGACAAAAAAGAGTCTCAATGGAGTTATACCAGAACAACAGGAACTTAAAGAAGAAGAGCAAAATTTAATTAATATTTGCGACGAAAACCTTTCAGAATATATGGTTTGTTTTAAATCAGTTGAATTTAGCAAAGCTATTGATTCAGTTGTTGGGATAATCTCGATGACTAACAAGTATATTGATAACACTAAGCCTTGGGCTTTAGCAAAAGAAGGGAAGGTTGAAGATCTTAAGCGTGTTTTACGAGTATCTCTGGAAGTTATAAGATTAGTTTCCATACTTTTTTATCCAATAATCCCTTCATCATCAATAAAAATTTTAAAAGCACTTAATTTATCAATAGATGAAGAAGCAAATTGTTTTGCAGGGCCTGGAAGTGTCGCTTCTTTAGTGGCTAATGATACAATTGGTGATTTAGATTTATTGTTTCCTAAAATTGACAAAAATTTAACTTAACTTATATTTTTAAATTCAATGAGTAATTTTGTAAAAATATTTGATACAACTCTTCGAGATGGTGAACAAGCTCCTGGTTGTAGCATGAATGAAGAAGAGAAAATTAAAGTTGCACTACAGCTTGAAAAGCTCGGGGTGAACATAATAGAAGCGGGCTTCCCAATTGCTTCAGAAGGTGACTTTAATTCTGTTAAAATGATAGCAGATCAAATTAAAGATTGTGAAGTTGCAGGACTTAGTAGGGCAAATATTAAAGATATAGATAGAGCATGGGAGGCAGTTAAGAAAGCCAAAAATCCCAGGATTCATACTTTTATTGCCACTTCAGACATTCATTTGAAGTATAAACTTAAAAAAACCCAAGATGAAGTTTTAGACATAATTCAGAAGTCAGTAGCTCATGCAGCCAAATACACCTCCAATGTTGAATTTTCATGCGAAGATGCAACTAGGTCTAGCGTAGATTTTTTGTGTAAATCAATTTCTATAGCTATAAAAGCCGGAGCAACTACAATAAACATACCAGATACTGTTGGATATACGGTTCCATCTGAGTTCTCAAGAATGATAAGAGAAATAAAAAATGGTGTGGATGATATTGAAAAGACGACAATTAGTGTCCATTGTCATAACGATTTGGGACTAGCAGTAGCTAATTCATTAGCAGCTATTCATGAGGGAGCAAGACAAGTTGAATGCACAATTAATGGTTTAGGAGAAAGGGCTGGTAATGCCTCTTTGGAAGAAATAGTAATGGCATTGAAAGTAAGAAATGATTTAAACCCATTTGAAACCAAGGTTGACTCTAAACAAATTTATGCCTCAAGCAAGTTAGTTAGTAGTGTAACAGGAGTCAATGTTCAACCTAATAAGGCGATTGTTGGTGCAAATGCCTTTGCTCATGAAGCTGGTATTCATCAAGATGGAGTTTTAAAGCAAAGAGATACATATGAAATTATGGAAGCATCCGAGGTAGGTATACCTTCAAACTATATCGTTTTAGGAAAACATTCAGGAAGGCATGCTTTTAAGGACAGATTGACTGAGTTTGGTTATAAATTAGATGATGAAAAGTTTGAAATTGCATTCATAAAATTTAAGGAGTTATGTGATAAGAAGAAGTATGTTTTTGATGAGGATATTGAAGCGCTTATTAATGAAGAGTTCGTAAGATCTGGTGATTATTATAAGCTTGTTTCCCTAAGTTGTTCATCAGGAACTAAAAATGATCCTTCAGCTGAGCTAACTCTGATGGCAAATGAAGAGCCTATAACTATCTCGGAAAGCGGTGACGGCCCCATAGATTCGGTTTTTAGAGCAATATGTAAAGCTGTAGGAGTAGAACCAAAACTTGATTCATACAATGTAGCATCTGTGACAGGAGGAATGGACGCACAAGCTGAGGTTTCTGTCATAATAAAAGATGATGGTTTTACTGCTAGAGGAAAAGGTGCTAGTACTGATGTTATAGTGGCAAGTGCAAAAGCCTTTATTAATGCACTTAATAACTTAAGATGGCGAAAATTGCATCCAAAAATTGCTTCCCCTAAAGGAATTTAAAAAAAATAATAAAGTTGTTGAAATTGAAATGGTGGTTATGCTACAATTTTATAAGCGTAGGTAGGTGATGGTTAAACATCCCCGTAACACTCTGAGAGGTATTTAGCGGTACCTCTCTTTTTTTTTATAATCCCTCTATTTTTTCCCCACAAATTGTACATTTTATGGGTAATTTATCAGTTTCAATCCACTGATCACCTTTTTCTTTAATATTATCTTTGTAATATTGGTATTTTTCTTCTTTAACTCTTTTAGAATACTCCAACTCCCAACTTTGGTCTTTAATTCGGTCTTTAAAATATTCTTCTTTTTTGATGCTTATATAAATTTTTTTATCAGAACATTTACATTTAGTGATGATAATAGGAGACATACTTTGATAATAATCAATTAATTTAAACTTATAAAGAACTATTGATTTTTTTTAACTATAAAGGCTATTATGGATTTAGGTGGAAGGTGGGACTACTTAGCGGATAGTCACGTCAACGGCCTTCCACCCTAAAACACTAATTTTCATTAAAGGGCAACCAGTCCGAAGACTGGTTGCTTTTTTTTATATTCTAAGCACCTGGATAGTAAGGTGTTAAGAATCTGTGTCTCATTGTATATTTGTAAGGAGTTGAGAACAATAGATGTTTTGCAACATCATCGTCACTTCTTTCAACTCTTTTTTCCCATACAATTGAAGCTGGTGGAATGATTAAGTTAAATGTAAATGAAATTAATCCATGTACTTTAACATCACCAAGTAATCCACCCATGAAGTCAAATGGTGAACCAGCCATGTACCATGATCTGATGTCATCACCAGTAGCAGTTCTAATTGAACTTGGGTCCAATTGGAATCTGTGTCCGTTTCCGAACTGTGGTGGTAACTCAGAACCAAGATAAGTAACCTGGTGATCACTATAAGCTACACTTGGGTGTGTAGTGATTCTGTAGTTTAATCTTCCCCAGTCTGTTTTACCAAAGAATGTTGGTTTAACAGCTACAGGTTTGTCTGAATAACGACCGTTTGCTGAGTGAAGAACATAACCTCTTCTTTCCATTAAATGGTTGAAGTAGTTATCGTTTGTTCCGTGCTCAAATCCTGCAATGTAAGCAGCTTTTTTCGGGAAACCGAAAGGCTCTCTACCTGCGAAAATTGGTGAGTCGTTAGATAGATACATAATTGGGTAGTATCCACCTTTCCAAACTTGTCCGTCAGATCCTTTTACAGTAGCTGATGATGTAACACCAAACTCCATGTAAGGTCCTAACATTGTATTTCTGTGTATAACATACCAGAACTCAAGAATATTATCATGAAGTTCTACTGGCTCAGGGTGGAATGCTTTTAAAGCAGCATCATCTGCTTCAACAACATATGCCATCCAACGGCTTTCTGTGTATGTTAGTGGTACTATGTCATAGTCGAAGACTGGATCCGCAACACCCTGAGAGATAATATGAATTCTATCTCTATCAAGTGGTAATGGTGGAACTTCACCTTCTTCTAACCATGGATAGCTGTATTCGTTTGCTTGTTTAGCCATGTTTATTCTCCTTCAAAAAATTTTTGTATTTTTAATTCCTATGCACCTTGGTGAATTGGGAATTGCTGTCTTAAACCATACTGATATGGTGTTGCATATCCTCTGTAAGAAGCTGGTCTTTCATATGTTTCTGACCAGATAACTTCTGCTGGAGGAATAACAAGATCAAATGTGAATGAAATCAATCCTTTTACTTCATCGATTTTCAATTCAGCACCCATGTTATCAAATGGAGTTGCCTGTTGGAACCAGTCGCAAGCATCGCTTGAAGCTGTTCTAGTTAACTCGTTTTTGATTTGGAATCTGTGTCCTTCTACATTAAATGCAGGTGGAAGAACAGATGGTAAATATGTACATTGCCATTCTGAACTTGCAACATCAGGACGTGTGATAACCTTCATGTTTAATCTTCCCCAATCAGTTTGTCCGTAGAAAGCTGGAGGAGTTACAGGGGCGTCATCATACTTACCTTGTGAAGCATGCATTAGGTAACCATTTCTTGACATTGAGAATGCAAAGAAATCGTCTCCTTTTTCGCCGCCATGCTCAGTTGCTCTAATGTAAGCCATTTTTTTAGGGAATCCTAAAACACGACCTGCATCAACAGCTGAATCTTGTGTTAAATACATATATGGGTAGTATCCACCCTTCCATGTATTACCTTTTGAGTCTGTATGTGTAGCAGCTACTGTTACACCCATCTCAAGATATGGACCTAGCATTGTATTGTTATGTTGTACATACCAATATTCTACTAAATCACCGTTTTCGCCTTCATATACTGATAAAGGTGGGTTTGGACATAGTCTTTGTAGACAATCCATTGGGCTTTTAAGAATAAAAGCTGACCATCTTGAATCTGTATAAGTTAAAGGAAGAACATCAATATCCCATAGAGGATCGGAAGGGTTTCCGATAATCCATGACTTAATGTCTCTTTCAACTGGCGGTGCTGGAATCTCGTCTGTCAAGTTCCAGTACTTTGTGTCAACGTTTAAGTGACTTGGCATAATAATTTGCCTCCTTATAAATAAATTAGCGGAAGTAGGTTTGTAAAATGTAACTAGTATCAAAAAAATTACAAGAAAATTTTTATTTTGTGAATTCTTCCTTTACAATAAGGAAATGAAAGGGATAGAAATTTTCTTTAAAACACTTGAAAAAGAGGGTGTTGAATACATATTTTCACCTCCAAATAGCTTTGGAAAAAAAGTTGATAAGCTTTTTTCAGATAAATTTAGTAAATCTAAGATGAAGAAAATAATTTCTGGGAATGAGCAAGGTGCTAGCCATATGGCAGATGGTTATGCTAGAACTACTGGAAAACCAGGAATAGTTGTTTGTGATTCTGATACGAGTGGTACAAATACAATTACAGGTTTGCAGACTGCAAATATGGATTCTGCACCAATGGTAGTTTTTATATGCCACTTTAGTGAAAATGAAAATTTATCTAACATATTTGATCAAATAGATCATATTGGAATTTCAAGATCTACAACTAAGCATAATTTTTTATGTGAAAAAGTGGAAGACTTATCTAGAGTTTTAAGAGAAGCACTTTATCTTTCAACTACTGGAAGACCAGGAACAATTTTAGTTGACATTCCAAAGCAAGTTTTAGATTCTGAAACAAAGTTTACATTCCCCACAATAAAAAAAGTAAGTGGTTACAAAATTCCTAAAGAAGCAAAATCTGTTGATATTAAAAAAGCAGCGAAATTAATAATGAATTCAAAAAGACCCATAGTTTTTGGTGGCGGTGGGATAATAATATCTGAAGCCACTGAAGCATTAAGAAAATTCGCAAATCGTCTCAAAATCCCTGTTACTTTGACACTAATGGGCCTAGGAGGATACCCTCCTGATGATCCGATGAGGGTAAGTTGGATAGGCATGCACGGTTCTTATTTTGCCAATATGGCCGTTCATAATAGTGACCTTGTAATATCTATTGGTGCCAGATTTGATGACAGGTCAACTGGAGGGGTTTTTGAAAAATTTGCTCCAAATGCAAAAGTTATTCACATAGATATCGATCCTTCCACCATTAACAAAAATATCGTTGTTCATTGTCCAATTGTTGGAGATGCAAAGACTGTAATAAATCAAATAAGCAAAGAAATTCCAATGTCATTTAAACCAAATACTGAAGATAGACTAGCCTGGTTTAATCAAATAAAAGATTGGGAAAATGAGAATCCTACTGTAGCAAGGCAAAAAGGAAAAATGATTAAAACCAGTTACGCAATAGATTTAATTTCTAAAATTACTAAGGGTAAAGCTGTAGTTGTTACAGATGTAGGGCAGCATCAAATGTGGGTAGCCCAATATTATCAATTCGCGAATCCAAGGAATCAAATAACTTCAGGTGGTCTTGGGACAATGGGATTTGGTTTCCCTGCGGCAATTGGAGCAAAGCTTGGACGCCCTAATGATACAGTTCTTGCAATATGCGGAGATGGAAGTTTCCAGATGAATATGCAAGAATTTAGCACTGCTGTTGAGAATCAATTAGACTTAAAAATCATTTTAATAAATAACGGACACCATGGAATGGTTAGGCAGTGGCAAACCTTATTTTTTGATAAAAATTATTCATGTTGCAAGTTTGATTTAAACCCTGACTATGTAAAGATTGCTCAATCATACGGGGCAAAAGCCTTTAAAATTGATTCACCTAATGATTTGGAAGGATCTTTTAAGGAGGGATTGTCTACTAAAGGGGTAGTATTAATGGAAGTAGTTGTTGATCATACTGAGATGGTATACCCTATGTTAACTCCAGGAGGTACCATGGACGATATGTTATTAAGTCCCGATGATCCAATACCTGATGGACCAGTCCCCGATATGTCTTAACTTTTTTAAAATTGGGTAAACTTTTGATAGACCAAAAAAAATGAGGTTTTAAAATATGGAAAAATGTCCCGTGATGCATGGTGCATCTACGAATAATTCTAGAAGTACAAAAAATAATGATTGGTGGCCAAATCAAATTAATTTGGGGATTTTAAGACAACATACTGATAAATCTTCCCCATTTGATTTAGATTTTAATTATGCAGAAGAATTTAACAAACTAGATTATTTTCAATTAAAAAATGACCTTAACAGTTTAATGACAAATAGCCAAGATTGGTGGCCAGCTGATTATGGTCACTATGGTCCATTTTTTGTTAGATTAACATGGCATGCTGCTGGAACATATAGAACTGGTGATGGACGTGGCGGAGGGGGTACTGGTGCAATGAGATTCGCACCCTTAAATAGTTGGCCAGATAATGGCAACTTAGACAAGGCAAGAAGACTCCTTTGGCCAATTAAAGAAAAGTATGGGAACAAAATTTCATGGGCAGATCTTTTCATATTGGTTGGAAATGTTGCGATTGAATCTATGGGAGGAAAGACATTTGGTTTTGGCGGTGGCAGGGAAGATATTTGGCACCCAGAGGAAGACATTTACTGGGGAGCTGAGAAAGAATGGCTGGGTGACAATAGATATGAAGAGTCTAGGCAATCTCTTGAAAATCCTTTAGCTGCAGTTCAAATGGGATTAATTTATGTAAACCCGGAAGGCCCTAATGGTAATCCTGATCCACTATTAAGTGCTCAAGATATTCGGGAAACTTTTGCTAGAATGGCAATGAACGATGAAGAGACTGTAGCTTTAATAGCTGGAGGACATACTTTTGGTAAAGCACATGGTGCAGGTGACTGTTCCTTGGTAGGACCTGAGCCTGAGGGTTCTCCAATTGAGAGCCAAGGGTTGGGTTGGAAAAGTAGTTTTAAAAGTGGAAAAGGACCTGATTCTATCACTAGTGGCATTGAAGGTCCATGGACAAGTAATCCAATTGAATGGGATAATGGATATTTTGAAATGTTGTTAGGGTATGATTGGGAATTATCAAAAAGTCCATCTGGTGCCCATCAATGGAAACCAATTGGTTTAGAGGAGAAAAATAAAGCAATTGATGTAGATAACAGTGAGAATTTAGTACAACCAATGATGACTACAGCAGATATTGCACTGATTAAAGATCCTTTTTACAAAGAAATTAGCGAGAACTTTTACAAAAATCCCCAATTGCTTCAAGATTGTTTTGCAAAAGCTTGGTTTAAGCTTCTTCATAGAGATATGGGGCCTAAGCAAAGATATTTAGGGCCTGAAGTTCCTGATGAAGATCTTATATGGCAAGATCCAATCCCAAAAAATGATTTATCCTTTGATATTTCTCAAGCAAAGGAATTGATCAAGAAATCTTCTTTAAGCCCAATTCAGATGATTGAAACTGCATGGGCAAGTGCATCAACATTTAGGTGTACAGATTTAAGGGGGGGAGCTAATGGATCGAGAATAAGGCTTTCACCACAAAAAGACTGGAAGATTAATAAACCCAAAGAATTAGAAAATATTTTAGAAGTTATAAAATCTATTTCTGAAAAAGTTAGTGCCAGTGTAGCAGATATTATAATACTTGCAGGTAATGTTGGTATTGAATTAGTATCTCAATCCGAGGTTCCTTTTAAACAAGGTAGAGGCGATGCTCTTGATGAAATGACTGACAAAAATTCCTTCGATGTTCTTGAACCCCAAGCTGATGGATTTAGAAATTATTTGGCTAAAAACTTTACTATTTCTCCAGAAGAAATGATGTTAGATAAAGCACATATGTTAAAACTAACAGCACCTGAAATGACAGTTTTATTAGCAGGCCTTAGATCAATTGGTTTAAGCTCTGATAAAAGAGGTTTGTGGACTGAAGGTGGAAAGTTATCTAGCAAATGGTTAAAAATTTTACTAGATACTAATATTGAATGGATTCCAACAGGTTCGAATTCTTTTGATGGAAAATGCAGAAAGTCAGGGAAAGTATTAAGGACTGCATCAAGATTTGATTTGATTTTTGGTTCTAATTCTGAGCTAAGAGCTATAGCTGAATTCTATGCCCAAGATGACAACAGTGGAAAATTTGTATGTGATTTTATTTCTGCTTGGAACAAAGTAATGAATTCTGACTTATATTAATCTTCTTAAATATTTCACCGATATAGACAATTTATCTCCAGCAGTTAAATTGTTTAAGTGTCTAAAAAGTCAGCATTAATGGTTTACCAAAATTTAGCCAATATCAAAGAAGATAAAGAATATTGGGATAAATACATCAAGTTTCATGAATTGTACTGGGACGGTCCTAATGCATCTCAAAATGTATTCTATGGAAATGAGTACGAGGAATACAGAAATTCATTATCTAAATATTTAGAAATTGAACCGGATCAAATTAAAGATTGTTTATTTACAAAACATGAAAATGGAGATTATTATTTAACTCCATTAGGTGTTGATTCCGATAAATATATTATGGAATCTGAAAATTCTATCCCTGCTCAATGGTTTTTAATGTTCGAAAGCAAAGAAAAGAAATTCTTTTATTCGCATGCGGGAGATGGAGCTATTCAGCCCGATGGAATTTATTATAATACTGACTGTGCCTTATCTAAGAAAAGGTTAAAAAGTGCAAAAGATATTTTGGAAAGCATTTCAAATGAATCAATACCGAAAGAGTTTGATATCTTTCATAAAGAATTATTGTTCGGAATATCTGAAATGTATTATTGGATTGAAAAGTTTCCAGATGATAGCATGGTAGTTTTAAATTATGCAGAGATTAGTAGTGTAATTCATGAATTTACATTAAAAAATGAGAATTCAGTAAGTGATTTGTGGATGATAGTTCAAAATCTTTCTAAAAAAGATTTTGAAAGTGCTAATTCGAGTTTAAAAATATATAAACAAAAATGGGACGAAATAACTAAAAATTGTTCTAATGTAAAACCAACAGCAGCTCCCGAAGAATTATCAAATGATACTATGCAATAGAATATTGATTTTTTTCCATTTAATGTTAATTTTAAGCTTCTATGAAAAGAACATATCAACCTAGTGAGAAAAAAAGGGTTAGAACCCATGGATTTAGAACAAGGCTTTCAACGAAGGCTGGTAGGAAAGTTTTAGCTTTAAGAAGATCTAAAGGTAGAGCAAATTTAACCGTTTCTCGTCATGTAAAATGACTTTCACAGAATCTAATAGAATACAAAAACCAAAAATTAATATAAAAAGTAATTTAAAGAGTTCAAAAAGATTAACATCTAAGTCTCTTAACTTGTTAGTTAAAAGAAATACTAATTTAAATTCACTCTTAGTAAGTGTTATAATATCAAAGAAAGTAATAAAATCCTCAGTTGTGAGAAATAAATATAAAAGGCGATTAAAGGAAGTTTTTAGAATTCATTATAGTGATAAATTGATAAATTATGAACTGATTATTATGCCAAAAAGTTCAATTGTTAAATTTGATTTTTGGAAAATGAAGAAAGAACTTGATTTAGTCTTAAAAAAATTATTTAAATGAAAAAGTTTTTTGAACTACTTTTGATAATACCTATAAAAATATATCAAAGGACATTGAGTAAAGTTTTACCTTCTACTTGTAGATTCACTCCGAGTTGTTCAAGTTATGCAATTGAGGCAATAAAAACTCATGGCCCTATTAAGGGTTTGTGGCTAGGTATTTTAAGAATTTTAAGATGCAATCCTTTCTTTGAATCAAAAGTTGATAAAGTGCCTAAAGGAGAGAAAATTTGAAATTAAATTATGTAATTTTTTTACTTGGTTCTTTTTTAATAATTTTTGCAAGTAATTTCTTCATAACTTCAGATGATAAAGAAGTATCAAAAAATATAGATTCCAAAACTATTTCCTCGCAATTTTCCGAGACTGAGGAGTACACAATATCAGATGAAACAATTTTTTCTGAACCAGCTATGGATAAAAGTAAGATTATCAAATTTGCTAATAATAATTTTAATGGTGAGATTTCTTTGTTAGGTGGAAAGCTTGTAAATGTTCAATTAAAGAAATACTTTAAGAACCCTGAATCCGATGAGAAAGTTCAACTTTTAGATAGGTCAGAATATTTAAGCAAGCTGATTTTAAAAGCGAAAAATGTTGAACTTCCGAATGATTTGTTGTTTGACAATATTTTAATTAACAATGATAAGGAAGTTTTACTATCTGCTAAGTTTGGAAATTTTGAAATCAGGAGAAGATACTTATTTGATTCTGATAGTTTTTCTATAAATCATCAAGTTATAGTTATTAACAAGTCAGGTCAAAATTTTATTTTTAGACTTTTTGAGGAATCAAATGGTGAGATTAATGCCGAATCGTATCATAATTTTGATTATCAGTTTAATGAAGACTTAGAAAAAATAGATTATTTACCTAGTGAGAGCGAAAGAGTAATAGAAGATATTAATTGGTATGGATTTTCAAAAAAATATTTCTTAGCAGCAAATATATTAGATTATTCAGGTGAAAAAACACTAAAATATCAAAAGAAAACTGCAGGAATTTTAAGAACTGTACTTAGTTATAAAACAATTAATTTGTTGCCAGGTAACCAATTTACGATGGATTCAAAGATATTTTTAGGTCCTAAAGATGTTAAAATTTTATCCCTATATGGTCCGAATCTTGAGCAAGCACATGATTTAGGATGGTTTAAATGGCTGGCTGCTCCTTTAGAGAAAGTTTTAAATCTTTCAAATAAATTTATTAAAAATTATGGAATAGCAATAATTATCATAACAATATTAATTAGAGTTTTGTTTTTACCCTTAACAATAAAGAGCATGATGTCCATGAAAAAAATGCAGGCTAAAATGGCTCTAATGAAGCCAAAACTTGATGAAATTAAGGAGAAATTTAAAGACGATAAAGCTACACAAAATTCTGAAATCATGAAGCTATACTCTAAAGAAGGCATGAACCCGCTTTCAAGCTTAAGCGGTTGTCTTCCAATGTTGATTCAGCTTCCGGTTTTTGTGGCACTGTACAATGTACTGCTTTATTCATTAGATTTAAGACACACTAGTTTTTTATGGATTAATGATTTATCTGCACCTGAGAACTTATTTGATATTGTAGGCATTCCTTTCAGGATATTGCCATTAGTTATGGGGATATCTTGGTTTTTGACGCAGAAAATGACTCCTCCTAATCCCGGTCAAGATGAATTTCAGACCAAAATATTTCAGTATATGCCAATTCTGTTTACAGTAATGTTTTGGGGGTTACCTTCAGGGTTAATCTTATATTGGACAGTTAGTAATATTATTTCAATATTCCAACAATTATATATAAATAATAAATTTAAGAAGATGCAAGGAGCATAATTATGTCAATTGGTAAAGAATTTGAAGGAAAAACAGTTACAGACGCAACAATAGAAGCATGTAAAGAATTAGGTGTAGCAAGAGATGATTTGGAGTTCGAAGTTATCCAGGAAGAAAAATCTGGAGTGCTTGGGATTGGATCAAGAAATGCCATTATTAAAATTATTAACATTCAAGTAGGTAGCCCTAACCAGGTTAGAACTGATAACCCATCTGATTTACAAAAAATTGAAAAAGTAGAATTAGTTGATACTGATGGAAAACAAATTCTAAGTATTTTTGAAAAACTAGTTGATCATTTTGTAGGAGAGGCTGAAACAAGTGTTGAAATCAACGATAGAAATATTCTCTTAAAGTTGAACAGTGAAGCAGATCTAGGTTTTATGATTGGGAAAAAAGGAGAAATGATTAAAAATTTGGAATTCCTATTGTCCAGAATATCAAGTAAGCAGAATGGACAAAGTATTTATGTTTCCATAGATATTAATTCGTATAGAGAAAAAAGAATGGAAAAGCTCCAGGAAAGAGTGAGAACCCTAGTGGAAAAAGTCATCTCAATAAATAGACCTTTAAGTTTAAATCCGATGAATTCCTATGAAAGGCGTATTTGTTATTTGATTATAGAAGAAAATGATCAAGTTACTTATAAAACTAAAGAATATGGTAATTTGAAAAAAATAACTATTTTTCCAAAAAAAATTGAAATGTAGTTTATCTTTTTTTTCTAAAAAAATCCTTTAATATTTTCTTGCAAAAATCTGACTTGAGAGAAATTTGCTCTGGTTTTTTTTTCAGTTTTATTTTTGATGTATTTTTAGATCCATAATAAATTTTTTTTATTCTTGCGGCTTTTATTACCTCCATACACATATTGCATGGTTCTATAGTCGTAAATAAAGAGTAATTATCAAGCCTCCAATCTCCAATTTTTTTTACTGCTTTTTGTATTGCAATAATTTCAGCATGAGCAGTCGGATCCCCAAGCTTTTCAGTCATGTTAAAGGCTTTTGAGATTACTTTTTTTGATTTATTACAAACTACAATTGAACCAATAGGAACTTCATTTGCATTTAATGCTTTAATCGACTCTTTAATTGCAATATCAAGAAAATTTAATAAATCTTTATCTTTCAATATTTAGTTTCCAAGATATTTTTAATAAGCTTTTTGCCTTGTTTCGTGAGAATGGATTCAGGATGAAATTGTACTCCTTCAATGTTTAGTTTTTTATTTAAAATTCCCATGACAATTCCATCTTTAGTTTGTGATGTTATTTCAAAATCTTTTGGTAAAGTTTTTTTGTTAATTATGAGTGAATGATATCTGGTAGCATCAAAAGGATTAGGTAGACTTTTATATATACCTTTTCCATTATGATAAATTTTTGATGTTTTACCATGCAGTAATTTTTTTGCTTTTATAATTTCTGAACCAAAAGCATATCCTATTGATTGATGGCCAAGACAGACTCCAAATATTGGAATTTTCCCAGCTAACTTTTTTACTAGATTTACTGAAATCCCAGCTTCTTTTGGGGAACAGGGTCCAGGGGATATAAATATGATGTCAGGTTTATATTTCTTTACTTCATTTATGGATATTTCATCATTTCTAACTACACTTACTTTTGCTCCAAACTCTTCTATATAATGGACCAAGTTATAGGTAAACGAATCATAATTATCAATCATTAATATTTTTTTATTTTTTACCATATGTATCCTTTATAGCCTTGAGCATTGCTCCCGATTTATTTATTGTTTCTTTTAATTCCATTTTGGGCTTGGAATCAGCTACAATTCCTGCACCAGCCTGAAAGTATAAATCATCCTTATTCATATAGAATGATCTTATTGTTATACTCATATCCATATTTCCTGAAAAGCCTATATAGCCAACGGATCCGCCATAAGGTCCTCTTCTATTAGGCTCAAGTTCATTTATTATTTGCATTGCTCTTATTTTTGGTGCACCAGATAGTGTTCCGGCTGGAAAACATGCTTTAAACACATCAATTGAATTAAACTTGTTATTTAATTTCCCTTTCACATTAGAGACTATATGCATAACATGTGAATATTTTTCAATAGTCATAAAGTCAGTAACTTTTACTGTCCCAGTATTACAAACTTTACTAATGTCGTTTCTTGAAAGATCCACGAGCATAATATGTTCAGCTTTTTCCTTAGGGTCAGATAGCAGCTCCAATTCTAATTTCTTGTCTTCTTTTATATTTTTACCCCTAGGCCTAGTTCCAGCTATTGGCCTGGTTTCTACAATATTATTTTCAACTCTAACTAAAACCTCAGGTGAAGCACCTATTATATAAGTATCTTTATTTTTAATGAAAAACATGTAGGGTGATGGGTTAAGTTTTCTCAAAGAAAAATACAAATCAATAGGGTTATGTTTATATTTTGTTTTCCATCTTTGTGATATTACAGCTTGAATCACATCTCCTTTGAGCACATAATCTTTAATTTTTTTAACATTTTTTTCAAAATCTATAGGTTTAAAATTCGATTTTATTTTATTCTTATTATTACTAAACTTAGTTAATGTATTGGTATCTGATTCTATATTGAGTTTCTTTTCAATAAGCTCAATCTTTTTTATTGCTTTTAAATAAAGGTTAGTCAAATCATTTTTTTTGTTTACTTCAACATTTACAACGACCTTTGCACTCTTTTTTAAGTTGTCAAAAATAACTAAAGAATCAGAAAACATAAAATTACAATCTGGGAAATTGGTGTCATCTTTTGTAAATCTAGGAATTCTTTCTATTTGTGAAATTATTTCATAAGAAAAAAAACCAACAAATCCACCATAAAATCTAGGTAATGTTTTTAATTTTACAGGTTTATATTTTTTTATTATTTTCTTTAATTCATCAAATGGACAACCAGTAATTTGTTTTGATTTATTTGTTCCCGATATTTTAATTTTATTTTTAAATGATGAAAATATATATTTTGGATTAAATCCCATGAAACTATAGCGAGACCATTTTTTTGGACCTTCATAGCTTTCTAAAAGGTAAATATTTTCTTCGTTCTGTATTTTTTTAAGAAACATAGAGGGATTTTCTACATCAATTTTGATTTTTTTGTATACAGGAATTAAATTTCCTTTGCTTGATAGCCTTTTAAAGTTTTCTAAAGAAGGTAAAATCATGTAAGTTGAATATATTATTTGCATAAACTTTTGTCAAAATTTATTTAATCTTTTCAATTATGAATGAGAAAATTTTTAGAGAATATGATATAAGAGGCATTGCTGAAAATGATTTAAACGACCATTCAGTTATGCAAATTTCTTTAGCTTTTGGAACCTTGGCTTTAAGGAAAGATGTAAAAAAAATAGCGATTGGAAGAGATTGTAGGCCTTCATCAACACGCATTTTCGATATATTTAAAAATGGAATTATATCTTTAGGAATTGATGTTATAGATTTGGGAATTATAACAACACCAATTCTATATTATTCACTATTTAATTTAGATATTGATGGAGGTGTTATGATAACCGCCAGTCATAACCCCACGGAATATAATGGCTTCAAAGCAGCTATCGGTACTGAGGTTTTATCATCCAGCCAAATCCAAGCATTAAAAAATATCATATTAGCAAATGATTTTCATCCTAAAGACAAGGATGGCAAATTAACTAAAAATAATATAATTGATAGATACACTGAAGATTTAATAAAGAATATTAATATAAGAAAAAACATTAAAGTAGGTGTGGATTGTGCAAATACACCCGTTGGATTGTTTGCAAGAAAAGTTTTTGAATCTGCTGGTTGTGAAACCTTTCCGCTCTTTGAAAACCCCGATGGTACTTTTCCTAATCATCACCCAGATCCATCAGTAGAAGAGAATTTATCTTCTTTAAAGAATTTAGTTATATCTAAAAAATTGGATTTAGGAGTTTCTTTTGATGGGGATGCAGACAGAATCGGTATTATTGATGACAAAGGGAATTTGGTTTACTCAGACATTGTTTTAGCAATACTTGCAAAGTCTATTTTACTAGATTTACCTAACTCAAAAATAATTGGAGAAGTTAAATGTTCAAAAGTTTTATTTGATGAAATTAGAAAAAATGGTGGGATACCTTTAATGTGGAAGACAGGCCATTCAAACATTAAAAGAAAAATAAAAGAAGAAAAAGCTCCTTTGGCCGGAGAGCTGAGCGGACATATCTTTTTTTCCGATAAACATTATGGTTATGATGATGCAATTTATGCTGCATTAAGATTTGTAGAAATTTTATCTAATTATGATAATAAATTATCTATTATTTTGCATGATATCCCTAAAATGTTCTCAACACCTGAAATTAGGTTGGATTTCCCAGAAGATAGAAAGTTTCAGATTGTTGATGATTTGGCAGATGAACTTAAAAAATTAAAATCTGAGTACTCTTTAATAAATATTGATGGAATTAGGATTGAAAATTTAAATAGTTGGGGGTTAGTTAGAGCTTCAAATACACAGCCAGCTCTTAGCATAAGATTTGAGAGTAATTCAGAAGAATCTTTAGAAAAAATTAAAAATGAAGTTTTAAATTTATTGGAAAAGGTATCAGGTATAAAATGCAAATTTTAGATTGGGAAAACAAAACAGGTGTTCATTGTGGTTCTGTAGCCATACAAAATGTTATAAATTATTATGGTGTTGATTATCCTGAAGAGATGTGTTTTGGCTTAGGAGCAGGGTTAGGTTTTTTTTATAATAAATTATCTAAATCTTTCCCTTCAGAGGTCATTCATCTTCGTGCTCCAGATATGGAGCCTAATTTTTTCTCCAAAAATAATAAATATTATAAATGGCTAAACGAGTCATCAGCTAAAGAAGCAGAGAGAAAACTCATACAATGTTTGGATAATTTGCAACCAGTATTTCTCCAAACAGATTTGTTTTATTTAAAATATTATAATTCTAAAATACATTTTCCTGGACATGTTGTAGTGTGTGTGGGATACGATGATGTTAAGAAAAATTTTATTTTATCTGATACTAATTTTAAGGATTTAAAAGAAGTTTCATACAAAGACTTGGATTTATCAAGATCTTCTCAGGCTGAGCCTTATCCTCTGAAATATAATTGGTTCACTATTGATTCATTTGTTCCTTTTAAAAATATTAATCATTTAATTCAGGAAGCAATAAAATTGAATTCTAAGAATTTCTTAAATGGCCAGAACAGTTTAAGAGGGACTAGTTCAGTATTTTCAATTTTAGATTGGGTTAAAAATTTAGAAAATTGGAATAGTTTAAAAGATGCATCTAACGCTTATAGATTTGCTTACCAAATAATAGCTAGACGAGGATCTAAGGGTGGTGGCTTTAGGTGTATATATTCTGATTTTTTAAAGATTGCAGAGAAGAAGTCTTTTAAAATTAAAAATTTGGGCTTGTATAATCTAATGCTTTCTTTAGCGACCGAGTGGGAAATACTAGCTTATCTTTTAAAAGAACTATCTGTGAAGCACGAGTATAAAATTGGGAAAAAAGTTATTGATTTAGTGCATGATTTATACTCTGAAGAACTTAAATATCACCTTTTGGTTAATGATCAATTGTAAATAGGATAAAAAAAAAGGGGCTATATGCCCCTTTTTTAATAAAGATTTTTATGATTCTACATCATTCCTGGCATTCCACCCATTCCACCCATTGGCATTCCGCCACCGGCAGGAGCAGCTCCACCGCCATCATTTTCTTCTGGTTTATCTACGATCATAGCTTCAGTAGTTAATAGAAGCGATGAAACACTACCAGCATTTTGAATAGCGGATCTAGTAACTTTAGCTGGATCAACAATACCGTATTTAATCATATCCCCATATTCAAGAGATGCAGCATTAAATCCAAAATTACCTTTACCGTCTTTAATTTTTTCAACAACTATCGAACCATCAGCACCAGCATTACCCGCAATACCTCTAATAGGCTCTTCAAGTACTCTTTTGATAATATTTACACCAGCTTGTTCTTCGTCATCACCAGTTGCAAATTTATCTAAGGCTTTTATAGCTCTAACTAAAGCAACTCCGCCGCCAGGTACAATACCTTCATCTACAGCAGCTCTAGTTGCATTAAGAGCATCTTCAACTCTAGCTTTCTTTTCTTTCATTTCAGCCTCAGTTGCAGCACCAACATTGATAACAGAAACTCCGCCAGCAAGCTTTGCAAGCCTTTCTTGAAGTTTTTCTCTATCATATTCGCCAGATGCATCAGCAATCTGAGCTTTTATTTGATTGATTCTTGTTGTGATTTCAGCTTTTTTACCAGCACCACCAACTATAGTTGTATTATCTTTATCTATAACAACTCTTTTTGCTGTTCCACAATGTTGAAGTGTTGCCGATTCTAACTTCATCCCAGCTTCTTCAACTATTACTGTTCCACCTGTTAATACTGCTATATCAGCCAACATATCTTTTCTTCTGTCACCAAAACCAGGAGCTTTAACGGCCGCGCATTTTAATGTACCTCTCATTTTATTAACTACCAAGGTAGCGAGAGCCTCACCCTCAATGTCTTCTGCCATGATAAGAACAGGTTTTGAAGTTTTAGCCACTTCTTCCAATAAAGGAACTAGGTCCTTCATGTTGCCAATTTTCTTTTCATACATAAGAATGTAGGGATCATCTAGTTCGATTGTCATACGTTCTGGTTCTGTAACTAAATATGGACTTAAATAGCCTCTATCAAATTGCATACCTTCAACAACATCCAAAGTTGTATCCATACTTCTGCCCTCTTCAACAGTAATAACACCATCCTTACCAACTTTTTCCATAGCATCAGCAATTATATGTCCAATTTCTTCTTCACCATTAGCCGATACTGTTGCAACAGCTGATATATCTTCTTTACTTTTTACTGGAGTAGATAATTTTCTTATTTCATCAATAGTAGCTGTTACTGCTTTATCTATACCCCTTTTAAGTTTCATAGGATCATGTCCAGCAGCAGTTAATTTAATACCCTCTCTAAAGATTGCTTGAGCAAGTACTGTAGCCGTTGTTGTTCCATCACCTGCTACATCATTAGTTTTAGATGCAACTTCTTTTACCATTTGTGCACCCATATTCTCAAACTTATTTTCTAGATCGATTTCCTTTGCAACTGTAACACCATCTTTTGTTACTACTGGTGCACCGAAAGTTTTTTCGATTAAAACATTTCTACCTCTAGGCCCCAATGTTGCTTTTACAGCATTTGCAAGCTTATCAACACCTTCCTTAATAAGTGATTGAGCTTCTGTTCCAAATAAAATATCTTTTGCCATTTTATAATAACCTCCTAAATTATTCTATAACGCCTAAAACTTCATCTTCTTTCAAGAAAATATAATTTCCATCACCTAGAGAAAGTTCCATTCCACCATATTTATTGAACAATACTACGTCTCCCTCTTTAATGTCTAATGGTTTCGTAGTTCCGTCTTGTAATAACATTCCATCACCAGTCCCAACAACAGTGCCTTCTTGAGGCTTATTTTCTGCTTCTGCTGCATCTGGAATGATTATTCCTCCTTTTGTAGTCTCTTCAGGACTTTTGATTTTAACCAAGATCCTGTCATACAAAGGTTTAATATTCATAAAAACCCTCCAATAATTCCATTTTTATTAAAATTTTAATATTTAGAAGATAAACACGATACCTACTTTGTCAAGAAAATAGTATAAACTAAAGGTTTAGATGGATAATTCAAACATTTTTACATTAATTTCGAAAGATAAATTGAATAAAAATCAAATAGATGCTATTTCTCATAGTTCTGGGCCAGCATTAGTTTTAGCAGGAGCAGGATCTGGTAAGACAAGAGTCTTAACTCTAAAGATTACTTCATTAATTAAAGATAAGCTTTGTGGGTCAAATCAAATCCTAGGTCTTACATTTACAAATAAAGCAGCTAACGAAATGAAGGCTAGGATAGAAAGAATTCTAGGTTCAAAATTAGATTTTCCATGGGTTGGAACTTTTCACTCTATTTCATATAAAATTCTGCGAATCAACAGTGTGATGTTGGGAAGTACATTTAATAGTAGTTTCTCTATATATGATCCATCAGATCAATTAAAATTATTAAAAAAAATTATCAAAGATTTAGGTCTTGATAATAATAAATATGATCCATCAAGAATGAGAGGAAAGATTGACTCCTTAAAAAACACTTATTTGTACGACGAATGGGAGTTTGAAGATGAAAAAGAACTAGAAATTGCTAAAAAATATCAATCAACCCTTGAACAATCAAATTCGATGGACTTTGGGGATCTTATTTTAAAGTTTTATGAATTGATGACAAAAAATGAATCTTTTAAAATAAAAATGCAAAATTTATTTAAATATGTATTTGTTGATGAATATCAAGATACTAATGTAATCCAATTTAAACTTATCAATCTTTTAGCTAGCCCAGAAAAGAATTTATTTGCTGTTGGTGATGAAGATCAATCCATATATGGATGGCGAGGTGCAAATATAGATAATATCTTGAATTTTAAAAAATACTTTCCAGAAACTAAAATATACAAATTAGAGCAAAATTATAGATCTACACCGCAAATTTTAAATGTTTCAAACTCATTGATTATGAACAATTCTGAACGATTAGAAAAAAAAATGTGGACAAACAATTTAGCTGGATCAATGGTTGACCTTCAAGAATATCCAGACGATCGTGAAGAGGCTAGATCGATTGCTCATAAAATTTATATTAATAAAAAAAAATATAAATACAAAGATGTAGCAGTTTTTTATCGAACCAATGCTCAAAGTCGTGTTCTTGAAGAAGAATTTAGAAAGTTGGGGGTTCAATATAGGATTTTTGGAAGTATAAGTTTTTATGAGAGATCTGAAGTTAAGGATTGCCTTTCTTATTTAAAGTTTATTTCAAATCCTAATGATGAGATAGCTTTTGATCGAATAATAAATATTCCCTCTAGGGGCATAGGGAAAAAGACATTGGAAAAAATTAAAGCTATTTTCCAAAATTCTGAAGAAAATTTTTTACAGACACTGGAGACATGTTTAAATTCTAATTTTTTTACAAAGAAAACATTTGTAAGTATTAGCAAATTAGTTGAAGAGATTCGCTCTTTTAAACTAAATCTGGTGACTAATAATTCTATTTCTGAAAGTTTTGAATTGTTTTTGAAAAATATCAGTTACTTCGATTTTTTAAATGATGAAGATCGTCTTGGTAATGTCTCTGAGCTATTAAATTTTATATCCGAGTATGAACAAGGTATAGATAAACCAGATATAAATGAATTTTTAAATTCAATTATGCTTTCTTCCTCGATTGATCAAATGAATTCAGATTCATCATATGTAACATTAATGACAGTGCACTTAGCAAAGGGTTTAGAGTTTCCATCAGTCTATGTTGTAGGTCTGGAGGAAGGACTTTTCCCTCATTCAAGGGCTATGTATTCAGTTGGGGAGCTAGAAGAAGAAAGGAGGCTATGTTATGTTGCAATGACAAGAGCTATTGATTATCTCCATTTGTCTTATTGTAGACTAAGAAGACAATTCGGTTCAATAATCTACTCTAATTCCTCGCAATTTTTAGATGAAATTTCTTCATGTGAGGAAGTTAATATTCTAAAAGATGATCAAAAAGATTTGGATGAATCTAATAGAGTGTTCCATTATAAGTTTGGGCAAGGTTATTTAGTAGATTCTAATGTTGACGAGTATGATGAAGTTGTCATGGTGGAATTTGATAGTGGATACAGAAAGAAAGTTTTTATTGCCGATCTAGAGGAAGTTTAATTATGGCCCAAAAGAAAAATAGAGATGGGAAAATAATGAGAAAGCATTCTAGGATAAAGCATTTAGATAATTTTTTGAAAAGATATATTGAGCCCTTGGATGATGTTACTTTAATCACTCCTGGTGTAATTAAAGTTGGTAAAGGTACTGGAGAGAACTTAAAAATAAGTTGGGGGCGAGAGCTGATTCAAGGTTCCGGGAAGATTGTGGTTGGATGTAAGCTTAATGCAACATCTGGAAATTCGAACCAAGAAGTATTTGTCTCAACAAGTAAACCACAAAAAGTAAAGGAACTTCTAATTAGCATTGATCATCTTAAGAAAAACAATTAATTCCTTTAATTTCTTTTTTTAATTCGTCACAATTATTTATTTTAAAATCCTCAATTGAGATTTTTGCTTTTAAACCATTGTTTTTAAAAATTATTTCAATCGTAGATTCACCAGGATATTTTTCAAGGATAGACTTTAATTTAGAGGATTCTTCAATTGTAATATCATTTTTCAAATAAACTCTTAACGGCAATGATAAATTCTTAATTTCTTTTATTGAATCATTCCCGTTAAAACTATTAACAATTAATTTAAAGCTATCATCATTATTTTCTATAGTACCAGTTATCAGAAGTGGTGTGCCCAATTTTAATTTTCCCTCATGTTTTTCAATTTCATCATTAAATATTAATCCTTCTATGATTCCTGATGTATCTTCAAAGTTAACAATTGCATATTTTTTTGCATTCCTTTTGGAACTTTTAATATCTAATGATGTAATAAAAGAAGCAATAGTTACAACCGCTTTGTCTTTTAAGTCTTTAAGTGTACTAATTTTTTTAAAAGCTAGATTTTCAATTTTGTCTTTGACGGCATCCAAAGGATTGACACTTACTGAATATCCCAGAGTTTCGATTTCATATTTACTTAAATCAAAAATTGACCATTCTTTTCTTAAATTAATTTCAGGTATCTGATACATTTCTTCATTGCTAAATAATGTTTCTTGATTATCATTTTGTTTTTTATTATTTACCCCAACATTTGATTGAAGTACCTCTATATTTTCAAATAGAGTCGCCCTATTAAAGCCAAAAGAATCAAGTGCACCGGACTTAATAAGACTTTCGAGAGTTTTTTTATTCATTTTCCTTGAGTCCATTAAACCTAAAAACTCAAATATATTATCAAATTTATTTTTTTCTTGTCTTAGCTCTTCTATATTTTTAACAATATTGCTGCCTAAATTTTTAATTCCATTTAACCCAAAACTTATTGAATTCTCAAGAGGTGTAAAACCTGATCCACTATCATTAATATTTGGAGGTAGTATCTTTATATTCATCTCTTTACATTCTCTTATATCGGATACAATTTTTTCAGAATTATTTATCTCAGTAGTCATGAGTGAAGCCATAAATTCACATGGGTAATATGCTTTAAGGTAAGCAGTTTGAAATGTTATATAGGCATAGGCTGTACTATGACTTTTGTTAAATGAATATTCCGCAAAATTTTCCATAGTATCAAATATTTCTTTAGCTAAATTTTCATTAATTTTATTCGATTCAGCACCTTTCAAAAATTTTTCCTTTTGTGCCAACATTTCAGATGCCTTTTTCTTACCCATAGCTCTTCTTAGCAAATCAGCATCACCTAAAGTAAAACTTGCAAGAACCGATGCTGTTTTCATTATTTGTTCTTGATATACAAATAATCCATGAGTTTCTTTTAAAATATCTTCGAGCTCAGGTGTTGGGTATTTTGTTTTAGTTTTTCCATTTTTTCTTAAAATATATTCATCTACCATTCCGCTATCTAATGGTCCAGGTCTGTAAAGTGCAAGGAGTGCTACTATATCATCAAACTTATCTGCTTTTAAATTTTTAAGTACATCTTTCATACCACTAGATTCAATTTGAAAAATTCCTCTGGTAAGCCCTTTTGCTAGTAAGTTGTAAATTTTAGAATCGTTTAAATCGGCTTTGTTTATTTCTTCATCAATTAGCGGATTTTTAATTCTAATAAATTCTTTAGCTTTTTTTATAACAGTTAAAGTTTTTAAACCTAAGAAATCAAATTTCACAAAACCCAATTCTTCCACAGCATTCATGTCGTATTGAGTTACAGTTTCATCTTTTGATCCTCTGTACAGAGGAATCATTTTATCTAGAGGTTCATCCGAAATCACTACTCCTGCCGCATGGGTTGATGAATGTCTTACAGAGTTCTCGAGTTTCACACTCAAGTTATAAAGTTCAGTAAATGCTGAGTCTTTCTCAACTAATTCTCTAAATTCTTTTACTTTTTTATAACATTCCTCAAGACTGTAAACTTTCCCTCTAAAGGATGGAATCATATTTGTTAACTTATTTACATCAGCAAATGTAAAGCCTAATACTCTACCAACATCTTTTACTACTGCCTTTGAAGACATGGTTCCAAATGTACCAATTTGGGCGACTTTATCCTTCCCGTATTTTGCTGTGACATATTTGATGACTTCATCGCGGCCTTCACCACAAAAGTCAATATCTATATCTGGCATGCTAATTCTTTCAGGATTTAGAAAACGCTCAAAAATTAGTCCATGCTTTATTGGATCCACTTCAGTAATATCTAGAAGGAATGCTACAAGACTTCCCGCTGCACTTCCTCTTCCTGGACCAACTGGGATTCTATTATCTTTGGCATAATTAATAAAGTCAGAGACAACAAGAAAATATCCTTCAAAACCCATCTTTTCAATTATATTGATTTCATGATTAATTCTTTCTTTATATAAAGGCTTATCCTTTTTGCTTATAAAGCCATTGTGAATTTTTTCCTCTAAAGATTTATCACTGATTTCTCTAATTCCATCATAATTAATATCTTCGTCAATTTTTGGTAGCCTATAATCATCAGTTTCAAATTTAATGTCACATCTCTCAGCAATTAAGATACTATTGTCGATTGACTCTTCATCTCCATCCAGTGCATCCATCATTTCTTGTTTAGATTTTAAATAGAACTCATTTCCATTAAATCTAAATCTTTTTTCTTCTTTTACTAAGGCATTTGTTTGAATGCATAGCAAAGTGTCATGTGAATGAAAATCATTCTTAGTTAAATAATGACAATCATTTGTAGCGACAACTTTAATATCTAATTTTTCAGCAATTTCTTTTAAAACTTTATTAACTCTTATCTGTTCTTTAAGACAAGTTCCCTGTATTTCAATAAAATATCTATCTCCAAGGACATTCTTAAACTCAGAAGCAACTTTTAATGCCTCATCTTTTTTACCTTTTAATATGTTGTGAGAAACTTCACCATTCAAACACCCACTTAAAACTATCAGGCCATCAGATTTTTCAAAGAGTAATTTTTTATCTATTCTTGGTTTTCTATAAAATCCTTGTAAATGGCCAAAAGATACCAATGAGCATAGGTTCTCATATCCTTCTAGATTCATTGCTAATACGGTTAAATGATGTGTTTTATTATTCTCGTTTGTTTTATTTGTATGGTCTTTTGCTATATATACTTCACACCCAATTATAGGCTTTACATCACTTTCTTTAGCTTTTTTATAAAATTCATATGCACCGAAAAGATTACCGTGATCAGTTAGAGCAACTGATGGCATTCCTTGTCTTTTAACTTCTTCAAAAAGTTCATCAAATTTAATTGCTCCATCTAACAATGAAAACTGAGAATGAAGATGTAAATGAGCAAAATCGTTTTTCATATAACATTTTAATTATAAATGAATTGCAAATGTTTAACATCTTTATTGATAAATTCCAAAAATAGAGACAGAATATTTTTATGTTTGGGAAAATTAAAGGTTTTTTTACATCTATAAAAGATAAACTGTCTGATAGTAGTAGCAATATAAAAGAAATTGTTTCTTCAGTTTTAAAACAGTCAGTAAAAATCGATGAGAATACAATAGAGCTTATTGAAGAAGCTTTGATAATGTCCGATGTCAGTGTTCAGACAACCCAGATTTTGATAGAGAATATTAAGAAGAGAGTAAAAAATGAGAAATTTGAGAATGAAGCTACAGAAAATTTTTTTTTAGATTTGATTAGTGATGAGGTTGAGAAAATTTTAAAGAGAGATGATTTAGAGTTAAATCTAAATCCCCATAGATTATCCGTAATCTTAATTTCAGGTGTTAATGGAAGTGGAAAGACTACAACGGTAGGTAAGTTATCGGGTCTTTTAAGAAAAATAAGTGATAAAAGAATCATGTTAGTTGCTGCCGATACGTTTCGAGCAGCTGCAATTGATCAATTGAAAGTCTGGTCTGAAAGGTCTAATGTATCCTTTTTCTCGAATGATCAAAAAGACCCTGCATCAGTAGTCTATTCTGCTCTTGATGATGCTATAAGACAAAATATTGAAATTTTAATTATTGATACTGCTGGCAGATTGGCAAATAATTCTAATTTAATGTCAGAAATTAAAAAAATAGAAGATATAGTAATTAAAAAAACCAATTCATTACCACAGGAAACATTACTAGTGCTGGATGGTACATCAGGTCAGAATGCGCTCAGTCAAATAGAAAAATTTAAAGAAGTTATAACATTGACAGGTGTCGTTATTACAAAGCTAGATAGTTCATCTAAAGCAGGATTTGCTATATCCGCTTCACGCGATTTTGACCTACCAATTAAATTTATAGGAGTTGGTGAGAAGCTTGAGGACCTAGTGCCTTTTGATCCATCAGAATTTAGTAGGGCATTATTTAAATGAAAAATTCTAATATAGTTCAATATATGAGGCAGGCTTTTAACCTTGCAAAAAAGGGTATAAATAAAACAGGACTAAATCCACTAGTTGGAGCATTGATAGTTAAAAATGGAAAAATAATTGGTGAAGGATTTCACAATAAATTTGGTGGAGATCATGCAGAAATAGTCGCTATAAAAGATGCAGAGAAGAAAAAATATAATGTTAAAGGCTCATTGTTATTTGTGACACTTGAACCTTGTTGTCATGAAAATAAAAAAACACCGCCTTGTACAGATAAGATAATAAATAAAGGTTTTAGGAAAGTTTATTTCGGTTCATATGATCCAAACCCATTAGTAAACAAAAGAGGAATTGAAAAATTAAAGAAGCATGGAATTAAAGTTGAGATGGTGAATTTGAAAAATTCTTTAACTGAAATAAATAAGGGTTTTGAAACTGTTATTCAACATAAAAGACCAAGAATAACATTAAAGATTTGTTCAAGTTTAGATGGAAAAATTTTCTCTCGAATCAAAACATCAAGAGATGTTGGAGATGAAAAACAACAGTTAGATGCTAACAACTTAAGGAAGCTTCACGATGCAATTTTGATTGGTATTAACACTCTAAGAGAGGATAATCCTTTATTGACATTCAGAGGTAAAGGATCAAAGGATTTCATACAACCAAGACCTATAATTTTAGACTCTCATTTAAGAAGTCCGATTGATTCAAACATTTTTAAAATTGGTAATAAGCCTATAATTTTTACAGAAAATATAAAGAGTTCTATAAAAGAAAAAAAATTAAAAAAAATAGGGGCAGAAATTATTCTCTTAAATAGTATTACACCAAAAAAAATTATTAATCATCTTTATAAACTAAAATTACAAAGAATATTAATTGAGGGTGGAGGAAAAGTGTTTTCAAGCTTTATAGAACAAAATTTGTGGGATGAAATTATTTTTTATTATGTAAAGACTATATATGGTAAAGAAAGTATTTCGATGACAGATTACTTAGATAAGGTTGTTGATATTAGTTCACAATATAAAAGTGAAGTAAAAAAAATAGGTAATAGTTTTAGGGTTAAAATAACTAAATGAGAGTAGGGGTTTTTGGTGGAACTTTTAATCCAATACATTTGGGGCATGTAAATTTAATCAATACTTCAACCAAATTATTTGGTTTAGACAAAGTCATTGTTTTACCTAATTTAAATCCATACTACAAAGAAAATTCTGTTAAAAATTTTGAACATGTTAAAAACATGATAAACATGTCACTCAATTTGGATTGTGATTTTGAAATATCTGATCTAGAAAAAGATTCTAAGAAAAAACATTATTCTTACAATAGCCTAAAAGAAATCATTTCTTTAAATGGTAAATATAAATACTATTTCTTTCTTGGTTCGGATACATCTTTAAATTTCAAGGAATGGTATAAATATTCAGATTTATTAGATTTAGTAAATGTTGTGTTTGTTTCTAGACCAAAATTTAAATTTTCGTCAGATTTTATTGATGATAAAATTTATTCAAGAAAACTTAATTATAGAGGAATGTTGGTCTATTATAATCATTTGACAAAAATGAAAATTATTAAGCTTTCACTTAAGAAAGAAATAGATGTTTCATCTAAAGAATTAAGATTAATGTTAAAGTCTTTTGATGAAAATAAAGTTAAGCAATTTGTTAACAATGAAGTTTATGATTATATTATGAAAAATAAGTTGTATTTTTAATGAATGATTTATCAAAAATTTTAAATAAAATAATTGAAGAGCTTGATTCAAAGAAGGCAATAAGCCCCGTTGTTTTAAATACCCAAGGTGTCTCTTCATTCTCCGACTACTTTATAGTGGCTTCTATGGATTCAGAAAGAGGAGTAAAAGCACTTTCAGAGCATATTAATGTACTATTAAAAAAAGAATTAAAAATAAATACAAAGACTGATGGACTCTCTTCTCCGAGTTGGGTTATCATAGACACTGGAGATATAATGATACATCTCTTCCACAAAGATGCCCGTGAATATTACCAATTGGAATCTTTATGGAATAATGCCGAAAAAAAATAATTATTTTTTAGGTTTTCTTAAAAATGCTGGTATTTCAAAATGTTCATCATCACCTAGGGGGTGGAGTTCATCAATCTCTGAATTGCCATTACCTTCACCATTTTGATCACTAGCTTCTAAGTTCTCAATCGATTCATTTAAATCAAAACTTTCTTGATTTGGATCTTCTTCAATTATAGGATTTTCAGCAGAAGCTTCAGTCCTCATAGGGGAATCACCATCTATACCAGTTGCTATTACAGTAATTCTTACTTTATCACTTAAAGATTCATCTAATACTAAGCCAAATATCAACTCAACACTTCTACTTGCTTTTGATTTAATATGATTACAAGCTTCATTTAATTCATCAATTGTAAAATTACTTGATGCTGTAACATTAATTAATATTCCTGTAGCACCATCAATGGAAATATCTTCAAGTAGTGGGCTTGTTATGGCGTTTTCAGCAGCTTCAACTGCTCTAGATGTTCCTTCTCCTTCACCTGTACCCATGAGAGCTTTGCCACCGCTTTCTCTCATTATTTTTTTAACATCAGCAAAATCTACATTAATAAATCCTGATCCTACAATAATATCTGCTATTCCTCTGACTGCTTTTGTAAGCACTCCATCAGCAGCTCTAAAAGAATCTACAATTCCTGTTATTTGTTGAACATCTTTAAGTCTGTCATTTGGTATAACTATAATGGAATCAACTTCCTCTGTTAACTCTTGAATACCTTTATCAGCCTGTGAAATTCTTTTATTTGCTTCAAACTCAAATGGTTTAGTAACAATCGCAATAGTTAAGGCCCCAGCATTTTTTGCTAGCTTTGCTACTACAGGAGATGCTCCTGTGCCAGTTCCACCACCCATACCAGCAGTTATAAAAACCATGTCAGAACCTTGAAGAGCTTCAGTAATATCATTTTGATCAGCTTTTGCACATTCGTTTCCAAGGCTTGGATCTCCTCCTACACCTAAACCTTTTGCAATATTTTTTCCTATTTGAATAACTCTTTTAGCTTTTGACTTCTGAAGATCTTGAAAATCTGAATTAACTGCTATAAATTCTACACCTGTAATATTTTCTGATATCATTGAATTGATTGCATTTCCTCCAGCACCACCTACTCCAACTACCTTAATTTTTGCACCAAGGCTTTCAAAAAGGTTGTCTGTTTGGGATCCTGAGATTTCACCTGAAAATTCGAATGTAGGCATAAAATACTCCTTAATGTCTATATGTAGTATTAATTTTGGTATAAAAATACTATATTTAGTATAATTATATCTTAGTAATAATGAAAATAATAGTCTATTAAACTAAAAAAGATCAGAAAACCATGTTTTCATTGTGTTGAAGACCCTTTTAAAGACTTGGGCCTCACGAATACGAATTTTTTGATTTTTCGATGCCACCGCATTTTTTGAACCCCATACTAAAAGTCCAACACCTGTGGCACATTCTGGCTTAGCGACAAGCTCTTCTAATCCTGATATTTGGTTTGGAACACCCAACCTTACAGGCATGTTTAATATCTTTTGTGCTAAATAGTCTGCACCTTTGATAGCCATAGAGCCCCCAGTAATAACACAACCAGCCGGAAGCATGTCATAATATCCGGATCTCATCATTTCTCTTCTTGCCATTGTAAAAATTTCTTCAAGTCTCGGTTCTATTATGTTTGCTAATTCATTTTTTGTTATCTTTTTCCTTCCTGCACCAGCAATTTTATCAATTTTAATCTCTTCATCTTGATCAACCAAATCGGCAGAAGCTATCCCATATCTTTCTTTGATTTCTTTAGCGACTTGCTTTGAAGCACCTAATCCAAAAGAAATATCATTATCAAGAAAATCGCCACCTATTGTTATGTTGCTTGTATATTTAATGGAGCCATCACAAAAAACAGCAATATCAGTTGTACCTCCGCCGCAATCAAGCAAAACAACACCTACATCTCTTTCGTCAGGAGTTAATACTGCTTCGCTGGATGCAACTTGCTCTAGAACTAATGACCCAACATCAACACCAGAGTTATGAACACATTTAACCAAATTTTTAGCTTGAGTTACTTGAGCTGTTACCATATGGATTTTCGCTTCTAATTTAACACCATATAGCCCAACAGGATCCTTGATTTTTCTTTCTCCATCTACAATAAATTCTTGAGGCATGACATGAATGACTTCTCTATCCGCAGGTTGAGCTCCGGCTGTAGCTGATTCAATAACTCTATCTAAATCTCTTTTCGTAACTTCACGGTTTCTTAAAGTTATCATTCCATGTCCATTCAGACTTCGAATATGACCCCCAGCTATTCCAACAATTACACTTGTAATTTCGGTTCCAGCCATTTTTTCCGCATCTTCTATAGCTTGTCTAATTGACTGAACAGTACTATCAATGTTAAGAACTATTCCTCTTTGTAAACCTTTGGAAGGATGACTGCTGACACCTATGATTTCAACATCACCAGATCCTCTAACTTCAGCAACTAAACATAGAATTTTAGTTGTTCCAATATCTAAACCTACTATTACTTCACTTTGTGCCATTTTAGCCATTATAATCCTAAAGAGTATAATTTACAATACCTTTACTTTTTTCTCTTAAATCTACTAATCTAGGTATTCTATTTACTTTTAGACTATCATTAAAAATAATTATTAATTGTTTCAGTTTTACATCAAAATCCTGCATTCCTAAAAGAATAATTTGATTGTTCGTTGTATATATTTGTGCTCCAATAATTTTATCAATTATAATTTCTGAAATTTCGAAATAGATATTTAAATCTTCTTCAGCGATTTTGTTAAGCAGATTAGTTGCAATGGTAATATCTTCATCATTTTCCGCTACTAAAAAAGGTAAATTTGGAAAATTTGCAAGATCAGAAAAATAAAAAAAATCTCCATCACTGTCGATTAAACCCTTTGTATTTGAATTATTTATTTTGAATATAAAATTTCTTTCAATTATTTGAATTTCAATCTCACTATATGAAAGTAATGATAATTCAATATTTTTAATCATTATATTTTCTTTTAATTTTTTTTTAAAAGAATTTTTATTATAAAAAAATACGAAATTGTTTAATAACTCTGATGTTTGGATTATTTCATCTTCTGCTATGTTTTTATTACCAACTATTTTTATTTTTTTTACTATAGAAAATAAGGGATTAAATATTGTCCAACAAATAATAATTAAAGTCATTAATAATAGAGGTAATTTATTTTTCATTTACAATCTTTACTTCATTTAATAGGTTAATCCCTTTTTTTTGGAGCACTTCCTTTCTTATTTTTTCTATTAGAAGAAATATTTCATCAGGATTAGCATTGCCCTTATTTACTATGTAATTAGCATGTAATCTTGATACTTCAGCATCACCCTCTGATAAACCTTTTAATCCTAAATCTTCGATTATTTGTCCAGCAAATTTTGGAAGAGGGTTTCTAAATACACTTCCTGCACTAGGTAATTTTACTGGTTGTGTCTTATTCCTATGTTTTAAATATGAATTTATATTTTCTTTAGCTTTCACAACATCACCTTTTATAAGTTTAAACTTTGCACTTGTGATAACTTGGCTAGGCTTTATCGAGCTTTTTCTGTATTCAAATTTAATCTCTTCCTTAGTCAATTCGACTTCTTTATCTTTATCTATGAGAGATACTGAAATTAGATTATCTGAGATTGTTCCTCCATTAGCTCCTGCATTTGTTATTAATGCTCCACCTATTGTTCCAGGAATACCAGTTGAAAATTCAAATCCAACAAGTCCATTGTTTAAGCATTTGCTCATAACTAAGCTAAGGGATGCTCCGCATTCTACCTTTAATATTTCATTTTCAAAAATAATTGATTTCATTTTCTTTGTACTTATAACAATTGTATCTTTTAAGCTTATAAATAATGTGTTGGAGCCATTCCCTACTATATATTTTTTACTTTTTAGGCTTAACAGTGTTTTTAATTCATTAGTATTTTTGGGATAAAATATATATGAAACATTACAACCTGATCTCCATGTACAATAATCCGACAAGTTTACATTTTTATAATATTCAATTTTTAAAGATTCAAAATCATTCTTATCCATTTTTAATTGTCTTAATCAATTTCGTTCCGACTTTCCTTATATCGCCAGCACCCATTGTAATAATCCTTATATGAGAATTATTTTTAAATATTTCCTTTTTTAATTTCACTACAATTTTATCATAATCATTAATATAATAAGCTTTACATGATTTGTTTATCTTTCTTAATTCATAGACGAAGTCTTTAGAGGTGAACTTTTGTTTTTTTTCAAAAGCTGAATAAATATCACTCACAATAACTTCTTTCCACAAAGATATTTCATTTAAAAAATCTTTGTAATGTTTTTTTAATCGAGTGAATCTATGAGGTTGAAAAACAAGAATAGTTCTCGTCTCTGTATCATCCTTAATAAATTTTCTTACTTCTTTTATTGCATTATGATGATGGGCATAATCGTCAATAATTGTTATATTTTTTCTATTATATATCTTTTCAAATCTTCTACTAGGTTGATCAAGTTTTTGACTTATTTTTTTTATTTTTTCACTGGAGATTCCCATTTCAATTGCTGTAATAATAGATCCAACAACATTGTAACAATTATAGTGACTAATTTTTTGAAACTTAAATGTACCAATAATATTCTTTTTCTTATATAAGATGATTTCAGTCCTTTTTTGGCTGTTTTTGATTTCGAAATAAAATTCAGCATTTTTCTCAATATTGCTAAACCTGATAATTTTTTTATTTGTATTTTTGACAATAATATTTTTAATATTTGGGCAATCATTATTTACAATTACTTTATTGGTAGTTTTTTTTATAAAATTTTCAAATGCAAGATAAAGGTTCTTTTTTGTTTTATAAAAGTCCATATGGTCAAAATCAATATTTGTTATGATTGAATACATCGAGTTTAAAAAATTAAAACTATTATCACTTTCATCAGCCTCAATCACATTTAGGTTGCTTCGATTATAAATAAAGTTAGTTTTGTATTTAGTATTTATAGCTCCTAGGAAAACAGAAGGTTTTTTACCACAATTTAATAATATTTGAGCCAAATAATTAGTGGTTGTACTTTTTCCATGGGTTCCAGTTATGCATACATTATTATCCTTACGTGTAAATTCACCCAAAGCTCGTCCTCTTGTAATACACTTGATTCCTCTTTTTTTTGCTTCGACTAACTCCGGATTATTATTTTTAATTGCAGAGGTATAAATTATGAGATCTTGATTTGTAATATTTTCAGCTGATTGGTTTTCATAAATTTTTATCCCTGTTTTTTTCAATTTTGTTGTTATTTCATTGCCACTTAAATCAGACCCCGTGACAGTATAATTTTTATGTAAAAATTCGGCCAAAGAACTCATTCCTATCCCAGCAATTCCTATAAAATGAATCTTATTATTTTTGTTCATCCCTGAGTATTTCCTTGACTATATTTTCCGCAGAATAGTTATTTCCTTCGTTTCTTTTTCTGTTCAAAATTTTTGTTGCTTCAACCTTATTCCATAATAAATTCAAGATTTTATTAGTAAGAATTAAGGTTTGATCATCTTCTTGCCATATCTCTGCTAAACCATTTTCATACATTTCTATAGCATTTTCATATTGATGGTTATTTGTTGAATTTTTTATTGGGACTACAATGTTTACAAGATCAAAGTTTTTAGTTTCAGATAGTGTTGATGCACCAGCTCTTGAAATGAGCAATTTTGTTCTAGAATAGTAATCGCTAATCTCATTTATAAAAATTTCAACTGAATATTTTAAGAAATCAAATTTTGATTCGTACTTGGATGCTATTTCTTTTATTTTTTGGAAATCTTTAATACCTGTTTGATGAATTAATGTGAACTCATTTATCCCTTGTCTAGTTATCTGATTTAATAAATTTTCAAGTTGAGCAAGGAATTTTGTATTCAATGTCTCAGAGCCTTGGCTGCCTCCAATAATAAGTATATCGATATCTTTTTTTGCTTCCCCTTTTTTTTCGACTTGCCTGATAGGGTACCCCAAATTGAAACATTTGGATTTATTGAAATGATTTAATGATGATTCAAAGTTAATAAATATTTTATTTGAAAGCTTTGATATTATTTTGTTCGAAAGGCCCGGAATAGAATTTCCTTCAATTGTATAAATTTTTTTATTTAAAATGAAACTTGAAATTCCAACTGGGAGCCAAACAAACCCACCTGATCCAATAACAGCCTCTGGTTTAAATTTTATTAATATTAAAAGTGTTTTAATTATGCAAATGAATAAAGACAAAAATGATTTAACTTTTTTTAATATACTTTTCCCAACAAATCCATAAATATTTATTCCACTAATCTCATAATTGAAATTTAGTTTGGGCAGCATTTTATTGGATTTTAATGTGTTAATAAATAAAATTTCTGAATCAGGCAAACTTTGTTTTATTGCATCTGCAATGGCTATTCCTGGAAATATATGTCCACCTGTTGCACCAAGACATATCACAAATTTTCTTTTGTTCATTTTTTCCTCATGTCTAGGGCTAGAATAATTCCAAGAGAAAACAATGTAAATACTAAAGAGCTACCTCCATAGCTTACAAGTGGAAGAGGTACCCCCTTTGTAGGAATAAGGCCTATTGTTACAGATATGTTAATTATAACCTGCATGAGAGTTATTAATAATATTCCGGACATCAAATATCTACAGAAAACATCTTTTGCTCTAAGAATCATTTTATAAATAGAGAAGAATAAAGAGAAAAAAAGAATCAATGTTAATATGCAACCTAAAAAGCCTAATTCTTCAGCAATAATAGAGAAAATAAAATCATTGTGATTTTGTGGAAGAAAAAATAACTTTTGTGAACTATTTCCTAGGCCTACTCCAAAAAATTTACCTTTGGCAAAAGATACATATGATTGAATTATTTGGTAACCTGCACCATGAGGATCTTCATAAGGATTAAGAAAAGTTAATAGTCTTTTCATTCGATATGGTGCAGCGAGGATAAGGGCACCAAAGGCCAGACATAATAAAATGAAAGAAAATATGAGATGTTTTATCCTTGCCCCAGCAATGATTATCATTAAAAAAATAGTAGATAGTAGTAAAACTGTGTTTCCAAAATCTGGTTGTGATAGGAGAACAATTACATAAGGTAGAGTCAATGTGAAAGGGGATATTATTCCTATTTTGAATGTATTTATTTTATTTAATTTCACCATCAAGTGTTTAGCAATAAAAATTAACAATAAATATTTTGAAATTTCTATTGGTTGTAAGGATATCCCCGCAACTTGTATCCATCTAGATGCTCCACCAGCAGTTTTAGATAAAATCGGAATCAAGGTAAGAGCTAATAAAAGAAAACCAAGGAAGTAAAAAAATTTGTATTTTTTTTCAAGATATTCAGTTTTGAGCTTACTTGAAATCCAAAAAAGAACTAAACCAAAAGCAAGATAAAAAGTTTGTTTCTTAAGAAAGAAATAAGGGTCTGCATGATTTTCCATTGCTTGAACTGAGCTAGAGCTGAAAACCATTACTAACCCAAATATTGATAATACCAAAGTAGATAAAGTAAATAGCGTTCTAGGGTTAACATTATTTAAAAAATTTATTAACATATTGATTAAATTTTTCTCCTCTTTCTATGTATGAAGTGTATGTGTCAAAGCTAGAACTGCCTGGACTGAAAACTATAGTATCAGTTTTTTTTACAATTTTTTTAAGTTGAATGATTGTGTCTTCCATATCTTTGCAAATTATACAATTTTTTGATGAAAAGAATTGTGCTAATAGAAACTTGTTTTCCCCAAATAAAAAAACTTTCCTAACTTTTTTTGCTAATATCTTTTTCACAGTTGTATAATCAAGATTTTTATCTTTACCCCCCATCAATAGATAGATCTTTGAATTAAAAGATTCTATGGCATTTATAGTGGCATCAGGTGATGTAGACTTTGAATCATTAAATATTTTTGGTTTACCAAGTATTTTCTCAAGTCTAAAGCTGGGTGGTTGAAATTGGTAAATTTTCTCTAGAATGTTTTTGTCAAGATTAACAAAAATATTGGCTATTTCTAAAGCAAATAATAGATTTTCAATATTATGGCTCCCTACTATTTTTAAATTCTTAATTAAAATTTTTAATCCATGTACCTCTATATAGTTTTTTTTTCTTGGTATTCTTAAAAATATTTTTCTAGGAATGGTTTTTAAACTATTTAGTTCAATGTTTTTTTTTAAAATTAAGAAATCATTCTTTTTCTGATTTTTAAATATATTAAATTTTGATTCATAGTATTCATTTAAATCCTTATGGTGATCAAGATGATTAGGAGATAGGTTGGTTATTACAGATACCCTTGGTGAGAATTCTTTGTCCATGAATTGTAGTTGAAAACTACTACATTCTAAAAGAAAAATATCATAATTTTCTTGCATTAATATTCCTTTAATAAAAGGTGTCCCAATGTTGCCACCAATAAATACTTTTAGCCCATAATTTTTTAAAATTTCATAAGTTAACAATGTAGTAGTGGTCTTTCCATTAGTACCAGTAATTGCAATAATTGGTTTTTTTGTAAATTTTGCAGCAAATTCTATTTCACTTATTACTTTTATTTTTTTCTTGAGAGCAATTTGAATATTTAAATTAGTTTTTTTTATTCCCGGGCTTAAAACAACAGTTGATATATCTTTTAAGATTTTTTTAAAATCTATTTCCCTTTTCGTGTCGTCATATAATTCGTATGGTATTTTTTTGTGGCTACAAAAATTCTTCACTGCTTTACCAGTGACACCCATTCCATAAATTAAAATCTTTTCTTTAATCATTATCTTATTTTTAATGTTGCTATTGCTATTAATGAGAAAATTATTCCTATAATCCAAAATCTAATAACTATTTTTGACTCTTTAATCCCTAATTTTTCAAAATGGTGATGTATTGGCGCAATTAAAAATATTCTTCTGTTAAACATTCTAAATGAAAAGATTTGAATAATTACTGATATTGCTTCTATTACAAAGACTCCACCTATTATAAGTAATAGAAATTCTTGTTTAATCAAGATAGCTACTAATCCCAAGGTTGCACCCATTGGTATCGAGCCGGTATCTCCCATAAAGATTTGAGCTGGATTTGAGTTATACCAGAGAAAGCCTAGAAGACTTCCTATGAGTGCTGCAATGAAAACAACTATCTCTCCGACATTAGAAATAAATGGCAGATATAAATAAGATGAATAAACACTGTTTCCAGCAATATATGTAAATATTGTAATAGAAGAAAAGGATATTATTAGGCTTCCTGTAGCCAATCCATCAAGTCCATCAGTGAAATTTACAGAATTAGATGATCCTAATATTATGAATATCATTAGAACAAAATATATAGAGCCAAGATTGAATATGTTTTTTGTAAATGGAAGGATTATGTTATTAATATTTTTGGTTTCTTTCTGATAAATAAAGGAATCAGATTGCTCAATTATTAGCCAACTAATTAGAATTGTTACTAATATTTGAATTAAAAATTTTAATTGTATTTTTAAACCAGTTCCTTTTCTTAGCTTTATAAAGTCATCAATAAATCCGGTTATGGCAAATAATGTATATGTGCAAATTAGGATTTGAATCTTTGAATTAGATAAATCACTGAATAGTAAAGTTGAAATTAAAATTGAAACCCCAATTAACAAGCCACCCATATTGGGAGTTCCTGTCTTTTTTTTATGGTTTTCGTCTAAGTATTTATTTATGGTTTCACCTGAATTTTTATTTATTAGGAAGTTTATGAATTTCTTCCCAAGTAAAACAACAAATAAAAAGCTTATAATTCCAGCTAAAATTGATCTAAAAGTTATATATTGAAAGAGATTTAATAAGGGAATTGAATCTATAAAATTTAAATATAAATAGTGAAACATTAAATTTCTAAAAACTCCAAAATTTTCTCCATTTTTGATCCACGAGAACCTTTGATAAGAATAACAGTATTATCAATTTTCTTTAAATCCAAAAAATTTGATATATCACTATGGTTTGCAAGTATAGTTGCAGGGATTTTTTGATTAATGCCCCTTAAGTAACTATTACAATTTGTACCATAAATATATGCTTGATTGAATTTTTCAGAACAAAGTAGTTCTCCAATTTTTTGATGTTCATTTTTTTCAATATCACCTAGTTCAAGCATGTCTCCCAGAATTGCAATTTTATTAAGTTTGGGAAAAATTGCATTTGTCATCTCGATAGCAGTCTTCATTGAATTAGGATTTGCATTATATGAATCATTGATAATAAAATTGCTACCAGTTTGTTTAATATTGAAACGATTAGAGATTCCATTATATTCTTCTAGCCCTTTCTTTATAAGCTCTGGTTTAATATTTAATGTTTTTGCAGATGCTATTACTGCTAATGAATTATAAATATTATTAATACCAGGTGCTTTTATTTTTATCTTGATTTTTTCTTTATTTATCGTGATTGAGAATTCATTATAAGAGTCTGATATTTCTTCACCTTTGGTATCAGAATCTGTGATAATAGAGAATGACATTTTTTTAAATTTTAAATTATTACATTTTTCTGCTAATAATTTATTATCAGCATTAAATATAAGAAAATTCTGAGGACCAAAAAATTTTGTTATATTAAATTTTTCTTTAAGAATTTCACTTTCATTTTTTAAATATAAGGTGTGCCCTTTTCCAATGTTTGTAATGACTGATAGGTTAGGTCTTGCTATATTTGATAAAGCTTCAATTTCTCCGGGACTATTTGTACCCATTTCTAATATTAATACCTCAACACTTTCATTTAAATCCAATATGGTCAGAGGTAAGCCAATATTATTATTATTATTTCCTTGAGTTTTATGAACAATGAATTTTTGCCCAAGAACACTTGCCATAATTTCCTTCGTTGATGTTTTACCATTTGTTCCTGTTATTCCTATTTTAAATATTCTGTCTTCTTGTTGGAGGATAAATGCAGAAAATTTTTGAATGAAATCCAATGTTGATTTTACATGGATTGAGTTTGGGTTGATTTCCTCTGATATACAAAAAGCGGCCCCTTCTTGAAATGCTTTTTGAACAAAGGTGTTTCCATTAAAGTTTTCCCCACTTAAGGCTATGAATATATCGTTTTTTTTTAATTTTCTAGTATCAGTACATATTTCTCCAAGTTTTTCATAGTTTATATTTATTTTATTAGACAATATTCCATTATATTGATTTAAGAATTTGGATAAATATTTCTTATAAAGCTTCATCTCTCAAAATTTGTGAAACAACTTTATGGTCTGAATATGCTTCTCTTACTCCATTGATCTCTTGATAATCTTCATGACCTTTACCAGCAATTAATACTATATCTTCTTTATTAGATGCGATAATAGCTCTATTTATTGCCTCTTTTCTATTTAAAATAATCTTTATTTTATTGGAATTTTGAATCCCTTCTATTATATCATTAATAATCTTTTTGGGATTTTCTGTTCTAGGATTGTCATTGGTTAAATATATTTTATCCGAATATTTGACAGCAATTCGTCCCATTTTAGCCCTTTTTTTGATATCCCTGTCACCTCCACAGCCAAAAATCGTGATAATTTTATTGTTAGGATATTCTATTTTTATTGATTTCAATGTTTTATTCAATGCATCGTGTGTATGAGCATAATCGATAAAAATAATTCTTTCTTTCTTCCCCACAGGTTCCAGTCTTCCTTTTGCACCTTTAAAAGAGGCAATTTTATTTATTATTAATTTAAGGGGCTTTTTCTTTACAATAGAAAATGCGAATGCTGCAAGTATATTCTCAAAATTAAAGTTCCCAAACATAGGCGTAGAAATTGTACAACTTTTTTTATTAAATATGATTTTTAATTCATATTTTTTTTTAACTTTATTAATTTTTTGGATATAAAAATCTGCTGATGAGTTTTTAATCGAATATGTGTAATATTTTATTGATTTTTTTCTTTCTTCAAGGATTTTTAATCCATATTTATCATCAATATTGATTATTGCAAATTTATTTTTTTTTCTACTTTTATTTAAATATTGTGAAAATAATTTATTTTTAGCCTTAAAATAATTAGTCATATTTTTATGAAAATCGAAATGATCTTGTGTCAAATTGGTAAAAATTGCTGATTCAAATTCAATTCCATGCACTCTCTCTTGGTCTAGGGCATGTGAAGAAGTTTCCATAAATAAGTTTTCAATTTTTTTTTCTTTCATTTTTTTTAATATTTTATTTATTTCGTAACAATCAGGAGTCGTTAATTTAGCCTTTTCTTTTTGCTTTCCATATTGAATGTTAATTGTTCCAATAACTCCAGACTTTTCTAGGCCCCAAATATGAGAAAGCAATGCAGCAATAGAGCTTTTACCATTAGTTCCGGTAATTCCACAGATACTAATTTTTTTTGATGGGTGTCCGAATATTCTTGAGCATTCTTCTGAGTAGAAACTTCTAACATTGTTTGAATAAATTTTAATTATTTTATCGTTTCCAATTTTTTTTAATGAGCCTTTCTTGCCACTTATTATTATTTTTGCCCCTTTTTTGATAGCTTCAGGTATATAGTCATTTCCATCTACATTACTTCCAGATATTGCAAAAAAAGCACCTCCATCTTGGATTTTTCTTGTTGAATTTGAAATTTGAGATATAGAATTATTTTTTAGAAATTTTGGATTTTTATACATATTAAATTCCAGGTTCAAGAAATACTTCAACTTCATCTAGGTGAGATATCTCTTCACCAGGCTCAGGAATTTGTCTTTTTACATAACCATTACCTTTTAAATTAATTTTAATTTTATTTTTCTTTGCAATGTTTATAACCTCTTTTTTACCTTTACCTAAAAAAGATGGAACATTTTTTTGAGAAGCTATTTCATTAAACCCATCCTCATCAACTAATATTTTTTCCATTGTCCTTTTGAAGGTTGGAGCAGCCCATCTTCCTCCGTATGCGTTTGGACCTTTAGGATAATCTATTGTTATTACTGAAACTAATTGTGGATTTTCTGTTGGTGCAAATCCAATAAACGAAACAATAAACCTTTTTTTATGATATTTCCCGTTTTCAGCAAATTGTGCTGTTCCAGTTTTTCCAGATACATCAATTCCTTTAACCTCGGCTCGATATGCTGATCCTGTTTCAACAACTTCCTTGAGCATTTTTCTAATCTTTTTTGTTGTTTGATATTTTAAAACCCTTGTATCTTTTGCCAACTTATGATCATAAACAATCTTCCCATTTCTTTTTTCTATTCTTTTAATTATATATGGCTCAACAAATGTTCCACCATTTGCTATTATTGATAATGCTTGTGCTAATTGAATTGCAGATACAGACATCCCTTGTCCAAAACTTATATTCGCTAGTTTAATTCTGCTCCAATTATTTGGATCAGAAAGCAAACCATTTCCTTCTCCAGGCAAGCCAATATTTGTTCTCTTTCCAAAGCCAAATAACTTAAGATACTCATAATATTTTTCACCTGTTAATTTTTCAATAATTTTAGAAGCACCAATATTACTTGAATAACGAAGTATGTCTTCAGGATTTAGCTTCCCTTTTGGATTAACATCCTTTATTGTATGCCCTCCGATTTTTCTTTTCCCATTTTCACAATCAATTATAGTTTCTTCATTAATTACCCCTTCATTTAATGCTGAAGCCACTAAAAAACTTTTCATAATCGATCCAGGCTCGAACATATTCCATATAGGTAAGTTTTTCTTCTCAATGCTTGAGTATTCAGAGTATTTATTAGGATTAAAAAATGGATAAGATGCCATAGCATATATTTCCCCGGTGTTTGGGTTCATTAATATTCCATAACCTCTTAAAGAACCAGACTCCTTAACAGTTTTTTCAATTTCTTCCTCTAATACGAATTGGTATTTACTATTTATTGTAAGAGTAATATCAGAACCAGAACTAATTGAACTTGTTGAAGTGCTACCAGCAATAATTTTACCCATCCCATCTTTATAAACTTTTATCGTTTTCTTTGCCCCTAAAAGATGCTCATCGTACTTATATTCTATTCCTTCCATTCCAACCTGATCTATATTCGTATGCCCTAATATTTGACCAGCTAAGTGGTTAGATGGATATATTCTTTTGGGCTCCATTTGAATTCCAACATGTTTGAGATTCAGATTCTTTATTTTTTCTCCCTCTTCAGGGCTCGCCAATCTCTTTACCCATACAAAATATTTTTTAGAATCTAGTTTCTTTTCAACTTGTTCTTTTGGAATCTTTAAAATTTTAGATAGTTGTTTTGTATATAGCTTTTTATTTTTTATAGCCCTTGGATTTAAATAAATTGATGGATATTCAACACTTGTGGCAAGTATTTCTCCATTTGTATCTTTTATCGTTCCCCTGTCGCCGGTTAGTGTGAAAGGATTGCTAATAGCAGCAGAAAACTTTAATGGCTTTTCATTATCTATTATTTGTAAGAAGAATATTTTACTAACTATTAATAAGCTTACTATTAAAAAAATAAATCTTATTATCTTCACCCTTTTTATAAAACTATTTTCTTCTTTTTTGAGAGCAGCAATAATTTTACTCATATTTAACACTCTTTATATCTTTCTTCTTAGGAAATATCATTCCATTAGATACAGCAATTTTTTTTATTCTATAATTAGATTTTAAAGCTGATATCTTGGTTCTTAAAAGTTTATTCTCCAACTTGGTTTTTTTAAGAATTTTACTGTTTTCTGCTAATGAATAACCCAATTTTGTTATATTAGCTTTTATTGAAATTATTGATAACAACAGTATTACTATTAAGAATAGGAGGTAAGATTTTTTAAATAAATCTTTAGCGGCTTTAATCACTCTAGATTTTTCTCTGATTAAGCCAATTAATCCCGAATTAATCATATTGCTTCCCCAACTCTTAATTTTGCACTTCTTGAACTTGGGTTTTGATTTATTTCAGATTCAGATGGAAGAATAGGTTTTTTTGTAATAATCTTCAATTCTGATTTTTTATTACAATCACAAAGCATTTGTGTTGATGGACAAATACAATCTTTTTCTGAAAGTTTCATGAAATTTTTAACAATTCGGTCTTCTAAAGAGTGAAACGAGATAACCATTAGCCTACCTTTAGGCTTTAACAGACTTAATGAGGTTTTAAGAAATTCTTTTAACGATTCTAGCTCATTATTGACTTCAATTCTCAAGGCCATAAATGTTTTTGTTGATGAGTTTATTTTCGATTTTTTCGATGAGCATCTGTCAATAAGATCAGAGAGCTCTTTACAAGTATTTATCTTTTTTTTAGTTCTTTCTTTGCATATATAGCTTGCAATTTTGTAATGATTTCTTTCTTCACCAAAGTCTTTCAACATAGTAGATAGATTGTTCAAATTATAGTTATTAATTATATAATGAGCATCTAAAATTTGATTTTTATCCATTCTCATATCTAGTCTTTCATCACTTGTGAAGCTAAAGCCTCTTTTTTTGTTTAATAATTGATAAGTTGATATTCCAAGATCTGCTAGTATGTAATCAACTTTATCATCAATATAATTTTTTAGGTTTTTAAAATTGGTATGAAAATATTTTATATTTTTTCTAAATGAGGACAGTCTTTCCTTTGCAATTTCAATTGATTCCTTATCTTGATCAAAACATAAAAAATTAAATTTCCCTGAACTTGCTTCAGATATTGAAAAGGTATGTCCACCCATACCTAAAGTTGCATCTACAAATGTTTTGTTTTCTTCCGTATTTATAAAAGATATTATTTCATTTTTCATCACTGAATAATGACTATATTCCATCTAAAACATCCCTGCTTCTTTGAAAGTTTTTAAAACTATTCTTTGAATTTACATTCCATGATTTTTCCGACCAAATTTCAAATCGAGTTAAAAGACCAACAAATATTAAATTTTTATTTAATCCAAGATCTTTTCTAAGAATTTGAGGAATGTTAATTCTACCCTCTGTGTCAATTTCACATTCATTTGCATTACCAATTAAATGTCTTTCGAAATCAACTGTGTTTTTTTTAAACCTTGGAAGTTTTAAAATCCTCTTCTCTAATTTTTCCCATTCTGGTAAGGGATAGCATGATAAACAGTTTTCAAAGAGAGTAATTATGACTTTTGATGTCTTGTATGCTCTTTTAAGGTTTTCTCTAAATTTTGAAGGAATACTAACCCTTCCAGTTTTAGATATGAGATGTACAAATTGTCCTCTGAACAAAATAAAACTCCATTTATGCCAAAATATGACAAAACCTGCCTTATATAGATTCTAAGAAAATTATTTAATAAAGTCAATAAGATAAGATATTATTTTGTATGCCAAACATCAAAATTAAATTAAAAGAAATATCTGATATCGTAAATTTTCAGTTTTATTATTCCCAATATCAACATATTGGCTGGCCAAGGTCTTCGAGAAAGGTCTCGACCATTATTACAATTTATACAACTAGTGACTTGATTGAAAAAAATTTAGGAATCTTAATGTTAATAAAAAAGTATTTAAATTTTGAGATTATGAGTACTACATTAAAATCTGTGAGTTCTATTCCTGATTAATTAAATGAATAAATCCTGTAATACTTCCAACTAAAGCTTTTCTTAATCCACCAAAATCTTCTGGTGCAGTAAAAAGTCTGCCTGATTCTTGGTCAACTCCAGATATTTCTTTCGCAATAGCTTCTTCTTCGCTAATTCCTCTTTTTAAACAATCTGCAACACAGAGTTTCCATGATTCAAGTTGGTCAATGTGTTTTTTTAAGAGTAGATCTGCATTTGGCCTAATTGCATGGTGAGCGTATGCAATTTTTTCAGGCTTATATTCAATCATCGCATTTAATGATTCAACTCCTGAGCTCATCCTGTATGGATGAGGTGTAGTAGGAACAAGAGCATCGTTTAGTCCAGGTATAAACATTCCAGCAGAATCTCCTGAAAACATTATTTTTTTATCCATCATCATGAAACTAAAATGATGACTTGCATGGCCAGGAGTTTCTATCCATTGGAATTCTACACCCTCAACATTTATCTCAAAAGTTTTATCTTGAATTGCTATGAGGCAATCCTCATTAACGGGATCGGGTTTTTGATACATTTCTGCAACCCATCCTAATGTATCAAGTGATGATTGCCAGAGAACTTTATATGGATCAATTAAGTGTGGAACACCCCTCCTATGGACAATTACTTCAGTGTCTGGGAAGTTTTTTAAAAGAGTTCCTAATCCCCCTGAATGATCTAAATGAATATGTGTAAGAAATACGAATTTAAGATTTTTCTTGTTTACTCCCATAATTTTCAACTGTCTTTCTAGTTCTGGGATGCCAACTTTTGGTCCTACATCTACTAATATAAAAGAGTTTTCAGCTTTTATTAGGTAAGGGGCTATGAATTCGGTTTCATTATCCACCTTAAGATCTAATTGCCAAATATTTTCTTCCAAATGTCTTATGTTTTCCATTGAAAAAGCCTCCAAGTATTTTCTACATTGTTAGATACTATAAATATCATAGCAAATATATAAAAAATTCTTTTAATTTAATATCAGTTTATAGTTTAATTATAACAATATGATGGGTAAAGATAAAAAGAAAAAATTTTCACCATCTGTTAATGTAGCAGTTTTAACTTTTTTAAGTAGAGTTTTTGGTTATCTAAGAGACTTAATAATAACTTTTTTCTTTGGTGCCAATACATTTACAGATTCATTTTATGTCGCTTTTAGGATACCTAATTTATTTAGGAGATTACTTGCAGAGGGTACATTAAGTTCTACATTAGTTCCCTTTTTTACTAAATATATTAATAATAAAGATGAAAATAGTTTTGCAAAATTTCGTTCAGAAATTTTCTCAATCCTTATTCTGGTTCTTATTTTTTTTACATTATTATTCTTTTTTTTCTCAAAAGAAATAGTATCGCTTTTTGCATTTGGATTTTCTGAAAATCAATTAGAATTGAGTTCACAATTGTTAAAGAGAATGTCACCTTTTCTATTTTTTATATCGCTATCAGCATTAAATATGGGGCTTTTAAATTCTAAAGGAAAATTTTTTGCACCTGCATTCTCACCCGTAATGTTTAATTTAGCAATAATTATAGTCTTATTTATCTGTTATTTCTTTTTAGAACTAACGATATATTCATTATCTTATGCTGTATTAATAGGTGCTATGGCTCAGTTCTTGATTCAGCTGCCGTTTATTTCACAAAACTATTTAACCTACAAATTTAGCCTCGAAAATTTCCTAAGCGAAGAAACAAAAACGGTAATCAAAATTTTAATACCTCAGGTAGTTGGGCTAGGTGTATATAATTTAAATATTTTAATCAATACACAATTTGCATCATTTATGGCAGATGGATCAGTGACATATTTATATTTAGCAGAAAGATTATTAGAGTTTCCATTAGGAATTTTTGCAGTTTCTATTGCAACTATTTCACTGACTCAACTTTCAGAATTTTCAAATAATAAGAATTTAGTAAAAATGTCTAAATATTTAAATGATAAAATGGCTTTTTTATATTTCCTATTATCTCCATGTTGCATAATTTTTATATTTTGGGGGGATAGTATTTGCGATTTACTTTATGTTAGAGGAGAGTTTACAATTAGTGACTCTTTATTCACATACAAAGCTTTGATAGCTTATTCGATTGGATTGATATTTGTTGGCGGGGTGAGACTTTTAACTCAAGCTTTTTTCGCCATTAAAGATACAGCTACTCCAGTTAAGCTTGCAATGATTAATTTAATCTTGAATGCGGTTCTTTGCTATTTCTTCTCAATAGTTATAAATTTTGGTTTTGTTGGATTGGCCTTGTCATCATCAATATCATCTATTGTTTTATTTTTCTGTCTTATATATTCTTTGAGAAAAAATAAAATAAATTTAAAACTGAATTTATTCTTTAAATGTTTAGTTTTTATATTTTTCTCGTATGTTGCATTGTTTCTTTCAAATTATATTATCGAAATTTTGATTTTAAAAAGTTCAACTTTAATTCTATTTTTAAAATTATTATGTTTTGCTTCATTTTATTTTTTATTTTCATATTTTGCGAACATAAACGAGCTTAGGCTTATCAAAGAATAATGTTTTACATATTTAATATTTGTTTTAATCTAGAAAGATGAAAGTTTTATTTGTTAATGGGCCAAATTTAAATATGCTAGGAACTCGAGAAGAAGATGTATATGGGTCTCTGACTTTAGATCAAATTAACAAAAAAATTACATCCAAGGCAAATGAGTTAAAAATTAATACAGATTTTTTCCAATCAAATGTTGAAGGTAATTTAGTATCTAAAATTCAAGAATCATCTGATTTTGATTATATCGTTATAAATCCTGCAGCATTCACTCACACTAGTATTGCCATTAGAGATGCACTTTTATCCATAAAAGCTAAGTTTATAGAAGTACATCTTTCCAATATCTATAGTAGAGAAGATTTTAGACACAATTCTTATGTTTCATCAATTGCTATTGGAGTGATTTCAGGATTTGGGTTTCATGGATATTTAATGGCACTTGATTATATTTCAAGTCTTAAGGACTAACCATTAAAAAAAATGAGAAAAATTTGGAGAAAACAAACTGTAAATAGTGAAATCGTTTCACAGCTAGCAAATGAAATAAAGAGCACTGAAATAATAGCAACTCTTCTGGTAAACAGGAATCTCGTAAATAAAGAACAAGTAGAGAATTTCTTTGTACCTACTTTAGATAAATTACCTAATCCAATGTTGTTGTCTGGTATTGAATCTAGCATTAGTAGAATAATTGAGGCAATTCTTAAAAAAGAAAAAATTGCAGTATATGGAGATTTTGACTGTGATGGGATTACATCAACATCTATACTGTATGGATTTCTCAAATCAATGGAAGCAAATGTAATATTTTATAATCCACATCGAATAGAAGAAGGGTACGGAATCAATTTTAAATCAATCGAAAAACTTGTAAATGATGGTGTTAGCTTAATTATATCTACAGATTGTGGGATTTCGGAGAATGAAGTAATTTTAAAATCAAAAGAACTTCCTGTTGATTTTATAATTACCGACCACCATACAGTTCCTGATGTATTACCGGAAGCATTTTCAATCATAAATCCTAAAATTAAGGAATGTAAATATCCATTTAAGGAAATTTGTGCAGCAGGAGTGGTCTTCAATTTAATTGTTGCACTAAGAACAAAATTAAGAGCGATTAGTTTTTTCAATGATAGACCCGAGCCAAATTTAAGCAAATATTTAGATCTCGTTTCTATAGGTACTGTCGCTGATAGTATGCCAATCTTAGGAGTAAACAGAATTTTTGTTTATAACGGTTTGAAGCAGATTGCAGCAACTGAAAGAAAAGGTTTAAAGTCTTTAATTGGAAAGCAGAAAGATAAATATTCAGTAAGAGATATCTCTTTTGGGATTGCTCCTAAAATTAATGCTGCTGGAAGGGTAGGAAGTGCAACAGATGCAGTCAAGCTTTTAACATCTAACGATGAAGAAGTAGTTGGAAAATTAATATCTATTATTGAAAAAAACAATTTAAAAAGACAAGAAATTCAAGAACAGGTTCTAAAAGAGGCTGAAAATATTGCCAAAGCTGAATTTATTAAAAATCCAAAAAGAAGTTCATTAGTCTTGTATTCTGATGGATGGCACCCTGGGGTAATTGGGATTATAGCTTCTAGAATTGTTAAACAATTTGGGGTTCCATGTGCTGTCTTGTCCTTAAATGATTCAATTGCCAAAGGTAGTCTGAGGACAGCAAACAATATAAATTTGTATACTATTTTGGAGAAATGCTCAGATTATTTAATTCAGTTTGGAGGTCACAGTGGAGCAGCGGGTGTTACAATTAATGAAGATTTAATTGAGGATTTTAAAAATAAATTTGAAACTTTGGTTGCTGAATATGATTTTGATTCTGGTGAATTGATAGAATTAGAATCTGAAATCAATTTTGATAATATTAGAATCCAGCTAGTTAGAGAGATTGAGAAAATGGAACCATTTGGAAATGGAAACCCATATCCTATATTTTCTTCAAATAATGTAGTTATAAAGAATAAAAAAATAATTAAAGAAAAACACTTAGAGCTATTCCTGGAAAAGGATTTTATACAACATAGAGCAATTTGGTTCAATTTTAGAAAACCATTACCAACAAGTAACAATGTAAATATTGCTTTTTCAATTCAAAAAGATTCTTATAGAGGCGGAGACAGTATTGTTTTAAATATTGTAGATATTCAAGAGCCTTGACATTAAAAGCTATAGGGTACATAATCTCAAGAAATAGAGGTGTATTAAATGAAATTTTATAATTTTTTTATTATTTTATTGGCAGTGATTTTTATATCAACAATTGGAATTACTAAAGATACTGAGAATTTGGAGACTGATGAATATTCTTCAGTTGCAAAAGATGTTGATGATTCAAAAGAAGAGTCAAAGAAGTTTAATTATAATGAAACCTATGGTCCCGCACCTCTTTTTAGTATAGGTGGTGGTTTTGCTATAGCTCCTGGAGGATATAATTTAGATACAAAACTTGATATACCTTACAGAGATGATTTATATATTGGACCCCATGTGTATTATTCAAATAGTAGTGATGAGACCAATTTTGGTATAACAGGTAATGTGAAAAAAATTCTTGAGTCTGAAGATCCTAAATTTATTCCATCAATCGAAGCAGGTGTTGGGATTTTAGTTAGGGATGAGGACAATAATAATGATGACAATAGTTCCTACTTTTTGTTTCAAATTGGAGCAGGTGTTGATAGAGTTATTTCTGACAATTTAAGTGTTGGAATTCATCTTTATAATAACTATGCAACAGATTTTGATAATTCTACTCATCATTTAGCACTAGTTGCGGGATTGCAAATTCGTCTTTACTAGTTTTAGCCCATAGGGGCATCGACAATGTCTTCTTCAAAGCCAAATAATATAATTGTTTTAGGATCGGGTGCCACTGGGGGGTACTTAGCTCAAGAATTATCGATAGAGAATAATGTCATTTTAATTGATAAAGATATAACTAAAATCAATCAAATAAAAAACAGAGGCAATGTCGACATAATGGCAATAAATGGAGATGCTGCTGATTTAAATACATTTAATGATTTAGACTTAAATTCCATAAACTTTTTTATTGCTTGTACAAATGATGATCAACTTAATTTATTGACTGCTATGTATTTTGAAAGGATTCCTGGAATCCAGACTTTAATAGTTCTAAAAGATAGTAAATATAAAGATTACCCTGGAAGATTAGGTTTTCCGGAAATTAAAACATTTTATCCAGGAGATATTGTTTCCGAAAAGATTGTTAACTTGTTTGAAACACCATATGCATGGGAAAACGACAAGATAGCAGATAAGAAGATTTTATTACTTAAAATAAAAATTGAAGAGTCAAGTTCATTGCTAGGCAAATCCATTTATTCACTTAATAAAACTGGAAAAAACAAATGGAAGTTTATAGCAGTAACTGAAGATGCACAATCCGAAAAACTTAATTATATTCAAGTTGATAATCCTTCCGTAAGACTTAAAAAGGACGATGTTGCACTTGTAGCAATTGTTGAAGAATATGAATCAGAATTTGAAAAAGAATTTTTTGATGTTGATGATGCTGAACTAAAGAATATTTTTATTGTTGGTGAATCTTATATTTCTACTAATGTTGCTAAAAGACTATTAAAGAGAAATTGTAATGTAAAAATTTTAGTCTCAGATAAAGCTAGAGCAAGAGAAATGTCAGAGTCTTTAAGTGGTGCTGAAATTATTTTTGGTGAGCCAACAAATAAAGATTTGTATACAGAACATGGTGTTGATGGTGGATGTGATTATTTTCTAGCATTAACAGAAAATGATGAAACAAATGTTTTGAGCGCATTGCTATCTAACAAGTTAAAGGCCAAGAATTCTTTAGTTGTTTATTCGAAATCCGAATATCAAAATATTATAAATAGTATAGGTGCCGAGAGAGAAGTTAATATTAAATATTCAGTAGCAGGTGAAATCAATTCTTATGTTATAAGAAAGAAATTTTCCCATGAAACTATCATTGATGAAAATACAAAAGTATTTGAATTTAAAGCAAAAAGGGATTTGGACTTTAATGGCTCTTCCTCAACCATTATTGCACTAGTTATGAGGGGAGCTAAGGAAGTAAGAATCATTACTGAGTTAGATGATAAAAAAATACTCAAAGATGATTATGCAATTGTAGTCACATTAGATCAAGAAGCAGAGAAGAGTTTAGAGACTGTGATTTTAGAATGAATATAGCAAAATCTTTTTATCTAACAAGTATCTTTATAAGATATTATTCATATTTTTTATTGGTACCAATATTATCCATCCTTTTTACAGATTCAAATTTTGGAAGTATGAATCAGTCTAAGAATTTAATACAGGCATACCCTTTCATGCTTTCCTCACTATTAACTTTTTTTTCTAGTGTAATTGTAAAAAAATTTTCTTATAGTGAGTCAATTCAGAATGATGAGTTGGGAAGAAAAGATGGTTTTTTAATAGCCTCGATAGTATGGATATTTGCAGGAATCTTTGGAGCGCTACCATATATTTTTTCATCTCTTTTATTACCATTTCAGGATACAATCAACTTAGTTCCAATTTTTGAAAATAATATAATTATTAATTCTTTCTTTGAGTCCGTATCAGGAATCACAACAACCGGTGCATCAGTATTTACCAATTTTCCCTCTCTTGAGCACCATTCTATGCTTATATTTTGGCGATCTTTAACACAGTGGTTGGGTGGTATAGGGATAATTTTATTAGTTCTAATAATTTTTCCAAGGATTTCTGTTGGCATAATGCAGATTGCATCCGATCAAGAGGGAACAGGCCCTCAAAAAGAAAGGATAACCCCAAGATTGTACCAAACAGGAATAACTTTGTTGGTTATATATGCAGTTATAACATTAATCTTATTCTTTTTACTATTTTTTATTGGCAACCTGAATTCTTTTGATTCAATTGTCCATTCTTTTAGTACAGTATCATCAGGCGGTTTTTCCAGTTACCCATTAAGCATAGAGACTTTAAACAATTTTTCTGTTGAAATGATAATTTTATGCTTTATGTTTTTGTCTGGAATTAGCTTTGCTATTTTTTATTTTGTTATAACGGGAAATTTACAGAAAATTTGGGAGAATTCAGAATTTAAAACTTTTGTCTTATTTAATATACTTCTTGTTTTTTCTTTAGTAGTAATTTTACAAAACCAATATAATTTTGAAACTATTATAGATTCTTTTAGATATGGATCGTTCCAGGCCTTGTCAATTTCAACTGGTACAGGCTTTACTACATATAACTTTGATCAATGGCCAAGCCATGCAAAAATTTTATTATTAATTTTTTTAGTGATTGGGGGCTCTTCAGGTTCTACTACAGGAGGGATTAAAATTGTTAGAGTTTTAATCGTAGTTAAAAGAGTTTATCAAGAGATTAGATGTAGGATTAGTCCTAATGTTGTCTATACAGTTAAAATTAATAATAAATCTTTAGATGATGAGGTGGTAACTGGGGTTTTATCTTTTCTTTTTTTATTCATCTTTATTTGTGCTATCTCAATATTATTAATTATCATTTTAGAGCCTAATATCACATCCTTATCAGCTGCATCAGCAGTGTTATCTTCAATTGCCAATGTCGGACCAGGGTTCGAACAAGTTAATGCACATTCAAATTATTCAATTTTTTCTACTCCAACAAAAATTTTACTTTCTTTTTTGATGATGCTGGGAAGGCTTGAAATATTTACAATGATTGCATTATTTTTACCTTCTTTTTGGAAGAAATATTAATTTTTTTTGTGTTAAAATTCTATACCTATGAGTGAAAACAATATTGTCTTAATTGGAAATTTTGATGGAGTTCATATTGGGCATCAATCTTTGATTAATTTGGCACAAAAACTTTTAAAAAGTGAAGGCGGCAATATAGTTGTTATCACTTTTAAACCTCACCCTAGAGAAGTAATTCTTGGGAAAAAAATTGATTTAATAATTCCATATGCTGAAAAAAGAAGGTTATTAAATTTGTATGGAGTAGATATTATTGATGAAATTGAATTCAACGATTCAATGTTAAAAATGCCATCATTACAATTTGCAAATGATTTTATTATTAATAAATATGAACCATCTCACATAATTATAGGAGAAAATTTCAGATTTGGTCATGAGGCCGCAGGAAATAGTAAGTTTTTAGAGGAAATCTCAAACAACAGGTATAAAGTTCATTCTTTAAATATTCAAAAAGTTGGCTCTTCACCAGTAAGTTCAACTTATATAAAACAGCTTTTGATTCAAGGTGATGTTAATAAAGTTAAAGATTTCTTAGGAAGAAACTATTCCATGAATGGTATTGTAGTTAAAGGTGAGCAGCGAGGAAGAGAAATTGGTTTTCCAACTACAAATTTAGAAACGGATTGGCAATTTTTTCCCAAGCCCGGTGTATATGCATCATATGTCGAAATTGATAACAAAAAGCATGAAAGTATTACAAATATTGGCTTTAGGCCAACATTTGGAAATTTTAATTTACAGATTGAATCACATATATTTAATTTTAATCAACAAGTTTATGGTAAAAGTATAACAATTGAATTTTTGACCAGAATAAGAGACGAGAAAAAGTTTGAAACCGTCGAGAAACTTATAGAGAATATAAAGATGGATGTAATTTTTGCAAAAAATTATTTTAAGGATTTGAATATATGATATCAGGAAGCACAAAAGTATATACAGTAATTGGAAATCCAATAACACATAGCAAGTCGCCAAATATGCATAATGCTGCCTTTCAAAAACTAAAGATCAATGCATGTTATGTTCCTTTGGCACCGAATGTAAGCGAGGTTAAAAACATATGTGACTTAATTAGAACCGGAGTCATATCAGGTTCTAATGTAACTATTCCATACAAAGAAGAAGTCATGAAATATGTAGATATCCTTTCTGAAGAGGCGAAGTTAATCGGTTCTGTAAATACACTTTATTCAAAAGATGGAAAGCTAATGGGTCATAACACTGATGGATTAGGATTTAGTAAATCATTATTTGAGGATAATGGTTTTAATCCTAATGGTACAACAGCACTAATTTTGGGAGCTGGCGGAGCATCAAAGGCGATATGTTCTAAATTATGTTCTAATGGTGTTAAGGAGATATTCATTTTTGATATATTTAAAGATAAAGCAAATGAATTAAAAACACATTTAGATGGTTTTAATTTTACTTCTAAGGTTCAAATTATCGAGAATGATAATGTAGATGATAGATGTAAAGATTCAAACCTTATTGTGAATTGCACTCCAATTGGAATGAAAGACTCTGATCCTGAATTAATTAATTCAAACAGCATATCAAGTGATCAATGTGTTTATGATTTGATTTACTCACCACCATTAACAAAATTATTGTATACCGCGAAAAATAAAGGAGCTAAATATGTCAATGGTATGAACATGCTTGCATATCAGGGTGCTGAAAGTTTCTCAATATGGGAAAATGTTAATCCACCTTATGAAATAATGTCAAAGGAGTTGTCGGGTGGATAATTTTAATTGTTGGTATCAAAGTATTGAAAATTCAAACAATAAATATCCAATTGAAGAAATTCTTTATAGATGTCCTGAAACAAACAGCCTTCTAGAAGTTACACATGACTTAGAAGCTTTATCTAAATATGATTCAACATATTGGAAAGATCTTTTTGATTCAAGATATAGAAAACAAAATTGGCCTTATGGAAGTGGTGTTTGGGGAAAGAAAGAATGGGTCGTACCTTTTATAAAAGATGAAAACATTGTATCGATGTATGAAGGCGGAACTAATCTTTTTTGGGCAGAGAGATATGGGGCTCAAGTTGGTGTTCAAGATTTATGGATAAAAATGTGCGGAAATAGCCATACAGGTTCTTTTAAAGATTTAGGAATGACAGTCTTAGTTTCTGCTGTAAAACAATTAATTTCTAATGGGAAAGATATAAGTGCTGTTGCATGTGCCTCAACTGGAGATACATCAGCAGCCTTAAGTGCATATTGTGCTGCTGCAGGAATAAAATCGATAGTTTTTTTACCCAGAAATAAAGTGTCTATAGCTCAGCTTGTTCAACCTCTTGCAAATGGTGCAACAGTTCTTTCAATAGATTCGGATTTTGATGGATGCATGAAAATTGTGCAAAAAGTTTGCGAAGAAAAAAATATTTATCTTGCAAATTCAATTAATTCTTTAAGAATTGAAGGTCAAAAAACCATAAGCATAGAATTGTGCCAACAGTTTAATTGGGAAATTCCGGATTGGGTTATTATTCCAGGTGGGAATTTAGGGAATATATCCGCATTGGGTAAGGGTTTTTTAATGCTGAGAGATTTAGGTCTTATTAAAAAGTTGCCAAGACTTGTTTGCGCTCAAGCTGAAAATGCAAATCCTTTATATCTTAGTTATTTGAAGAATTTTGAAAATTTTGAATCAGTTAAAGCAAAAACTACTTTAGCTAATGCAATCCAAATAGGTGATCCAGTTAGTGTGAACAAAGCAATTAAAATACTTAAAGAATTTGATGGTATTGTTGAGCAAGCTTCAGAAGAGGAACTTGCTTCATCTACGGCTAAAGTAGATTTGACTGGCACATTTAATTGCCCGCATACTGGAGTCGCAATAACTGCATTTGAGAAGCTCGTGAAAAAAAATATCATAAAAAAGAATGATAAAGTTGTAATTATATCAACAGCACATGGACTTAAATTTGTAGATTCAAAGATCGATTATCATCTTGGTAATTTATCAGAGATTTCTTCAACCTTTTCTAATTTGCCGATTGATGTTGATAATTCAATCGATAAAGTTTTAAGTGTCTTGGACAAAAAATTATAAAATGAAAGATTTATTAAAAGGGCTTTACTTGATTACTGATGAGTCTTTAATTGATCAAAGTAGTTATTTTAGTTTAATAGAGACTCTTTTAGCTAACCATGTAGATATACTGCAATTAAGAATTAAAGATACTCCTGAAGATGAAGTGCTTTATAAGGCAAAAGAGCTAAGAAAGATTACTTCAAAATATAAAACATTATTTATAATTAATGACAATCTTAACATTGCATTAGAATCAGAAGCAGATGGTTTGCATATTGGGAAAACTGATCAAAGTTTCAATGATTGCCGTAGAGCTTTAGGAAAAGAAAAAGTTATAGGTGTATCATGCTATGGAGATTCAGATAGAGTAAAAAAATTTAAAGATTTAGGTGCAGACTATGTTGCGATTGGTACGCCATATTTCACTAAAACAAAGCCTGACAGGGAACCAACACCCTTTTCGTTGATGAAATCTATTATTAACCAACACCCCGATTATCCAATATTTGCTATTGGTGGTATTGAGGTAGCTAATGCTAGAGAAGTATTAGCAACTGGAGTAACTGGTATAGCAGTTATAAATGGAATCTTATCTTACGAGGACTCATCAGACAAAGTTAATCAATTTAATGAAATTTTAGAAAATTTTAGTTAGTTCCTTACTAATTCTTTTTGTTCCATTTAACCTTTCGGATAAGCCATGACTTAGTATGGGTAAAGCAATTGTTGCATCACAATAACATTGAACAAGATCCCCTTGTGGATCTTCTTTCCCCCATGAAACTGCCTCTTCAAAAGTACAGCCAGAGAGACTACCCCATTGCGGTGAATCGGTAGTTATTTGGATTGCATATTTATGGGGATAATAAGTCTCTGTCTCATCCATATCTTTCCTCAGTCTTCCATCATTTCTATTAGGGATTTTTCTGTCTTTATATAACAAGTCAGCAGTTACTGAAAATAATTGAATCCAATCTTTGGGGACCCCCCCGCCAATGTAGACAACCCCAGTTTCTTTAGAATGCTCAGCTAATGACATATATTCAGTATAATCCTTTATTGCATCGATTTTTAATTTAAAGTTTTTTGAATTTGCTATTAATGCAGCATCACCATATGGGCTATCAGCAAAAGCAGGACAAAAAATAGGCACATTATTTTTTGCAGCTATGGTAACAATAGACTCTATTCCTTTTGCTCCAAGCCAATCACCAAATAATTTTAAGAATTCTCTAGATGAATAATTATAATTTTCATCTAAAGTCAAAATGAATTCAGCTATTAGCTCGGTCATATCAAGATATTCAGACTCATCTCCAAGAATGTCATAATATCTGTTATAACCCATCTCAAAAAGTTTAGGATCATTAGAGTTATGTGTGTGTTGTATATATGCCCCGCCCATTGCTTCAACTATATCTTCTGATATATTTGCACCGGTTGGAATTAAGATATCAATATAATTATTTTCTAATAACCAGTTAATAATTTTCCATTGACCAGTAGTTGATAAAGAGGCTGCATATCCAAAAAGAATGGTAACATCTGGGTTTTTTATCATTTTTTCATAAACTGACACTGATTTTGCAAGATTTTTACCCTGAAATCCAGTATTTTCCATTAATTCCAATAATTCTGAGATTTTTCTATCAGGTTTCACCTCAATAGCGGATACTTTTTTATTTTTATCAATTTTCAAATTTCATCCCTCAACTTCTTCGCTTTTAATTTGATATTAGTTTTTCATTAAACCAATTTGACAAAAAGATTATATATCTCATAATTTTTATTTCAATCAGTAATAATTGTTAATATTGAGAGGGCCCGGAGGTTTTATTATGGGATACAATTTTAGTAAAAGAACTGACCATTTCACACTGCCAAAACAGTGGGCAAGCATGCGTGTAGCAAAGAAGCTTGAGAAAGAAACTGGTAAAAAAATTATTCATTTAGAGAAAGGGGATTATCAAGGTTCAGATTTTGAAACTCCTGAACATATTTTGAAAGCAACTGTTGATGCATTGAATGCAGGTTATGTTAGATATGATCCAGGACCAGGACTACCTGAGTTGAGAGAGCACATTGCTCATGAAGTTATGAAAGAAAGAAGACCTGGAACAAAACCTGAAGAGGTTATTATTTGTGCTGGTGCAAAGAATGCGCTAACTATGACCCTATTAACATTACTAGAAGATGGGGATCATGTGATTTTCCCAAACCCTGGCTATCCACCTGATGAAGTTTGGGCTAAATATGTCAATGCTAAAATTGACCACACTCCACTCAATACAGATGATTGGCAGTATGACCTAGAAAAGCTTGATGCAATGATTACTGATAAGACAAAATTATTAATTATTAATACACCTCAAAGACCTAATGGTCAGATTGTTGAAAACCCTGAAGAGATTGCAAAGATTGTTCTTAAACATCCTAATTTACTTGTCATTACTGATGAAATATTTAGTCAGGTTATATATGATGGTGGTAAGCATAAAACCATATCATCTATTCCTGAGATGAAAGATAGATGTATCGTTATTGATACTTGGTCTAAAACTTATGCAATGACTGGATGGAGAATTGGTTTTGCTGTAGCAAATGAAGAGATTATCACTAAGCTATCTATTTTCCTTCAGGATTCTATAACAAATGTTGCAGCCTTTATTCAAAGAGCAGCTTATGAAGCGGTAACTGGACCACAAGATTGGACTTATGAAAAACGTGAATTACTTCAACATAAAAGAAATCTCATGGTTAAAGGTTTAAATGAAGTTCCTGGTATAAAATGTATAACTCCTCCAGGATCTTTTTATTGTTTCCCTGATATAACAGGTACAGGTTTAAGCTCACAAGAATTTACTGATAGATTAGTTGAAGAGGCAGGTGTAGCTGTAGTTGCTGGAACTGCTTTTGGTACCCAAGGAGAAGGTTTCGTTCGAATAACATATGCTGTTCATGATGATGATATTCATGAAGGTATAGAAAGAATGAAAAAATTCTTTTCAAAATAACTAGATGATAAGCTTTTTAAAAGGTAAGAGACTATTTAAAGAATTTGTAATAGCTCTTACCTTTTTATCTTTATTTGTAATATCTTGCAGTACAGTCCCAATTACAGGTAGAAGTCAATTAATTTTAATTTCCGAGTTCCAAGAACTCCAGCTAGGTTTACAAGCTTACAATCAAGTCCTTGAAAAAGAAGAGCCTTCAAAAAATAAAAGATATGTTGAATATGTTAATGATGTAGGAAATAGAATTGCTCTTCAGACCGAGAAAAATTATCAGTGGGAATTCAATGTCTTTCAAGGTGACGTAATAAATGCTTGGTGCTTACCCGGCGGTAAAATAGCCTTTTATGATGGAATCTTAAATATCATGGATAATGAAGCTCAAGTAGCCACTGTTATGGCTCATGAAATTGCACATGCAACTGCTCGTCATGGTGGCGAAAGAGTTAGCATAGGAATCCTAGCTCAAGTTGGCGCAGTTGCAGTCCAAATTGCAATGAGAGATAAAGATCCAGCAATACAATATGCAGTTTTTCAAGCATATTTACCTACAGTTTTGGTTGGAGTAATTTTGCCTTTTAGTAGGAAGCATGAAAATGAAGCAGATAGAATGGGACTTACATACATGGCAAGAGCGGGGTATAACCCTGAAGAAGCATTGATATTTTGGGAAGCAATGTATGAAGCAACTAAAAGCAAAAAGCGACCACCTGTTTGGTTAAGCACTCATCCTACAACTTTACAGAGAATTGAAAATATAAAAGCTTTATTGCCAGAGGCATTAGAAATTTATAATGATTCAGATAAAGCACCAAATAGAAAAATTAGATAAGGTTTCCATGTCTAATTATTGTACCAGTTTGAATATAATAACTATCTTCGGCAATGTTGGTTGCTAAATCCCCAATTCTCTCTATATCTTTTAATATTAATAAAAGAAATTTAGCTCCGTCAATGATAGATGAATCATTTTTCATTAAAGAGATTATTTCTTCAGATATTTTGATATATGATTTATCAATTTCCCTGTCTCTTTCACAAACATCTATTGCCAATTGTTTATTTCCAGAGATAAATGATTTGATAGAGTCGCTAACCATTTTAGAGGCAGAGAAAGCCATTTTTGGAAGTTCCACATATTCTATAACTGTAGGGAATTCTAAAAGTTCAACAGCTTTTCTTGTTATACCAACTGCATGATCACCTATTCTTTCTAAATCCTTATTAATTTTCATTGCCATAACAACATATCTTAAGTCCTCAGATACAGGTTGAAATAATGCCAAAGTTTCAATTCCTTGAGTATCAATTTCATTATCCAATTTATTTACTTCTAATTCTTGAGTAAATATTTCATCTGATAATGACTTATTCCTTTCAGTAAGACATTTTAGAGAATTATTAATATTGGTTTCAACCATTGAAGCCATGTTAACTAAAGCATGTCTAATATTATCAATTCTTTCTTCAAGTTCCGTCATTTAAAAAACTCCTTTTTTAAGTTAGTAAAATTTTAAAAAAACATTATTAACCAAACCTTCCACTAATATAGTCATTGGTTTGTTGAATACTTGGATTCATAAATATTGTTTTTGTTTCATCAAATTCAATTAATTCTCCTAAAAACATAAAGGCTGTATAGTCAGATACTCTAGATGCTTGTTGCATATTATGAGTAACAATTACAATTGTATAATCTTTTTTTAACTCTTTAATTAGTTCCTCAACTTTTGCAGTGGCTATTGGATCTAATGCTGAACATGGTTCATCCATTAATAAAATCGTTGGCTCAACAGCAATAGCCCTTGCGATACACAATCTTTGTTGTTGACCTCCAGATAATCCATATGCTGATTCATTCAGTCTATCTTTAACCTCATCCCACAATGCAGCACCTTTTAAACTTTTCTCTACTACATGGTCTAGCTTACTCTTATCTTTAATACCTGCAATTTTTAACCCATAAGCAATGTTCTCATATATTGATAGAGGGAAAGGATTAGATTTTTGAAATACCATCCCAACATTCCTTCTTAAATTAGTTAGGTCAATAGATGGGTCATATATATTGGTTCCCGAAATTGTAATTTCTCCTTCAATTTTAACGCCTTCAATTAAATCATTTAGTCTATTAAGACATCTTAATAATGTAGATTTCCCACAACCTGATGGACCAATGAAGGCTGTAGATTTATTAGCTTCTATATCTAGAGTAACTTCCTTCAAAGCTTTAGCTTTTCCATAATAAAGAGATAAGTTTCTTATATTTATTGCTTTACTCATTTTATATCATTCCCTTATATTTTTTCTTTAATCTATTTCTTAATAATATAGCAGTTAAATTTAATGTAATAACTATAAGAATTAATAATAAAGTTGTTGAAAATACCATTGGAAGCGCCGCTTCTGAGTTAGGGGATTGAAATCCAACATCATATATATGGAAACCAAGGTGCATAAATTTTCTTTCAAAATGTAAATATGGAAAGAAGCTGTCAATTGGCATTGATGGTGCTAATTTAACAACACCTGTAATCATCAAAGGCGCAACTTCCCCGGTTGCCCTTGCTATTGCGAGTATTAAACCGGTAAGAATCCCAGGCATTGCACTTGGAATAATGATATTTTTGAGAGTTTCCCACTTTGTGGAACCTAATGCAAGAGATCCATCTCTTATACCTTTGGGGACCGCATTTAAGCCTTCTTCAGTGGAAACAATTACAACTGGAACAGTTAATAGTGCTAATGTTAAAGAGGCCCATAATATTCCCCCCGTACCAAAAGTTGGTGATGGTAAAGCATCTGAGAAAAATAATTGGTCTAATGTTCCCCCAATTCCATAAATAAAAAATCCAAGTCCAAATACACCAAATACAATTGATGGGACACCTGCTAAATTATTCACACATATTCTAACAAGATTAAGAAATTTTCCGGGTTTTGCATATTCATTTAAATAAACAGCTGCTATAACACCTAAAGGCAATACTACAATGCTCATTATTAATACCATTAGTACAGTCCCAAATATTGCAGGAAAAACACCGCCTTCAGTGTTTGATTCTCTTGGTTCATCGCTAACAAATTCCCATATTTTACTAAAATATAGACCAATTTTGCCCAAAATAGATAATGAATTTGGCTTTAAGTATCTCTCAATATTTTCTAATGTTAAAGTTTTTTCTAGGCCATCTGATGTATAGAGTCTTAATTTTATATTTTTCAACTTATCGGCTTGTTCAAAAAGCCTTTTTTCTAAAACTTGATATTTTTCTTCTATAAGCAAAACTTCATTTTCAATTTCTTCTTTTCTTTCCAAAGTAGATGATTTTCTTTCTAGATCTAAATTTTTTAAATTATAATTTATTTTACTTATTTTATGTTCCAAGTCTTCGATTTTCATAACAACTGTTTTTTTGAATTTTAATTTTTGTTCAAGTATTTGATAAAACCTATCTTTATCTCTTTCATAAATGATTGATTCGTTTCCTATTTGTAGTTCCTTCGGAAAACCATAGAAAACTCCCCATTCGTTTCTTTCAACTAAGAGCAATTCTTTGTCATAACTAACACTGTCTATATTTTTTTTAGTAAACCACCTGAAATCTAATCCGTATAAATCTCTATTACCTATTTTTAATTGAATAGTATCTTCATCATTATAATTCTTCCCTTCCTTTTTGAATTCACCTGAAATATATGAGCCATCTTTTAATTTTACTGTAGCTACATTACTTTGCCAGAAAGTGCTGAAGCCATAATAAAAAATTAGCAAAAATAATCCAGCCACTAAAAGCATACTTAAAGATGCCATTGCACCTGTTAACCACACATAAGTAGAACCATCTTTGAAATATTTCTTCATTTGCCTTTTACAATTCCTTATATTTTTTTCTTAACTTAATTCTTACTGTTTCAGCAATAGAGTTGATAATAAATGTAAACATAAATAATATAATTGAAGATAAAAATAACATTCTGTATAGACTTCCACCAACGGGTGCTTCAGGGATTTCAACTGCTATATTCGCTGCCAAAGTTCTAAATCCATTAAATATATCCCAATCCATTATTGCAGTATTTCCAGTAGCCATCAATACAATCATTGTTTCCCCAATCGCTCTTCCGATTCCAATCATTACACCACTAAATATTCCTGGACTTGCACTAGGCAAAACAACTTTTAATGCTGTTTGCCATTTAGATGCTCCAAGAGCTAAAGATCCAGAAACAAGATGTTGGGGAACATTAGATAATGCATCTTCAGAAATTGTAAAAATTATAGGTATAACCGCAAATCCCATTGCAATACCTATAACTAAAGCATTTCGTTGGTCATAGTTAACACCGGCTGATTGATAAAGCCAGTCAGTGAAGCTTCCAAAAAAGATAGTATTTTCTATGAATTCCCCAAGCACTAATCCTAGGTAAAAAATTATAATTATGATTGGAATTGAGATCACAAAAAACTGAATTCCTTCTGTTTTAATAATTGTCTTTTCTTTAATTTTTTCCCATATTGGTGGTAAGGCTAAAGATGAAAGTATTAATAAAATGGGAAAAATAATAACCCCAACGAGAACAGAATCTAGCCTTGGTGCAAGCCATAAACCAGCAAGGAAACCTAGTACTACACTAGGCAGGGCAGCCATAATCTCAATTACAGGTTTAATAATATTTTTAAGTCTTGGAGCCATAAATTGTGATACACAAATTGCAGCTAATATTGCAATTGGAAGCGCAAAAATAACAGCATAGAATGTTCCTTTTAAAGTTCCAAAAATAAGGGGTATTAAGCTTAATTTTGGCTCAAAATCATCTGTACCACCTGCTGATTGCCAAACATATTCGGGTTGTTGAAAACCTTCATACCAAACTTTAGTAAAAGTGCTTTTTAAACTAGTTTCAGGATGTTCAATATCAAATTCATTTATTTCTATATTGTTATTTTGAAAACTTAATAATCCAATGTCCTTAAAAGCGAAATTGATTAAGTCATAGTCTTTTATTTTAAAATTAAGTAGTTCTTTCCCTGAGGTAGTAGAACTAATCTTCACATTTCCTTTTGTATCCACAGAAGTAAATATTTTTTTTAAATTTCCCCTAAATGCATTCTTGATAGGATGCTCATGTTTTGGAAGCTCTCTAATTTTTAATAAATTATTATTAATTAGAAAAAAAACAAAGTTTGAACCATTTTGATCAGAAATCACCATAGAGTTTCTACCACTCAACATCGTAATTTTATTAATTTGATTTTCTGATAGTTTGAATTGCTGAAGCAAAACAACTTGATTGTTTTCTATACTCCATAGAAATATTTCCCCTCCTTCACTTGCCGCTACTACTTTATTTTTATGAAAATACAAACCTATATCAGTTGGTGGATTTCTTAAATTAGTTGTTAAGTTGTAAACTTTATTCACTGAAGATGTTTCTAATGATTCCGATAGTATTTCTTCATTGTTTTCTTCTGAATGAAAGAATTTTATTTCTTTATTTGAATCCAACACTACGGCAGTAACTGACTCTTCATTTTCAATAAGATCGAATTTAATTATAGCATTTTCACTTAATGTTATAGATGTGCTAGGAATTATCATTAAGTCTACAATTCTGTCTAAATTGCTTGTATATTTTAATTTAAATTTCAATTTGAATGATAAAATTCTTCCACTACTTGTACCTAGAGCTAAGATTCTATCTAAATCCCCAGCAAAGCTGTTTGACGAAACAATGGTTTCATTTTCTAAAAGGACAGGTGAATATGTGTATTTAATTTTTCCAGTATTTAAATTATAAAAATTTAATTGGCCATCTTTGTTCACAAATAGCAGATTTTCATTATATTCATCTGGATAAAAATCAATAATATTTTCAGAAATTTCTTTGTCTGTTAAAAAATTTTTATTTGAATCTACTTGGTAACTTTTAAATAAAGGAACAGCCTCTTTTCCTATAAAGAAAATTATCAAAAAAATTGAAAGAATTATAAAAAAACCGCCAAAAGCAAAAATACTCTTAGCGGCATTATCTTTGAATTTTCTAAAAGGCTCAATTTTTTTTCTTATATTATTTTTAAACTGAGCCATAAATTTTTTACCTTGTTAGTTTAATTGTTTTAACACATCATCAACTTGTTTTTTATTTAGTGGAATATATCCATCTTTTATTACTACTTCTTGACCCTCTTTACTTAATGCAAATTGAATAAATTCATAAACCAATGGTTCTAATTTTTCCCCAGGCTTTTGATTCACATAGAATTGTAAAAATCTAGCTAATGGATAAGTCCCTTTTTCTATTGATTCAACAGTTGGGTCAGCACATGGTTTCCCTTTTTTACTTAATGCTATTGCTTTAACACCCGAAGTCTTATAGCCAATACCGCTGTAACCAATTGCATAAAGATCATTTGTTATTCCCTGAACAACAGCTGATGACCCTGGTTGTTCTTTAACAGAGTCTTTATAATCTCCCTTACATGTTGCTTTTTTCTTAAAATAACCATATGTGCCAGAAGCTGAATTACGGCCATAAATACTAATAGGTTTATATCTCAATTTTCCTTTAAGGCCAAGTTGTCCCCATACAACAATATCTTCATTGCCACCACATTTTCTGGTTTTTGAGAATACTGCATCTACCTGCTTGATACTCATACATTCAACGGGATTATCTTTATGAAGAAAAACTGCAAGGGCATCCATAGCAGTTCTTATTCTAATTGGCTTATATCCAAAAGCAGACTCAAACTTCTTAACTTCTTTCCCTTTCATTTTTCTAGACATTGGTCCTATATTACTGGTACCAGCAATTAGTGCAGGTGGGGCAGTACTAGATCCTTTACCTTCAATTTGACACTTAACATTTGGGTAAACTTTTGTGAAGCCCTCACACCATAGTGCCATCATATTATTCATAGTGTCTGATCCAACACTAGAAATTGTTCCACTGACACCACTAACTTTTTTGTATGCTGGGATTGCTGGATCAACTTCTAAAGCAAAACCCGGTGATACCATAAGAACAAAAAGTGTAAAACTTAATAAGAATTTTTTCATAAATTCCTCCTTAATATTTTTACATAATTAAAAAGGCTAATTGTTAAGATTGTGTTAAGAAATTGTAAACATCTAGTTAACAATAGGCAGTGTAATTTTAAAAAAAGCACCATCGTTGAATGGGAGAGCTTCAATCTTGCCTTCATGAAGATTTACAGCATGTTTTACTATACTCAACCCAAGGCCAGTGCCAGTTAAATCTTTAGACCTGCTTGAGTCTATTGTATAAAATCTTTCAAAAATTTTTTCTAAATTTGCAGGGTTTATTCCCGGGCCATTATCTTTTATTTCAATGATAATTTTATCTAAATTTTGAATAATATTAATTTCAATCTTTCCATTATTAGGAACAAATTTTAATGAATTTTGTAATAAATTAGTGAATATTTTTTCTAGCTCACTTGAATAACCATTAAATGGAATGGATGCATTTTGATAATTTTTTATTATTTTAATTTTCTTATCATTTTGTGAAGAAAAAATTATCTCCTCTACATTATCAATAAGTCCTTTTAGGTCAACAATATGTCTTTCAACATCCTTACTCTTTTCTTTGTTTTCAATTTCTGAAAGGACAAGAAGATCTTGAGTGATCTCATTTAATCTACTTGAGTTCCTTTCAATGATATCTATCATTTTATTAGTTGTTTCATTTTCTTTTCCTATATTTGCATTAAGGAGTTCAATGGCACCAATGATTCCACTCAAGGGTGTTCTCAACTCATGAGACACATTTAAAACCAACTCTTCTTTAATTTTATTTATTTGTCTAGTTTCGGTGACATCACTTAATGTTATTAGCATTTTGTTTTTATTGTCATCTATATATCCAATCCTAACTACCAAAATTTTATCCAAAGTAGTTCCTAGTGATATTTCACTCTTTATATAAGATTTCTTTTTTTTTGCTATATCAACTACATCACTAAATGAACTATTAAAAAATATTTCCCAATATTTTTTATTAATACAAGATTCTGTACTTGGAATACCTATGATTTTTTTTAGTTCATTATTGATATAAATAATCCTATCTTCTTTGTTTTCAATTACCATTAAGCCAAACTTTATATTCGCAAGAATATTTTCTAGTTCATTTACTGAATTTTTTTCTTTTGATAATTCTTTTGAGAACGAGTCTATAATTTCATATGTTGCTTTATCATAAGAGTCTTTTGCTTTTACTAGATTTATATCACTAGTAAATTTTCCACTTATTATTTCATTAGATAATCTTTTAATTTTCCTTGCTGAGGATATTAACCTAATTACAAAAATTACAGAAAATATATATATAATTGTTGATAATTGAAAAAAAATGTTCGATAAGAAATCTAGAAAATTTTCACTATTAAGAATTTGTTCTAAAATTCCGAAGAAATAAAGTATTGTTATGAGAATTATTAAATACCTTCTTCGCTCAAAAATATTAATCATTTGTATCTATTATATATCCTATTCCTCTTACGGTCTTAATAATCTTTCCACTACTGGCCAGTTTTTCTCTTAAATTTTTAACATGCACATCAATTGTTCTATCATATATTATTTTATCATCTCCCCAAATTCTTTTCCTTTTGACAAGCTGATCTCTGGATAAGACTCTTCCTTGGTTTTTGATTAGTGCTTCAAGTAATAGAAACTCAGTTCTTGTTAAGTCGATCTTTTTATCATTTATGAATGTAGAATAAGAATCCATATCTAATCTTATTTCATTTAATATTAAAAAATTTGCTCCAGAAATATTTTTTGTTTTATTTAAAAGTCTTTTAATTTTTGCTACTAGAACCTTAGAGCTTATTGGTTTTATTAGATAATCATTCCCACCAACTTCATGACCAACTACAATATCAGATTCAGCTGATTTTGCCGTTATAAAAATAATGGGAATATCTTGGAGTTTAGATTCTTTTCTAATTAATTTACAAGTTTCGATTCCATCTAGCTTCGGCATCATAATGTCCAAGAGAATTAAGTCTGGGATTACGGATTTACAAAAATTTAAAAGCTCAATTCCGTTTGCAAAGATTTTGGTTTTATAGCCCTCTTGATTTAAGTTTATAGACAGTATTTCAGAAAGATCTTTTTCGTCCTCAGCTATAGCAATTAATTTGTCCACATATAAAGTATTGAATAATTTTCAAAAAAAAAAATAAATTTTTTAGAAATTAACATATTTTTAACAAAATATTTACAAATATAATTATTTATTATAGACTTCATGGGTAGATAATAGCGATAATATATTTTAATCTTTTATTAATCAATTCTTAATAGAAAATTAACAATTAGTAAATATATTCTTTAGTAATAATTAATTTATTCTCAAGGAGGTTTACATGAGAAATTTTGTAATTATTTATTTATTAGTTGCATCTATCTTTATTGGACCCGCTGCATTTTCTAAGGAAGTTGCGACGGCTAATATGGATGGTGATTCTGCTGCTGATAAATTTGCTACTACTTTTGGTAGTGATTTAGATACTGAAGCAAAAGATTTTAAAGTAAGCTGGAAAGCTGGTAAAGGATTAACTTTTAAATCTGGTGATGCTTTTAAACTTTCTCTTGGTGCTAGAATTCAAGCACGAATGGATAGTTGGGAAAAAAGTGATGACACACAAGATGGTAGAGGTTATGAGTTTGG
>JAURPH010000009.1 GCA_030835345.1 Thermodesulfobacteriota bacterium
TCGTCTTCACTTTTTACAAGGAATTCACCAAGGATATCAACTTTATTTTTATATTTAAGCTCTATATAGAAAAGTTTCAAATCTGTCTCCTATTTCATTACCAAATTTCCTTTCATAACACCCCAGTGCCCTGTAAAACTACACCAATAAACATATTTCTCACTGATATTTAATTTAGAAACATCAATTTTAACATCGTAAGTTTCATTAGGTCCTATAATAGGTGATTTGGCAATCAATTTATTAGAATTAGGTAGATAACCATTTTCAGCAGAGTGCACAGTAGGATCTACTAATGAGGTTAGAGCACCAAAATCACTATCTTTAGATACAATAACGTTATGACCGCCATATTCTTTTGCAACAGTACTTATATTTTTAAATTTGATTACAAACTCAGAGCATGAACTATCAATTTCAATAGTATTAGATGAGTATTGCATCATTGTATTTCCTTCAAGATTTATTGAGCAGGAACCAGCATGTGAAAAAGGGGATGATAATATAAAAATCGTAAGAAAAGTAAACAACTTAAGCATTATAGCCTCCTTAGAATGAAAAAAGCCTAATAAAAACTAAGTTTCTGATCTATCATCGTTTGATTTTTCACTACATGAGGATGCTTTTTCACCGTAAGATTTTTCAGAACATGAGTCAGATTTTTTGTCATGCCCTCCACTACAATGTCCAGCATATGAAACACCACTCAAAGATAGAGTTAAAACCATAAATAAGACTGATATATAGACTAAAAATTTCAATCTAAACATAAATAGATTGTAACTGATTTATAGAAAATACAACAATAAATTCCTAAGTACCGGTAATTATTCATTTGTCTAGATAATAAGTCATATTTTATCAAAAAAGTTTGACATATTTTTCATTTCAAGTAACTTAGGGTTAAGAGGTTAATGATGAAAAGGCAAAGACAAAAATCCAAAGCAGAATATCTAAGAATGTACGATAATACTATGAAGCCTGCAGCTCCTTTAACGAATGCTCTTTTTTATTACGCTGGGGTTGCTTTAGTCGTAGGTCTTATTGTCGCTACCATTATAGTTTAGCTCCTTCTAAGGTATAATCCCCGTATGAATTTTATTACGGTAAAGGAATCGGACAAAGTATTAGAAATTAACTTTGTCCGATCTCCCGTAAATGCTATTAACCACCAGTTTCTATTAGAGCTCAATGATGTATTAGATAAGTATAAAGACTCAACAAATTCAACTGTTGTAGTTTTTTCTGGCTCTGATCTTAAATTCTTTTCTTTTGGGCTTGATATTCCCGAATATTTAAAATTAGATAGAGACAGCTTGAAAGACTCTTTAAATTTATTGGTTTCTACATGTAAAAAAATTTACCAATATCCTAAAATCACAATTTCTAAAATTAATGGTCATGCAACAGGTGGTGGTTGTATGATTGCATTAAGCACTGATTTCAGATACATGGCAGATGGAAGGTCAAAAATCGCATTAAACGAAGTAAATATTGGTTTATCCCTTTTTTTTAGTACCATACAGATACTAAAATCGATAGTTGGAAATCAAAATGCTAAAATTATTTTATATTCTGGAAAAATGTTCAGTCCTCATGAAGCAAAAGATTTGGGACTAGTGGATTTAATTTATGACTCTGATGAATTAGTTGAAAAGAATGTTTTATCATATGCTAAAAAAGATATTGATGCTATAAAAGATCTAAAGAAATCTTTAAATATTTATGATGAATCAGTATTGTTAGACTCAGATGAAAAACTAGAAATATTCCTTGATATTTTTTATTCAGAGAATACACAAGAAATTTTAAAAAAAATAAAAATTAATAAATAAATTTATTTACTGAAAATAAATTGTGTGCATCTAGTAAGAGCTATTTTCTTTTTACCATTTGAATTAAAAACTTCAGCATCCCAAACTTGAGTAGTTCTGCCTTTGTGAATAAGCTTAGATTCGCATAAGATATCATCTCCGTCTTTTGCAGCACTTATAAAATTTGTTTTTAGTTCTATAGTTGTAAAATTTTGATCTTTTTCTAATGTTAAGAAGGCACCTATACCACAAGCGGTATCTGCAAGTGAAGTGATCGCTCCACCATGAATATATCCATTAGGAGCCATTAACTTCTTGGAGGCATTTAATTTTAAGATTACGCCAGATTTTTTTTCCTCTAAGAATTCTATTCCTAGCTCTTCAATAAAGTTATCTTTAAGCATTTTTTGTATCCATTTAATATTCATGAAATTAGTTAATTAACATACAGTGCACTTGCAATCAAAATGCTAATTATAATAATCCAAAAAGACATAAAAATTGTAAGACCACTCTTTGCTTCCTCCCTTTCTAAATAAGTTCTTCCTCTAAATCCTTGGCAGATAAAAGTGAGACTTCCAGATAGTTGGACACAAACAGTATTTATTAATAACAGAATCAAGGCTCCAGCTGCCATTTCATATCTTTCATTAGCCAATAAAATCGCAAAACTTGCAGCTGGCGGCAAGAGTGCAACAGATACCATCACACCAACAAGAGAAGCAGATATGCCAGTTGTCATTGAAAGTGCTGCTGCAGCACCAGATGCTAATGCTAAAACAATATCGCCGAGCCCAACTTTTGTTCGGGATATAATTTCATTGCTTAATGAGTTTATATCAGAAAAAAATGAAATAGAGAAAGTAACACCTAATGTTAACGCAATGCCAATGATTAATGACTTAAGTGACGATATGGCTAGTTTTTTTGAACCTATTGTGGCCGCAAAAGACAATGCTAAATTAGGACCCAATAGAGGTGCAATTACCATAGCTCCTACAACAACAGCTATGTTATCTTCCGATAGACCAATAGTTGCAACTATAGAAGAAAGAATAACCATAAAGACATAGTTAATATTAAAATTGATTCCTTTACTTACTTGTTCGAAAAGCTCTTCTCTTGTTGTTTTTGATTTAATGTCAGAGTTCTTGTCTTTATCTTCTTGAAGTCTTGGTATTGATGCATCAACAGGCAGGATAAGTATTTTGGCTTCTTTGTCATCTTCAAATAAGACTTGAATACTATCTATTAAGGATTGTCTTGCATCGTCAGTAACAACCATGGTATAAATTTGTCTTCCATCTTCTAATTCAGATGACCACCAAAAATCTATTGCTCCTTGTTTCTCAGCGATAGTCTTCAGGATTCTTTTATATTTCTTGTTAGCGATAATCTCACATATTCTCATTCAGAATAATATTATCATAGATGATTAAGTTTTAGTTATATTCCATTTGATATCCAGACAGTTTGAAACGGTTTTAAGTGCAAATAACTCTCATCAAACTCTAGTGACTCCTTAAGGATTAAATCATTCCATTTCCCTGATAATTTAATATCTAAATCTATCAATGATATTGAATTATATGTTTTTGTTACATTACTTATACAAAAAATTGTTTGCTTCTTATCGATGCTTTGCCTGTAAAAACCAAAAGCTTTTTTACCTAATTGTAATATAAACTGTTGAGCATTAGGGTGAAATGCAGGCTGTAAAGATCTGAGCTCTATTAAATATTTAAGTGCCTCAAATTTTCTTGAATTGTGACTATGTTTATCAGATAAAATATTTTTTATCTCAACATCCTTCCATCTATACCTGTTAATAGATCTATTAACTTTTGTTTTTTCTAATCCTATATAGTCATTCTTTTTTCCAAAAAAAGAATTTATATATATTGCGGGAACTCCTTCTAAGCCTAGCATTATTGCATGTGCACACATAAATCTGTCAAAGCTATAGTCATCTTGTCCATCAATGTCTCCACTAAATGCATCTACAGCAGATATATTTATTTCATAAGGAGAAAGGTCCCCACTGTTATTTTCTCTTGATGATATTTTTCCACCAAATTTAACCATTGTCTCTGCTAGTGTATGCAGCTCTTTACTATCAAGTAACCCTTCAGCAGGTCTTAATCCGATTCCATCATGTGAAGATATAAAATTTAAATATGAATTTCCCATTTGAGTAGGGGGCATTGTCATTGCCCATTGTCTTAATCTTGTACAGTCGCTATTTATCATTGTATGGAGTAAAAGGGGAGGTAGTGAAAAATTGTAAATCCAATGAGCCTCATTTCCATTTCCAAAATAACTTAAATTTTCTCTTTTTAATATATTAGTTTCTGTAAGCAGTACAGTCTTTTCGTAAGTGTAGTCCAACAAAGTTCTTATTAATCTTACTATTTCATGTGTTTGACTAAGATTTATACAATTAGTATCTTTTTCTTTCCAAATAAAAGCAATTGCATCAAGCCTAAATAGTCTTACCCCGTTGTCTAAATAAAACTTTATAATTCTAATAAATTCTCTAATCACATCAGGATTTTTAAAATCAAAATCAACTTGGTCGTGACTAAAGGTGCACCAGACATTTTCAGTTTTTCCATTTAATTCAACTTTCTTGCTAATGCTTGATGCTCTTGGTCTAAAGACTTTTCTTAAATCAATGGCTGAATCAACTTTTAGGAAAAAGTTTTTACCTTTTTCCTTACCTTTTAAGAAGTTTTGAAACCATTTGCTTTCACTAGACATATGGTTGATGACCAAATCACTCATAATAAGGTAGTCGTTAGAAATTGCTCTTATATCATCCCATTCGCCAAGACAATTGTTAACCTCATAAAAGTTTTTAACAGAAAAGCCTTCATCAGAACTATAGGGAAAAAATGGTAAAATATGAATAATGGTAAAAGTTTTAGGAAACTTTTCTTTTATCAATTCTCTTAAATTTTCAAGTGGAACTTTATCATTGCTTTTGACTGAATCACCATAAGTGATTAACATACAATCTTTTTCTGACCATGAGCTTAAATTTTTAGATCTTCTTTGATATTTTCTACCTTTCCCAATAATATCAATTAAGTCTTTTCCAATATTCTCTATTTTTTCGTTGAGCTGAATTCCACGATAAATTTTCTTTAAATGTAAATTTACTCTTTCCTTGAATTCTTTAATCATTTTAATTGTACGATTCTACAGCGGCTTTAAGTCTTTTCATAAATCCTGGCTTTGCACTTTCTACACGATTCCATGTTGGTATGAAGGGTGTTTCTAAAGGTTTTTCTAAAAATGCTTCGCCAGCATTCATTATATTTTCTGCAAATAATTCAACTGCCTTTTCCTCTTTATGTATATCTAAATTTATAGAATTCATATCACAATCCTTTTTATATATTTCGACAAAATCTAAGGCAATTCTATAATAAGTTGCTTTTAAACTTCTAAAATTTTCCATGCTAAAAGTATTGCCCTGAGTTGCAAGTTTCCTAAGAAGAGTTTTAGCTATATCAATAGACATTTTTGATAAGCCTTTACTTGTATCATCTGGTGATAAATCTTGATGTTTATGATCATACTTATCAGCTATATCAACTTGACATATTCTGCTATTTCTATAATTCCTATGCATCTCAGATAATATTCCAATCTCAAGGCCCCAATCACTAGGTATCCTAACTTCACGCAAAATCCTTTTCCTAAAAGAACACTCACCTGCTAGTGGATATCTAAATGAGTCCATAAAGTCTAAGTATTCTGAAGGTCCAATTATTTTTTTTAATGCTTTAATAAGTGGGGTTACCAAAAGTCTTGATACCCTCCCGTTAATATTATTTTTTGAAATTCTTGGATAATATCCTTTGCAAAATTCAAAATTCAATTTGGGATTTGCTACTGGATATATTAGTTTGGCTAGAATTTCATTTGTATATGTTTTTATATCACAATCATGTATGGCAATAGCTTCAGCTTTGTCACATGCAATTGAATATCCCATGCAATACCAAACATTCCTTCCCTTGCCAAAGTTCTGTGGACTAAGATTAATTTTTTTGAGCTCTTTATCCAATTTTAACAAGTTTGGACCATCATTCCATAGAATTTTATGTTTGATTTTTAGGGTAGAAAAAAATTTTTTGGCTTCTTCAAACTCACCTTTGGATGCCTGATCTAGACCAATTATTACTTCATTTATGTAATCAGTTTTATTTAACTCATTGATTATCCTTCTAAGGGCAGGTCTTTTAATTTCTGAAAATAGAGAAGGTAGTATGAGTTGAATTGGTCTTCTTTTCGAGAAAAGCCTTAATTCTTCTTCAATTTCTTTCTTTGATTTTATATTAAAATTGTGAAGGGTTGATATGATTCCATTTTGGTGAAAATCAGACATTATATTTCCTCTAAAATTAATTTATTGAAATCGTCCAAGGATAGTATTGATTCTTTCCAACCTATGGGGGCTGGATTTCTAGATTTTCTTACCTTGTTGGAACCTTTAAATTTAATGAAGTCTCTATTAGGTATTTTTATCAAAAAAGGATGATCACTTATTTGTAGCATTTCCACATCATTTTCGCTGTCACCTAATGCAATGACACAGTAATTATCAACTTTTTTAACTTTTTTCATATGAACTAAAAGCTCTCTCAATGCAGTTCCTTTATTACTTTGACCTTTAAGATGCAAGAATCGTGCCCCTTTTGTAAGTGAGAGACCAAATTCGGATAATTTATATTCAAAATCTTTCAATTTTTTTTTGTTTGATTTCCAAACTAGCAATTCACTGAATTGCCTATTTAACAAATTTTTTAATCTCGCATATGGTAATCCAGAGATTTTTTTTAAATCTTCTTTATTCAATTCATTTGAAAAATCAAAAAGATCAGTAAATTCAGAAAAGTTAGAATTAATTATGTTATTTATATCTTCCCTAGAAGGACCACTTGAAATAAGTTGAAAATCATTTCTTGAATATTTTTTCTTTGTTATAGTTTCCTTTGTAGGAAAAAAAATTCCTGATCCATTTTCCACTATAAAAGGCATATAAATTTTTAATTCATTTTTGATATCAATAACTTCATCAAAAGTTTTACTAGTATTAAATATTATTGGAATATTCTTATGTACAATTTTGGATACTATTATCTTGTTTACTTTATAGTCAAAGTCTTCATATCCTAAGAATGTTCCATCAAGATCAGTAGATATTAAATAATTTTTTTTCATTACTTCGTAAAATTAATATAAATAGAAAAAAAAAGATTATAAAATAATTTTTTAATCATAGATAAGATTCTCGAAAATTTCTTCTATTGTTTTCTTCTTTTTTCTAAGAGTTTTTTTATTTTTTGGTTTACTTTCATTTCTTTTATAATAGCCCTCAGCTAAAGATTCTATTATTTTTTCTACAGTATTATTTTCATTTTCTTCAATTTTCTTGTATGAAGTTTTATTCAGATTGATATAGGTTCTCGTGTTGATGAATTCAGCAATGGCCTCTCTGATAACATCAGAAAGATTTCTACCTTCTTTTTTAGCTATTTTATTTAGTTGACTATAAATATTTTTATCGATTCTTAAGTGAAATTGTGCATCTTTACTCATAATATTTCTTATTATATACCAATCTGGTATATATACCAAATTGGTATATAAAAAATATTTTTCATTTATTATAAAAAATGATTGTAAAAATTTTTAATTCCTTTATTCTCAAAAATATAAGATTAAGAGCAGAGGTTCATACCCCCTTGAGTGCGACTTACAATATGGATTTCTGCTCTTATAATTCAAAAACTTTTTTTAAGAAATCTGTCATCATTTTTTCATCTATTCTTCCTGTATTTACATTTCTTGGACTAGGATGATAGCAGCAATATAATTCTTTTTTATCTGGCATCATATATTTTTCTGAGTGAATAAATTTCACTTTATTATTGAAGTTGTAAAAATTTTTATAATATTTTATACAAGCATCAAATGCAATTTTTCCTAATGCTATAATTTTTTTAGATCTTTTTAATTCACCCAATTCTCTTTTAAAAAAACTAAAGCACTCGATAAGCTCACTCGCTGTTGGCTTATCTTGAGGAGGTACACATTTAAGTGCAGTAGTTATATAGGTTTTTTTTAATCGTAAACCATCATCTATTTTAATTGAATCATTGAGATTACTAATTCCAACTTTATTTAAACACTTGTACAAAAAAGCTGCTGATTTATCACCTGTAAATACACGCCCGGTTCTATTTCCTCCATGTGCTGCAGGAGCTAATCCAACAATAATTACTTTCGCACTTTTTTCTCCAAAACCGGTTATTGGCTTTCCCCAATATTCTTCGTTTAAGTATTGCTTCCTCTTTTCTCTTGCTATTTTTTCTCGGAACTCAACTAGTCTTTTGCATTTTTTACAACTTATAATTTCTTTGTTTAAAGAGATCATACTTTTTCCATTAGTTATTCAATATACCAAGAGCAATTTGTTCAACTATGAACTCAGCTAACGAGTAATCATTTTGAATCGCTAAATCATAATAATTTAAGGGGGAAGGGTTGTTTTCAGAGCAATCTTCATCTTCACTTACTATTAATTTTCTATCCAATAGAATTCTTTCTTCATTGTAAAATACAAAGATGCTAACATCAGAGCTATAAATATTCTTTGAACAATAAACCCTAGTATCAACAAATTTTAGACATTTAAATTTTTTAAAATTAAAATCTATACATTTAGGATATGTATAATTTCTTGAAGAATAATCTTTAAATCTTTCATTTATAAAAACTTTAGCGGTATATGGATAGCTTTCCTCTATTGTATCAGAAAAGAAGGCTAATTTTGCATCAGGCATTGCCTTCGTAAATATTTTATAAACATATGGTTTTAACTTATTTGAATTAATTGATGAAATATCAATTTGAACACTTCCTTCCAAAAAGTTTATTTCACCCTTTTTGGACACCAATATTGAGTCCTCTTGAGAGGAGCATGAAAGCATTAAAAAAAATATCAAAAATTTTATGTTGAAAAATTTCATTTTAATCCAATAATTATAAATAATGTTAAGAATTTTATCATTTCTCTTATTCTTATTTGTTTTTACCAATTATGCAATAACTCAAGAACTTGAAATAAAAACATCAGCAACTTTGAGTTACGAACCTGGTTTCTTTTTTAAAAAACCAAAATCTGATGACATGGACAAAGCACTAAAAGAAATTAGGAAAAATGTTTGGCTTTCTTATACTTCAACCTTTTCTGATGCTAAGATGAAACAGTATTTAAAAGTTAAAGAACAAATTGATCCAGAGATTGATAACTTTATAACATCCTTGAGTGTTGTTGATGTTAATGTTAAAAGTGAATTAAAAACCTTTACCGTTTATGCTAGAGCAAAGATCAATGATACTGCCGTGAATGCTAGATTGAGTTTCCTGTCAAAAGCTGGTCAAACAGCAACTGGGGACGGAAGTCCTTTTACATTTCTCTTCATTGCTAAACAGGCAGAAAAAGTCCTAGATTTTAGAGATTTAGATAATAACTATGAATACACTGAAAGAAGGTCTGCCGATTATTCTTTCAAAGCCTATAATCCAAGTTTTATTGATACAGCAGTTACAAATATTTTATCTACTGCAGGTTTTGAAGTAATTTCTTATTCAGATTTAATAATTCAATGTGATGCACCAAATTTAAACACAATATCTGAAAATTTATTAAAAAATGATAGTATGACAGCAGATGTAAGGAAGAAGGTTATTGAGTCTGCAAAAAAATGTGATATTGATTTCCTCGCTATTGCTATTTTAGATATTGGGATAAAATCTAAAATAGCATCTAATCAAAATAGAGAAATAAATGTTTCTGTTCAAGGACAAGTTTGGGATATACAAAAAAAATTACCAAGAGTTATAGCTTCGATAGGCCCAATTAGTTCGGGTGTGAATGAAAAAGATGATCTTACTGCTATTAAAAAAGCTCTTCAAACACCTTCAGAGGAGGTAGCTAAAGGCTTAGTTGATCAGTTAAATGCAAAAAATATAAACTAAGGAGTTTATTATGAAAAAATATTTATATATTTTTCTATTCATTTTCGTTGTTGGATGTTCTTCAGCAGATGAAGAGGCCATAGAAAATCCCAGTGCATTAAAAGATAAGATTGGAGATTGTACTGAGGAAATTAAAATTGTCAGTGCATACGGTGATGATATAAGAATAAGATATCCTCTAGGCAATGAGGATGATGCAGAAAAAGTAGCTAGAGAATGGTGTGATGTTAATGGAAAGGTTGCGGTTAAGACAACAGTATCATGTCAGGGTTGCTGCTATTCAAGTTATCTTTGTAAAGAATAAGAGCCCAAAAGTATGGGCCCTTATATCTACTTGACATTAATATCAATCGTTCTTGGGGCTTGTTTTTCGAATTTTGGCAAATTTAATGTCAAAATTCCATCTTCAAGTGAACTTGATATTTTAGCTTGATCAATATTTTTTGGTAATTTAAAAGTTTTTGAAAATTTTTTTATCCTTCTATTTGAAGTTTCATCCTTTTCGTTAATATTGGAATTTCTGGTATTAACTTTAAGATGGTTTTCATGAACTTCTACTGATAATTGCTCTCTCTTCAAACCAGGTAGTTCTATATGGATATCGAAAGAACTTTCATTTTCATAAACTTCATAACTTGAATCATATCTTTGATTATTTTCAAAATTTGAAAAAAAGTTACTCAAAAAATGATCTCTTATAATCATATTCATATTAACCTCCTTATATTTACAATTTAGTAATCAATTAAATTATTTCAAGGTAATTATGTTATTTCTTTCGTATGATCATCAAAAGAACTGAAATTACATTGATGAAAAGAAAATATAAAAGATATTCTTTAACTATTGGTTCATGTAATCCAGGAGTTCCAATATTAAAATAGTAAATAAGAAGCAAGAGAAGGGAACCTGAAGTAAGTGTTATCTTAATATTAGTTTTCTCACTTATTACTGAATAAAGCAGGTAATTAAAGCAGATAGTAGTTATTAAGAGGTATAATAATTCAAATAAATTTGCAAACATTAATATTTAATATTGACATATATATTTGATAAGTTAATATATCAATGTAGGTTGAGTTAGATTCAATATTGTTTGAATCACGAAGAAAGCTAAGAGATTAGCACTAAAACTCAATCTTTTTTTTTGCCTTTTTTTCTTCATCTCCAAAATTAATTTTTTCTAAGTTTATATAATTTAAAAAAAGAATATAAATAGACCACCGACTATTAATACAAAAGACCAAATATAATCAAAATTAACCCAACTACTTCTTAGTATTTTTAATCCAATAACTTTGTAAACACTAAATGCTAATATCATTGAAACTACTAGCATAGCTAATGTGTGAAATACTAAAGCTATAAAACCAAAATGCTCTAAATGGTGAATTAAATGATCTCCTTCATAATTAAACCCTGGTATCAACATCAAACCAGCTCCATGAGAAGAAGCCATTAAGAAGGACCACAAGAATAAGTCAAAATTTGTAACATTCATTTTAACCCAATTAAAATGACCTTTTTTTAATAATTTATAAGCACCAAAGCCAATTAGAACTAAAGCGAAGATAATTTTTGTAGTTTTTTGAGATACAAAATCACTAATTAAATAATAAATAAAAATTGTCACCGCCAATGAAGCCAAATGACCTAATGCAATTGGAATATGACTAATAAAGATTTTACTTGTTGACTCCTTTTGCATTGCTATTGATACACTAAAAAGCCAACCCATACCCGGATTGATACCGTGGTACAATCCGAGTAAAAGGAAGAAGTATAATTGTCCGTGTTCCATTTTAGACCTTAGTCTTCATTTGGAAAACAGAATGAATCAGAGGATGAGTCTCCTCCTTGAAGTCTGACCTGGTGAGTTCTTTGATCACCAAAATCCATGAAGAAATTCTTATCTAGTTCAATTCCTCCATTAGGATTTACATCAGCCTTAACAAACCATCCTTTAATATCATCATAGAATTGGTCATCCCAACTACTATATAGTGAATTTGTAAAATAAACTCTTTTTCCATCTCTGCTTACTTCAACCATCTGTGGTCCACCAGTTGCAGGAGCACCAGAGGGATGTGCTTTTTTCTTAGCTACTCCTCCAATTTCCACCATGCCAACTAGTTTTGGACTAAATGGATCCGATACATCATATTGATGTAACTCACCAGTTCCCCAACAAGAAACATATAAAAATTTATCATCAAGAGATAAATTTATATCTGTTATTAGTGGAGGTGCCGCACCAAATTGTTTAAGTGGTGCAGGTAAGTCTTCTGCTGCTGCTGGTTGTGCAGGGATAGTTATTGTTTTTTTAATTTTCCATTGATCTTTTTCTAAATACCATGTCCAAATTGAAGCAGAAAGATCTTGAGTATTTACTACAACACCCACAAATCCATATGTATTTTTTGGATTCTTTGAAGGTCTTAACTCTAAGACCATTTGATTCTCTTTACCTAAATCTAATTCCTGGAGGTGATTGTGAGATTTTAAATCCCAAATATGAATTTTATGTCCATATCTTCCACCTACTGCTGCCTCTAAATTTAATCCATTTTCAAACAAATCAGGGGTTGCCCACTCAGAAGTAACAACTCTGTCATGACCAAGATGCCACCAGAAATCATACGCATAGAATTGTGGACCACGGTCATTTTCCCACTGTCCTTTTATTTCCAATGTTTCGTGGTCGATTAAGAAAATACCACCTGGTCCTTCACCACTTTTTGTTCCTCCACCTAGGGCACTTACATAAATACCTTCAGGTCCACAATGAATTGTATGTGGACGACTGTAACCAGTTTTTTCCATTAATTCTTCTGGCTCAATAGTCTTTATTATCTTTGGTTCTTTAGGATTATCTTTTGTATCAATAATATACATTCTTGAAGATCTTAATCCTGGAACTAGTAAATATCTTCGCTCAACATCAGGATGTGGAGCATATGGGCATAAGTGTGCACTACAAGCATTCCATCCGAAATGATGGAGTTCATCACCAATATTTGGTAACACTAGCTCACTTACTGTATTTAAATAACTAGAGGACTCTGGATTTACATCAACAGTGCATAATGAATCAGGTTTTCCTTTTACATTAAGTGTAGCAACATATGCTAATTCCTCTTTTGGTGCATCCATAGCCATTTTGGCTGTTGGATAAAATGTTTTATCTGCTGTTAAAGCCATAATAAATCTCCTTACCCCGTAAATATATATGAAAACTATTTAAAAAGACAGTAGTGTAAAAAAAGTTACTATAAAATTTTTTTATTGACATATTTTAGGTATCTCCTATATTAAAATTCCATAATGAATAAAACAGCAAGAATTACTAAAGAAGAAGTTTTAAATGCTCAAAATGATTGGAAGAGTGGAATTATTGATATAGGTAATAAATTTATTAACAATGAGGATTATGAATCGAGAGCTATAGAACATTTAAACGATCTTTATGCGTACAAAATAACAGATGTCTTATTTAAGCCAACTAAAGTCTCAAAGGTCCAATTTAGATCTACATTTGAACAAGCTTTATCTTATTTTGTTGCTACAAATAATGAATGTGAAGAGGATAGTGGGTTTGCAATTAATCCGTGGATTGATGTTCGTTTCGAGAATTCTTCTATCTCACTCTTGGGAAGTACTGCTTTAGCTATGGGAAATTATTTTTTTACTGATAAAGAAAGAAATGAAACGAAAGTAGAATATACTTTTGGTTATATTAAAGACGATGAAGGAAGACTATTAATCAACCTTCATCATTCATCAATACCATTTTCAAAATAATCTATAAATTATATTGAATTCCAAGAATTATTTCATGGTCAGTTTCTAATTGAACATGGTTTACATCGTTATATACAGGCTTTATAAATTCTATTGCAAATCTTAAATTCCTAAGGTTTTGAAATACATGATTTATTCCAAATGATAAATCTATTCTTTTAAACCCTGATGCTTCTTTATCTTGAGCAAAACTCATAATTGAAGATATGTCTTTGTGAGAACCATCAATTTTTTCTTGGAACTTGAATTCAGAACCAACAGATATTGATGTTTGATTATCGTTGAAAGGAATTGCTCCCCAAATATTTGTTTGAATTATATCACCAAGTGCATAGTCTTTTGAATTTTCTCCAATTCTTTTAACACCTGAAATTTGCATGCCAAAAGAATATTCAGAATTTGTATTAAAATAAGTTGCAGATGAAAGTAAGTCATAAGTTCCTGACCCTAGCTGCATTCCATACCCTAGAGTACCTTTAGAGCCTGAAAACATTGTGTCTTCCTCCGATATGGACCCAGTAGGCAAACTTAATCCTAAAGTCGCATGAATTTTAACATCACCACTTTGATAAAGTCTTTTTAATGCATTGATTTTCGTATCTCCAATTCCACTTGATTTCATGGTTTTAATTGCACCATTTGCATGTCTTTTCATTTTCATTTCGTTTTCTAAATATGAACTCATTACAGCAAATGTTATATCATCGGATAAGGCATACATGCCTCCGAACATATGCATATGCATATCCATATCTTGAGGAACAACCATATAGTTTCCTCCGCCCTGTTTAGTTCTCGCATCAGTATAAGTAGCCTTAGATGTCCCGGAAAGATAACCATCCATTTTCATGGTCATAAATCTGTAAGATAGCATTATCTCTTTCTCTTTATGATAATGATCGAGCATGATGGAGTAGGGTGCATGTACATCTGCTCTCATTTTTTTTAATTTAGTATTATGGCCAGAGTCAGAAGCCTTTAAGTCAACAATAAAAATAGATAAAAATAAAATTAAAGATAAAAAAATTCTTTTCATAGTCCCTCCAAATTCTTAAAATGAAACATATCGTAACATAATAGCATTTTTAAAAAAGTGGTATATTATTCGTAATAATGTCTCAGTATATTTTAAAACTTTTGATCACTTCACTGATAGTCCTACTTGCCTCAGAAATTTCAAAAAAAAATACAATTCTTGCTGCAATAATAATTGCTTTGCCTTTAGTCTCTCTTTTAACTTTTTCGTGGACTTATTTTGAAACAAAAGATACTGATAAAATTGCTAGAATGAGTTATGAAATTTTATATTTTGGTCTCGCGACAATTCCATTATTCCTAATTCTCCCCTATATGCTTAAAAATGGTTTTTCCTTTCTTATTTCGATGATTGTCTCTTGTGGATCAACAGGTTTAACAATGTTTTTGGTGAAAGCATTATTCCTTAAAAACTAATTAAAAATCATATATAATTTTTTAATGTCATTAATATACTTAATCTTTTTATGGATTTTCCTAGGATATATCTCTGTGTTTGTAAGAAGACTTCATGATTTAGACCTCTCGGGTTGGTGGATTGGTATACCAATTATTCTTTATCAATCTCATCTTTTTGGCTTTATTTTTATCAATATTAATCTGCTAGCTATCATAGGCTTGTATATTTTAGGTCTTGTTATTTATTGTTGTAAAAAAGGAATTGGTTCTACAAATAAGTATGGACCTATTCAAACTCAAAGCTTTGAATTCTTTGATGCTATTAAAAAATGTCTATTTTCAACATCCATAGTAGATTTTAAATCCAGGGCTAGAAGATCAGAATTCTGGTGGATTATTTTGGCTTATTTCATAGTAAACTTTATATTAACACTTGTTGATCCTGCATTTATGGGGCAATCAAATATGCAAAATTATTATAAAGGAACTTCATATTAATAAAGAAATGATTATCAACTTATTTGATCTTGAAAAAAAATTTTCTTTAAAGATTCCAAAAGCAATAGATGGTTATTACTCTTCAGGTGCAAGAGATGAAGTAACTCTTAAAAGAAATAGAGAAATTTTTAATAATTATGAGTTACTTCCAAAATTATTGAGAGATGTATCAAACATTAGCACCTCAACTGAACTTATGGGAATTGGTATTGATTCACCTATACTTTTAGCACCAGTTGCGATGCAGCAAATGGCTCATCAAGATGGAGAACTAGCAACAGCAAAAGCCGCAAAAAATTTCAACACTATTATGACTCACAGCACCATTTCAAATTATGGTATTCAAGATGTTGGGCCAGTTCATGATAAGTTATTTTTTCAATTATATTTCTCTAAAGATAGGGATTTCACTAAAGAACTCATACTTAAATGTAAAAAAAATAATTATAAAGCAATAGTATTTACAGTAGATGCCCCTAGACTAGGAACTAGGGAGGCTGATGAAAGAAACTCTTTTAAGATGCCTAGCTCCTTGCAGCTCGGTAATTTTATTGGTACAAAATTTGAAAATTTTGATGACATTGAAGAATATGAGGGTTCTTCAATGGCTGCACATTCTGATCACCTTTTTGATCCTTCGCTAACTTTTGATGTGATTAGTTGGATAAAAGAGATTTCGGGGCTACCAGTTCTTGTAAAAGGTATCTTGAGACCAGATGATGCTCAGAAAGCAATTAGTTTTGGAGCTGATGGAATAATAATTTCTAATCATGGTGGTAGACAATTAGATACAGCAGTTCCAACTCTAAAGCAGATTGAACCAATTAGAAATCAAGTAGGTAAAGATGCAACTTTAATCGTAGACGGTGGTGTTAGAAGAGGAACTGATGTTTTAAAATGTATTGCACTAGGTGCTGATGTAGTTCAGATTGGCAGACCTCTACTTTGGGGTTTAAATTATGACGGACAAAAGGGTGTAGAATTAGTTTTAGATTTATTAAATAAAGAATTAATAGAAACAATGATTCTCACAGGATGTAAAGACATCAGTGAAATTAGTAGAGATTTAGTGATAGAAAAATAAACTTGGACACCAAAAATACTCTTGATGCCCAAGTCTAAGAGATAAGGTATTTCTAAAATTTAATGATTGTGATGATCATGATGATCACCAGAAGGCCAATCAAATACATATTTAATAGTTATTCCAGCTATTTTAGAAACTTCGTTTGAAACTTTCTTTCTTTTATATCCTAGATCAACTTTTAAGTTTTCATCAACATAATAACCCAGTGAAATCTGACGAATATTATCATCAACATTTTCATCTGCATCGTCTGCATCGTTATCTTTATAAGTTAATGTTCCACCTAGTGTAAGCTTCCCATGTTCAAAACCAAGACCATATGTGGTAGTTGCTCTGTCATGACCACTTTCACCACCTAGTTTAGAAATATTCATATATTCAGTAATGAAAGTCATTTTAATGCCTTCATAAAGGTAAGATGTATGAGCAATACCTATTGAATATCTTTTTTCATCTTCAGCACCACCTTCACCTTTACCTTGTTTTGCATGGCCAATTTGGTATGAAAAACCATCAATAAAGTTGTTGTCTAGCGAGAAAAAGCTTTTACCACCAAGTGAGATTGAATATGATGAAAAGTCTTCAGTATTCGAAACTCCACCATCAGCTTTTCTTAACTTACCATCGTTATTAATTCTTGAGTGGCTAAGTGAAGTTGTATCTGCAAAGAATGTTGATGCATTAATTGTGTGTGTACCAGCATCTCCAAAATCACTTTCAAGTTTTGCTCCAAATCCAACCTTTTGTAATAAAGCATATCCTTCAACTTCTTGGTATCCATATGCTCCAGGAAATTTATGAAAATCAAATCCTACAACAGGTGAAAATTTACCTGCATATAGATCAAGTTTTTCTGTTTTAAGATTTACATATAATTGATTAATAATAGATTTATGTTCTTCAAAAAACTTGTCTTTAGGTGTTTCAGATTCTGATTCACCATGTGAATGACCATGATCTCCGCCTTCGATTTTAATATCAGATATAATTGCTAGGCTTTCATTAAAATTATATCCAATTTCAAAATGTGAGTGAGTAGATGCTTCATCAACTTGTTCACGTTCTTCGTCTGCATCAAGGGTTTTATCAAGATGAATTGTTATGCCTGAATGTATATAGAATCCACCATCTTCACCACCATGACTTGAATTGTCATGTTCGTCATGTTCATGTCCTTTAGACAATGTGTCAATCGGAAATGAAAATCCTATTAATATCACAAAAATTTTTAAAATATTATTCATTATAGAGCCCTCCATTTAAAAATTACTTAATGTTATAACATAACATTTTAGGAAAGCAAATTAGCTATTTCTTTTAAGTAGTAAAGTCAGAACAAATATTATTGTCAGAATGGCTATTATTGATGGTCCAGTGGGAATGTCGAAAATTATTGAGGAAAATATTCCAATAAAAACAGAAATTATTGCTATCACAGCAGATCCAAAAGCCATATTAGCTGGAGAATTTGATAATTGTCTTGAAGCAGCTGCGGGAATTATCAGCATTGATGTAATAAGTAATATTCCAACCACCTTTACACAAGTGGCAACAAAAACAACCAATAATATTAAAAAAATTGAATGAATTATTGCTGTATTGACACCTTCTGACTTTGCTATGTTTTCATCAATGGTCATTAAAATTAGTCTATCCCAGATTGTATAAAGAGTTATAAAAACTATAATTGCTGCACCAATAAACCAGTATTTTTCAGTTGAAGTAACTGTGAGAATGTCTCCAAACAAGTAAGCATCTAAATTTACATATTGATTTGAAATACTTATAGATATAATTCCAATCGAAAGAGCAGCATGGGCCAGAATACCAAGAAGAGTATCATTTGATAATATTTTTTTATTCTGAAGGTAAGTCAAAAGCGATGCAAAGATTATACAAGTTATAAAAGTTCCTATAGTAAAATTAAGACCAAGTGAAATTCCAATAGCTATCCCAAGCAAGCTAGAATGCGATAAAGAGTCTCCAAAATATGCCATTTTCTTCCAGACTACAAAACATCCGAGACCACCACCAATTATTGAAACACATATTCCAGCTATTAGAGCATTTATAATAAAACCATCAAGCATTTTTATCACCTTCATGAGTATGATTAAAATCATGTTTATATAAGGACATCATATTTGCAAAATCATGACCAAATAAGGTTATGAATTCTGGATCTTGTGTAATTTTTGATGGCTCACCGGAACAACATATGTGATTAGAAAGACAGATTACTTTTTTAGTTGTTGAAATAACCATGTGAAGATCATGAGAAACCATCAAAATACTTATATTCCTTTCTTGATAAATTTTATTTAAAAATTTATAAAAATTTAATTGTCCAGAAACATCAAGATTTTGTGTTGGCTCATCTAAAATAAGTAAATCTGGATTATCTACTAATGATCTAGTTATTAAAACTTTTTGTAATTCTCCA
>JAURPH010000001.1 GCA_030835345.1 Thermodesulfobacteriota bacterium
AGACCATCCCCCATTTGCATCTACTCTAATTGCAACATTTGATTTTTTTGTTGATTCAATAACCTGAGAATAAATTAGTTTATCATATTCAATGCCATCAGGAGAACCAAGCTTAACTTTTAATGCTCTAACATCTGGATTGCTTAAAATCATTTCTACTCTTTCTTTTACCACTTCTGGTGGATTAATCCCAACTGTTATTGAAGTGGGAGCTTTAGGTGTAGGAAGCCCTAATAAATCTTTTAATTTAAGTCTTGCTTTTTTAGCATTCAAATCCCATAAAGCCATGTCAATTGCTGCTTGAGCACAGGCAGGTATTTTTAATTCTTTACTTCTTTGATAGACTTCGTATATTGATAAATTCTCAATCCCTGAATCTACTAATCTCATTAAATGTGATTGAACTTCGTTAGCAGTTTGCGCTCCTTCCGTTTTTCCTGGAGCTGACTCTCCCCAAGCAGTTATTCCATCTTTAACTATTTCTACAAAAAGATTTTTGGATTTATTATGAACACCTCTACTAATTTGCAGGGGGTGCTTTTTTTTTAGATTTACTGTGTGAAAATTAACTTGCATATCACTTAGTATTAAAAAACTAAGATAATGATATTATTGGCTTTTTTTCAAGAAAATATCAAGTGCTTCTCTTTTATATATTGGAGTTCTGTTTCTTCTTGTTATCCAAGTTAATATACCTTTTTCATGATATCTAGTTAGAGTGCTTTCACTTAATCCAAGATATTCTGCAGCTTGTTTTCTAGGGAGATATTGAATGTTATCTGGAAGATTTGAACAGTCATATTCAGTTGATGTGAGCTCTAAAAAACATCTTTCAATTTGAATGTCAACCTTTTTAACTCTTTTGCCATCAAAATATACAGATCTTACTCCATCTGGAAAATAAATTTGGTTTATATCAGCCCACTTTGAATTCATTAACTTTTTAAGATAGTCTATAAAGGTAGGAAAAAAAACAATATCTTTATCTATATATCATAATACTAATATTTTACAATGCAAAAACTTCTAGTTTTTAGTTTACTTTTTTTTGGGATAAGCATTTTGCAATCTCAATCTAATAGTAATTATCAATCAACAAATTATGGAACAAGAAATTATAATTCTGGTCTTAATTCCTTTAAGTATGGAATAATTGGAGCAAATCAAGATGCGACTGGTTCGCCTACAGGCCTGGTATCTGCAATTATTAGAAGAGTACCTAGTGCAAGAAAAATTTCTGACAGATTTGGTAATGAAAACTTATCGCTAAGAGGGAGAAACTCTGTTGCTGCTGCTGGAGATGAGGTTCTTTGGGATATTGACGGTGTTACCTTTCAAACTCCCCCAATGCTTAGTGTTAGTGAGGTTGTATATGTTGAAGTTATAAAAGGTTTAGCAGCAGGAAATAAATACGGATCTGACGGTGCCGGTGGAGTTGTAATTGTCAAGACATCAGTTAGTGCATCAAAACAAGAGCTAATAAATTCACCAAAAAACTTATGGAGATCTGTAACTGAAAGAAGAGTTAAGAAAAAAAATAATGATAATTAATAAACTTTATAATACTTTTGATGTCCAATGAATATGAAAAATATCTACATCCTTTCGCTTATTTTAATTACTACATTTTCTTTTTCACAAGAAGACAAAATTGAAACTGCCCAGCAAAATGCAGTTGCATCAATGTCATTAGTTGATGCTCTTGCATCAAGAATTCCTGGAGCAAGAAAAATTACCGACAGAAGGGGAAATAAAAATATAGCTATTAGAGGAAGGCAATCTCTTAAATCAGCGGGGAATCAAGTTCTTTGGGAAATTGACGGTGTTTTGTATTCCAACCCTCCAGAATTAAATGCTAGTCAAGTAAAATATGTTGAAGTTCTAAGTGGTCTTGCTGCTACAAATAAGTATGGTAGTGAAGGTGGAGGTGGAGTTATCGTTGTAATGACAAATGTTAGTGCTGATAAATTTAATAGTCGAAGAAATATTTGGAATAGAACAAAAAAGGTTGATAATACCTCTCAGAAGAAGAAGAAAAAGAAGTCCTAATTGTTTTTAAGCAAAGCAAACCATAAAAGAAATTTTGTTCGTGCTTTTAAAAAAATATCAAAGTTGAAAAAGAATACTATTTACATTTTATGTAGTTTATTATTTCTGGGCTGTAACTCAGATATAACAAATAAAAAAGACGTTTCTGATTTAGAGTCCTTACAGCTTAAAACTTCATTTGTAGATCTAAATGAGAATAATTTAGATCTCTCAGTATTTAAAGAAGGTAAAACTGTAATTAGCTACTGGGCTACATGGTGCAGACCATGTATAGAAGAAATGCCTAGTCTCAAAAGAGCTGAAGAAATATTAGAAGAGTACGGCTACACTTTTTTGTTAGTTTCTGATGAAACAATTTCTAAAATATCTAACTTTAAAAATGATAAGAATTTTGATTTCAATTTTTTGAAATCTAATAAATCATTTGAAACACTTGGAGTTTATTTCATGCCGACAACATATATTTTTGATGAAAATGGAAAAATAATTGAAACTATTGTTGGAGCAATTGAATGGGATTCTGAAGAAATGATAACTAAATTAAAGATGCTTTAACATGAAAAAATTTGTAATAATTTTGTCTTTATTAAGTGTTCTTTCTTGTACATCGAAAGATATTGTAATAGAAGATATATCTTTTTTATATGACAACAATAATGCACAACCTAGTTTAACTTCAAGTAATGGTTCTTTGGCATTGACTTGGATTTCTTCTGACAAGGATACGAATGCTAGTTTAAATTTCAGACAATTCAAAAACGAACAATGGACTAACTCCCAAACATTAGCAATAGGTTCTGATTGGTTTATTAATTGGGCTGATTTTCCAACTCACGCAATAAGTGGCGATCGAGTTTTAACAAGCTATCTAAAAAAATCTGCCTCTGGAACATATACTTATGATGTTTTTTTAAATCTACAAACATTATCCGGAGAGAAAATAAAAGAAGATTTTATATTAAATACTGATGGCTTTAAAGCAGAACATGGTTTTGTGAGTATAGTTGAAGGCAACAATGAAGGGTTTTTTATTACCTGGTTAGATGGAAGAAATACAGTAGAAAAAGAATTGAACGGAAATCATAAACCAATGACCATTAGGTTTGCAGAAATTACTGATGCTGGAGATATTGTAAATGAGGTTGAACTAGATTCCTCTGTTTGTGATTGTTGTCAAACATCAATAACAAATACTGATAAAGGGCCAATAGTTGTTTACAGAGATAGGAGTGATAAAGAAATTCGAGATATATATGTAACAAGAAATATAGATAATGGATGGGAAACCCCAGTTCCAGTTTATAATGATGGATGGGAAATATATGGGTGTCCAGTAAATGGTCCTAAAGTTGTATCTAATTCAAATAATCTTGCTGTTAGCTGGTTTACTGTTGCTGATGGAAAGCCATCGGTTAATCTTTCATTTTCAGAATCTTATGGGTCTTCTTTCAGCAATCCAATAAAAATTAATGACTATACTGCTATAGGAAGAGTAGATGTTGCTTTCTTAAACGACAGTGAAGTCCTAGTTAGTTATATGGAAGTTGATGATGTTGGGACATATTTGAGACTAAAAAAAGTTTCAATTGATGGGAAAGTTTCCGAGCCGATTACAATTTCTAAAATTGATAGTGGAAGGAATACAGGAGTACCTCAATTAGAAATACTAGATAACGAGATATTTATTGTATGGACTGTTTTTGAGAATGAAAACAATCAATTAAAAACAGTAAAATTAAGTTCTAAAGATGTTTAAATTATGAGGAAAATCTGCTTATTAGCAGGGTTAATACTATTTGGCTGTTCAAATAAAGAGATTAATTCTGAAGAGATTGATTCTGTAGAGATTGTAAGCAAAATTGTATTACCTAAAATTATAAACGAAACTTCAGGTCTTGAGTTTTACAACAACAACTTTATAACCCACAATGACTCTGGAGGAGAACCTTCTCTTTATGTTTTTAATGAAAGCGGTGAGTTAATTGAAACGATAGGGTTGAATAAAAATTCTGATTTCAAAATAGAAAATAACGACTGGGAAGACATATCAAATGATAATGAATATTTTTTTGTTGCGGATACTGGAAATAATTTTGGCAATAGAGACAACCTAAACATAATCAGAGTTAACAAACAAGATGGCCTTATTGTTGATGGGATTATTGAAATATCTTATTCAGATCAAGAGTCTTTTTTCCCGAGGCCAAAGCATAAATATGATGCTGAAGCTTTAGTAGTTATTGAAGATAAAATTGTGTTGTTTTCAAAAGACAGAGAAGGCCTGGTTTCAGATTTATATTTAATTGATAAATTACTCGATGGATCTCAAATCCTCACAAGTGAAGTTTCATATGATGTAAACACATTGATAACAGGTGGTGACTATAATGAAGAAAATAGTTTATTAGCATTAGTTGGATATAATTCCCAAGGGTATCAACACCTTATATTATTTAATGAGTTTAAAATAAATAATCTTGACAACAACAACTTTATTAAATATAAAATTCCTCTAGAGCAAGCTCAGATTGAAGCAATCAAGATAATTGATAAGAAAACTTTTTGGGTAACATCAGAAGATGAGGGAATAGGTAGTCCTTTTATGTATAAAATTGAGGTAGAGTAAAAAACGCTCCTAACAAAACCAATTAACAAAAATTCAAAATTTAACCTAGCTAAAAAAAGGACTAAAATTGCCTTAGGAGCGTTTTTTGAATCATCTATATAAATATAACTTTATTCTAAATAATATTATTCTAAGGAAAAGTTAAAAATTAGTTAAGTTGATAGCTTAAACTTATTTTCAAAAAAGGATGTCTAAAGGTTCTTTGTATCTCTGTGTCTTTAGACATAGAATTAAATGTTGTTAAAACTTGTAAATTTTTAAATCTCTTTTGAAGACCCACCTCTATAGTGTTTCTGTATTTATTTGAAGTCATAGTTAAGGGGGCGTTATCATTAAATAAACTCCCCTCTAGTTTATAATCATGAAAAAAGTATTTTTGATGTGTTCCTAAGTAAAAAGATAGTTTATTGTTAGAATTGTTAATTATATTATCTGAAAAACTTGTCCAGCTTAGATCTCCTATTAATATTCCAACATTAATGCCAGTCATAATTTGATAGGTTCCTATTTTGGAATAAAACTTTGTCGTAATACTCACA
>JAURPH010000010.1 GCA_030835345.1 Thermodesulfobacteriota bacterium
CAATTCTTAAAATAATCAAAATATTACAACCTCGGGACATGATTTTGAGTCTACTTGTGTTAGTAAAGAAAAGGCCGAGTTTAACTTGGTTGCGGAGGAGGGATTTGAACCCCCGACCTTTGGGTTATGAGCCCAACGAGCTACCAGACTGCTCCACCCCGCACATTTAGAATATTTTAATTTCTTGGTAAGTCAATAAATATTCATGTGGAATTTGTCAAAGTGCTTACAATATGAGACACTGTCTCATGTATAAAAGATTCTTTAAGTTATTTATCATGTTAACTTTGGCTTTAGTGTTGGTTGCTAACAATGCTTTGGCAAACGAAAAAATCAAAATTGTCACAACTTTCACAATCTTTAAAGATATGGCTTCTAATGTTGCAGGAGATAAAGCAGATGTTGTTTCAATAACAAAGCCAGGTGCAGATATCCATACATATCAGCCTACTCCTGGAGATATTTTAAAGGCACAAGAAGCAGATTTAATATTATGGAACGGTCTTAATTTAGAGCTATGGTTTGAAAAATTTTTTCAAAATATCAAGGATGTAGAATCAGCAATATTATCAGATGGAATTAAACCTATAGGGATAAAAGGTGGAGCTTATAATGGAAAACCCAACCCACATGCATGGATGTCACCCGAAGTAGGTAAAATCTACATTAACAATATTAAAAATGCCTTAATCAATATTGATCCTAAAAATAGAGACTACTATAAAAAGAATGCTCAGAGATATATTAAAAGAATAGACCTTTTAATTGACCCCATAAAAAAAATATTTGCAAATATTCCGGAAGAAAAAAAATGGCTTGTTACTAGTGAAGGTGCGTTTAGCTATTTAGCACGAGATTTTAAATTAAAAGAATTATATCTATGGCCTATGAATTCTGATAGCCAAGGTACACCTAGTCAAGTTAAGAATGTTATTGATAATATTAGAAAATATAAAATTGGTGTTATTTTTAGTGAAAGTACCGTCTCACCAAAGCCAGCAATCCAAATAGCAAAAGAAACAGGAATATTATATGGTGGTATTTTGTATGTTGATTCATTAAGTGATAAGAATGGCCCTGTTCCAACTTATTTAGACTTAATTAAAGTAACTAGTGAAAGAATCGCAAAAAACCTAAAAAGGAGTATTGAAAAAAATTGAATGATATAAAATCTAATATTTTAAAAATATCAGGAGTAGATGTCATCTATAACAATGAAGTTCTTGCTCTGAAGAATGTTACTTTTGACTTAAATAAATCTACAATTGCTGCATTAGTTGGAATGAATGGAAGTGGTAAATCAACATTATTTAAAGCAATAATGGGATTTGCACCAATAACTAAAGGGTCAATTAGAATTTTTGGATTAGAAATAAAAGATGCTTTAAAAAAAAATTTAATAGCATATGTTCCACAAAATGAAGAAATAGATTGGGACTTTCCAATACTTGTTGAAGATGTAGTTATGATGGGCCGCTACGGCTTTATGAATTTTTTCAGAAATCCAAAAGATTTAGATTTTAAAATTGTTGATGAATCTTTATCTAGGGTAAATATGAGGGCTTTTAAAAAAAGACAAATAGGTGAGCTATCTGGAGGTCAAAAGAAGAGAATATTTTTAGCAAGAGCATTGGCTCAAAAAAGTGATGTAATACTTCTAGATGAACCATTTGCAGGAATTGATGTTAGGTCAGAAGAAGAAATTATATCCATTCTTTCCAAGCTTAAAGATGAAGGAAAGATTATTTTAATTGCAACTCATAACCTAGGAAGTGTCCCTGAATTTTGTGATAAAGCTATTTTGTTAAATCAAGAGGTAATAGCCTCTGGAATAACAAAAGATGTATTTACACAGTCTAATTTAGAGAAGACATTTGGCGGTACACTTAGACAATTTATATTACCTGGCAAAGACTTGCATACAGATAAAGATGAAAGAGGAATTACTGTTTTAAGTGATGACGAAAGACCCTTGGTTTTCTACGATGAGGATAATCATGATTGATATTCTAATTGAGCCATTCGCCTACAACTATATGGCAAAAGCTATATTCATTAGTACACTTGTGGGTGCATTATGTGGCTTTTTGTCATCATACTTAATGTTGAAGGGTTGGTCACTAATGGGTGATGCATTATCACACTCTGTTGTGCCCGGTGTAGCAGGTGCATATATTTTGGGCCTTCCTTTTTCAATTGGGGCATTTATTTCTGGATCACTTGCTGCTTTAACAATGCTTTTTTTAAACAAAGAAACTAAGCTTAAAGAAGATGCAATAATAGGAATAATTTTTACATCTTTCTTTGCATTAGGATTATTTATGATCTCGCTAAATCCTACTTCAGTAGATATAAAAAAAATTATTTTAGGAAATATCTTAGCAATATCAGACTTTGATCTAATACAATTAATGATAGTTTCAACAATTTCATTATTAGCATTAATATTCTATTGGAAGGATATAATGATTGTATTTTTTGATGAATCACATTCAAATACAATTGGTATTTCGCCAAATAAAATCAAGTTGATTTTTTTCATTATTTTAAGTGTATCTACTGTTGCTGCACTTCAAACAGTAGGAGCCTTTTTAGTTATTGCACTAGTCATTACACCAGGAGCTACTGCTTATCTTCTGACTAAGAAGTTTTCCCATCTCATCATATATAGTGTAAGCATTGGATCTTTAGCATCTTTTTTTGGTTCATACTTAAGTTATTACATAGATGGAGCTACAGGTGGAATTATTGTGGCACTAATGACTATGTCTTTCTTTATAGTATTCATGTTAAAAAAAGAGAGGCAAAAAATAAATGCTTGATTCAATTTTCTCTCCATTTGAATATGATTTTATGCAAAAGGCTTTTTTGATTTCAATAGGAATTGCAGTTCCTATGTCTATAATTTCTTGTTATTTGATTTTAAAAGGATGGGCATTGATGGGTGATGCAATATCTCATGCCATACTTCCGGGAATAGTAATTTCATACATACTAGGGATTGCACTTTCAATCGGTGCTTTCTTTGCGGGTTTGCTATGTGCCCTAACTTCAGGATATGTAAAAAATAATAGTAAATTAAAACATGATTCTATACTTGGAATAGTTTTCTCAGGAATGTTTGCGTTGGGTCTAATTTTATATCTTAAAGTTGAGACAGATATTCATCTAGATCATATATTATTTGGAAATATACTTGGATTATCATGGAATGATGTAATTAATAGTATAATTCTAAGCATAATCTGTTCATTACTTATCTATTTAAAGCGCTTTGATTTAATGTTAAACATTTTTGATTCTCAGCATGCTACAGCTATTGGCTTCAATGTGAAGAAATTAAATTATATTTTTTTAGCAATTTTATCACTAATCATTGTCGCTTCATTAAAATCAACTGGAATTATTTTGGGAATAGCATTGCTAATAATTCCGGGTTCAATTTCATATTTAATCTCAAAGAATTTCTTTCAGATGGTTAAATTTTCATTACTCATATCAACATCCTCATCATTAATTGGAGTATATATTAGCTTCTTTATTGACAGTGCTCCTGCTCCAACCATCGTATTGGTTCTGGCATTAATATTTACAATAAGTTTTTTGAAAAAAATTAAATCTTCTCTTTAGTGCAGTTTTTACATAAACCATAGAAATGCATTTCGTGACCATAAATTTCAAAGCCCATTTTTTCTAAGATTTTATTATAAATTTCTTCCTCTCCGAAATCAGGAAACTCAATGTTTGTTTTACAGTTTAAACAGAATGCATGATGATGGGGCTTCTTCTCTAAAACAAATTCAAAATGTTGATGTTTATCTCCAAAAGCTGTCTTTCTAATTACTTGTGATTCTACTAACTCGTTTAGCGTCCTATAAAGAGTAGCCCTAGAGACACTATTTTTACTAGATTGGAGAATATCTTCTGCCCCAAAATGATTATCCATTTTAGCTACTATCTCAAAAACTTCAGATCTTGCCTTAGTCAGTTTCAAATCATTATTGGTTAAATAATCAATAAATTTTTTTTGTTGTATAAGGGCTTCATCATTTTGATTTTTTTTATCCATATAATTGATAAAAATATCATCATCATTCAAATATGCAAAAAGTAAATATTAAAGAAATTATAAAATAGTAGAGAGTTCTGATATTATAGAATCAATTTGATAGTCAATACTTTCATTTTTAATTATGACTGAATTCTTAATAGTCTTTTGGTTATTATTTAGGAAATATGAGCATATAAAGTCTTTTTTATAATTCATCAAATTAAAACCAAAAGGTAAGAAGCATGATCCATTTAGAGAAACTAATGCTCTTCTTTCATACTTTGAAATAACCTTATCAATATCAGAGCAGAAAGGTGAGAACAAGTTGGCCAGGTCTCTATCTTTTCGTGCCTCAATTGCTATAAACCCTTGGAGAGGAGAAGGTACCATTTTTTCAGTTGGAAAGAAGCTAGAAATTTTAGATGTTAATCCTAATCTTATCAGAGCAGCACCTGCTAATATAATTGCATCCAATTCATTATCAAATACTTTCCTAACTCTTGTTTCAATATTTCCTCTAATAGGAACAATTTCAATATCATCGCGTAATTGATTTAGTTGAAAAGTTCTTCTTTTACTACCCGTTCCAATTTTACAATTTAGTGGCAAATCTTTTAATTGTATATTCTTAGAAATTAATACATCGCGACAATCTTCTCTTGGTGAAGTAGCAATTATCTCTAAATCATCAGGTAATTCACTAGGTAAATCTTTGTAGCTATGTACTGCTATATCTATCTCTTTCCTTATTAAAGCTTCTTCTATCTCTTTTACAAAGACACCTTTGCCGCCTAAAACATCTAAATTGTCTTCAAGATTTATATCGCCAGTCGTTTTATATTCTACTACTTCAACTGAATCAACCAACCCGTTTTTCTTGAGGAAGTCTTTGACAAAGTTTGCTTGCCAAAGAGCAAGACTGCTGCCCCTAGTTCCTATTTTTATTTTGTTTATCATCAACTTTATTCTGAATATCTTTTTGTTTAAGTTCCAAGTCAAATAATTCTTGTATTAATTTAAGGTTAAAATCATCATATGCTATGTCTTCTTTTATTTTTGTTAAAGGTGAATGAAGAATTTTATTGGTAATTTTTGCTGAAATAGTATCAACATCAGAATTTGATTTTAATTCAGATTCTACTATATCAAGTATGTGTTTTCTAAGAGCAACCATAGTGTCCTTGGCAGATGAAGTCTGTTGCCATTCTTTAAATCCATCAACACTTTTATTAATAATTGAGATTGCATCGTTTATACCATTATTAAAAGAATTCTTTTCATTTACGGATAATTTTTTGAAATCATCAAGACCATACAAGAAACATGAATCAATATCTCCTACTCGAGGGTCAATATCTCTAGGTATGGCTATATCTACAATGAATAAATTAGAGGTTTTTCGATCTTCAAAATCTTCTTTATTTAAAATAAATTCATTAGATCCTGTAGATGTAAAGATAATATCAACTTCATTTAGAAAGGTTGGTATATTTTCAAATACTACGGGTTTACACCTAAAACGGTCCGCAAAGGTTATTGCATTATTTATATCTCTGCTAGCAATAAATACTTCATGGATTTTCTCATTAAGTAAATATTCTGCAAACAATTGAGACATTTCTCCAGTTCCTATAATTAAGGCTTTTTTCTTAGATAAGTCATCAAATATCTTCTTTGAAAATCTTATTGCGATTTGTGATATTGACTCTGAACGTGATCCAACAGTTGTTTCATTTCTAACTTTCTTTGCAACATGCAATGACATTTGAAAAAGTTTGTGCAAATAGGGGCCAATTGTTTTTGTTTTGTTTGCAAGACTATAGCCTTCTTTAATCTGGTTTATTATTTGAGGCTCGCCAATAATCATAGAGTCGATACCAGATGCAACTTTAAAAATATGGTAAACGGCATCTCTATCATGCATAAACTGATAAACAGTTGGGGATTTATCAATATGTAGTGAATGGTAATCTGATAAAAATTTAATTATCTTTGATTCTATATTTTCATCAACGGCCTTAGCATATATCTCAACCCTATTACAAGTTGACAATATCATACATTCTTCTATACCTTCAACTTTCTTCAATGTTTTAAGTGCAAGTGGTAAAGAATCTTTGTTAAAAGCGAATTTCTCAAGAAAGGATATCTCTGAATTATTATGATTAATAGTCAGAACTGTTAGCATAATTAAACTGCCTCTTTATATTTAGATTCCCAATCTAAGTAATCTTTCGAGAAATATTTCAACCTTGTTTTTTTATACTCTTTAGAGCTATATAGTGCATCATACTTACTAATACCACTAATATCAGAAAGCTTTTTAAGCAAATCGTTACAATCTTTTGCTGACCTTCCATGAATCATTGTAAAAAGTGAATAAGGCCAATCAGGATATGTTGGTCTTCTATAACAGTGACTAACAGATTTAAAAGCAGCCATTTTTGGTGCAATTTCTTCAATTTGATCAATAGGGACATCCCATACCCCCATGGCATTTGCTCTAAAACCTGCTTTTCTATGGTGAAGTATTGCAGCAACTCTTCTCATAATTCCATGCTTTTTGAGATTTTTTAAATGACTAATTAACTCTTCACAATTCAGCCCTATTTTATTTGCAATGGCAGTGAATGGTTTGGGTATTAAAGGAAAGTCTTCTTGCACCTCTTTAATAATATCCGTATCAATATTTTTAAATACATAGTCTTTAGAAATATCACTTTCTCCATAAAATTTCTTTTCTTCAACTGTTGAAATATCATCTTTTCCTGTCATATCAAGTTTTACTCCAATTTTAAAAAGCTTTAAAGTTGGAAGAATCCTTGCTGATTTTGCATTGGATTCTGACTTAAGAATTTCCACTGTCTTTTCTAGGCCTAAAATACTGTCAGGTGGCACTGCAAGAGTAAACCAGAGGTTGTAGAAATGATTACGTTTATAATTATGAGTTACACCAGGATGCTGATTTATAACTTGAGCAGCACTATCAATTTCACTGTCTTCGTAAGACATAGCAATTAAGGAGGATTTATATTTCATACTTCTTGTGTCAAATATTGCACTTATCTGTCTTATGTAATTTATTTCTTTTAATTTCTCAATTCTTTCAATAACTTCAGATTCAGAAATAGAAAGATTCCTTCCTATTTCTTGAAAAGGTTCTTCTACAAGCGGAAAATTAGATTGCAGACGATTTAATAATTCATTATCTATTTTTTCAATATCCATACTGACTAATTAGTATACATAAATTATAGGATTCCAGCAGGCGGCATAAGAAAAATCTCATCAACATTAACTGATGACTTATTCATAATTGAATCAAAAAGAACTTTTGCAACTTCTGTATCTAACATCATTCCAGACTTATCCCATTTACCATCTAAATTATCCCAAATAGGGGTATCAGTTGCTCCAATTTCTGCATGAACTACTCTTATTTTCTTGGGTCTTAGTTCTTCTCTTAAAGATTCAGTAAAACCCTTCAAGCCAAATTTTGATGAACAGTAGGCTGCCCAATTGGGAAACCCAGTCCTGGAAGCAATTGAGCCCATATTTAAAATGACAGAATCTTTCCTAAGAAAGCCCAATAATTTTTGAGTTAAGAAAAAAGGCCCGGATAGGTTTACAGAAATTATTTGATTCCAATCATTTGCTTTAATTTTAGAAATGGGTCCAATTCTATTAGTACCAGAATTGTTAATTAAATAATCAATTCTTTTGGTTTTACTAGTAACAATCTTATGGATATAGTTTAAATCTTTTTCTGATGTAATATCAGCTTGAAAGCAAGTCAATTGATTGCTATAGTCAGAAAAATCTTTCTTCAAATTTATCACATTTTTTTTTCTGCTTGAAAAAGTTATTACATTTACCTGTTCATGTAAAAACAAAGAAACAAGCTCTCGCCCAATTCCACTTGTTCCACCACTGATAAAAACAAACTTATTTTTTTTCGGCATTATGAAATATTCCTGTGATTTCCAATTAGATTTAGAAACTCTGCCCTCGTTCTTTCATCACTTCTAAAACTTCCTAGCAGCTTACTAGTAATTGTATTAGTATCAGATGTTTTTACACCCCTCATCTCCATACACATATGCCTAGCTTTTAAAACAACAGCTACACCTTTGGCTTGAAGATTAGACTGAAGATGTTCAGCGACTTGGTTAGTAATTCTTTCCTGGTTCTGTAATCTTCTAGAAAACGTCTCTAATGTTCTTGCAAGCTTACTTAAGCCTACAATTTTCTTGTCCGGAACATATGCAACATAACCTTTTCCAAAAAAAGGTAAAAGATGGTGCTCACAAAAAGAATAAAAGGGAATATCTAGTTGAACAATCATTTCATCAGTATTTTCCACATCAAAAGTTGTCATATTGAATTCAGGAGGCGATAAAAACTCTTTAAATGCATCTATATATCTTCTTGGAGTATCTAAAAGCCCTTCCCTTTTGGGATTCTCTCCTATAACTTGAAGCAATCTAAAAATTAAGTCTTGATGATCAGCATCAGTATTTTTTTCAAATGGAAAATTTACCCAATCAATTTTTTTATCTTTTTCAAATAATGTTATAAATTTTTTCTTAGGGAACATTTTTTTTAATTTTTTCTTAGTTGCTCCAGAGTCAATGATGTCATCAATAATAATATCAGCATCATCAGGACTTGGAAGATTAATAGCACCAAGGAAGCCGGCTAAAATCATTCCATTTTTTGGAACACCAAAAACCTTTGTTTTGGATGTAATTTTATGCTTCTTCTTAATATAATTAATTCTTGCAAATACATCTTCCCAAGTTACATTAATAATTTTCATTACTCACCCCTATAATCAAAGAAATTCTCAGATGTTTCCCATAATCTAACGTGAAATAGTTTAGCTGGTTTTGGAATTTTAGTTACTAATTCATCCCATAAATATTTAGCAATATTTTCTCCTGACGCTCTAACTTTTGTAAAATATTCAATTTCAATATCGAGTCTTTTATGATCTAAAGGTTCAATTATGCTGTTTGCAACCTCATCCAAATCATCAAGATGAATTATCATCCCAGTTTTATCAGAAATTTTACCAGCAACAGTTAACTCAAGGTAATAATCATGGCCATGACCATTTGGATTATTACATTTTCCAAAAATTTCAATATTTTTTTCTTTTGAAAATTTATCATTATTCAGCCTGTGGGCTGCACTAAAGGAATAAATTTTAGTTAAAGTACAATTTTCATCCATAACTATTTCCAGTAATCCACATACAAGTCCTTAGTTTCATACAGTCGAACTTTTAATAGCTCACATTCTGAGTCTTTTAGTTTTTCGTCAATACATTCATACAAGATTTTAGCGAAATTTTCTGTAGTTGGAATTAATTTTTCAAAGTAATCAGTATCTAAATTTAAAAATTTATGATCAAATTCTTTCAAAACTGACTTTAGAATTGGTTTCAATTTGTAAATATTAATAATCATGCCTGTATCTTCGTCTACTGGGCCTCTTACAGTTGTCTCAAGTACATAATTATGACCATGCCCATATTCACTAGTACATTTTCCAAAAATATTAAGATTTTCTTCTTCAGTAAAATCATTATTCCAATACCTATGAGAAGCGGAAAATTCTATTCTTTTTGATAGTGTTGTAAATTCAGCCATAAAGCTTTTAGAATACCACTTTTAAATAAATTTTTAAGACAATAAGTAAAATTAACTTATGACATCAATTATATTTTGCATTACTTCTAGTGGGCTTTGTTTGCCAACAGCATTAGGTGTAATTATTGGCATATCGGCTCCTGCATCAATAAATCTACTTAGTGTATCTTTACAACTTGAAACTGAACCAACTAGAGCTACATCTTTTACTAAATCTGCAGTTAATGCTTCTGCTGGGTTTTCACCATCTTGAATTTTTTTAATTATATCTTCATAACCACTAAGACTAAGTACCCTTTGATAAAAAGGAAGTCTTGCATAGCCTGACAAACCTTTAATTGCTGCCTCAATAGCTTTGTCCTCATCTTCTGATATAAAAGATGGTAATCCTGCTGTCATACAAAAATCTGCATTGAGAGATGATTTTTCTCTACCAGCTTTTGCAGAATTTATTAATTTTTGCAAGTGATTAGTACTAGCCAAATACGGCATTAAACCATCAGCAACTTCACCTGCTAGCTCAGCTGTTTTTTCGGTCAAACCAGCTATAAATATTGGAAATTGGTCTACTTTCCTTTTTAAATTAATCTGTTCTGATGACCCATCAACATATGATCTGATTGATGTTACATAATCTCTCATTGATTCAATAGGGTCACCCATGTCTATACCCAATCTTGTATTTACAGGCTTATGAGAAACTCCAAGACCTAACAATAATCTATTTCCGCTAAACTCATGGATTGTCATTGCTTCACCAGCACATAAAACTGAATGTCTCAAATAAATATTAGAAATCCAAGTGCCCACCTTTGTATTAGAGGTGTAATTTGCCATTAAATTTGCATTTGCTAGTCCGCTATAAGGAGGAACTTCTGGTGAAAGAATTGAAAAAACTCCAGCATCTTCAGCCATCTTGGCAAGTCCTATAAGATTATCTGTTGAGCACCCCCAAACAGGTGTTGTAATTGAAACTTTCATAAATATCTCCTAAAAATACATTTAAGTATAATTATATATTATATGAATTAATATTGATTAACAATATCGCGATAGTACTCGGACCTGAGCCCCTTTTCTTTCTTTTCATTAACAATATTTTTAATCTTTGCAACTGTCGCATCTTTATCTTTCGGATAAATGGCTTTAATTGGGAGGTAATTTGAAATATGATTTGAGAAAAAATAACCATTACTTAGCTCAGTATTTTCTGCAATAATTTCTAATTCTTTTAATATCTGGAATTTATCGGGCAACTCGAAATTTCCTTTTTCCCATTCAGTATAGATAGGAGCACCAGGACGAACTTGTAAAGATAAAAGCCCTACATATTCTGGATCACCCTTTGAAAGCATATCAGCAGTTTCATATGCATGAACGAAGCTTCTTTCTTTTCCGCCTACACCAAGGAGAACCATTCCGGAAACTTTAATTTTTGCTCTTTTTAATTTATTCATAGCTTCTATGGTCTGTTCTTTCGTTGCACCCTTTTTAATTCTACGAAGTGTAATGTTATCTCCACTTTCAAATCCAATATAGACAAGAGAGAGTCCAGATTTTTGTAACTTTATTAAATCATCATCAGACTTTCTAAGAATATCTCCAACATTTCCATACAATGAAACTCTTTCCATGTTTTTATTTTTATTGAAAATCTCAATAATAGTCTCAGATAAAAGCTTGGTAGGCATAACTAACGCATTTCCATCTGCAATAAAAGACCTTTTAAAATCAACGGAAGACCTTTCATCTATAATCTTGAAAATTTCATCTTTTTTTCTCATTCGAAATTTTTGATTAGATTGTCTATACATAGCACAATATGTGCAATTGTTATGAGAGCAGCCAATGGTTGCTTGAATTAATAAACTATTGGCCTCACTTGGTGGCCTAAACATTGGTTGTTGGTAATCTATCATATTAAACCTTTAAATAATTATATTTATTATTTATAATAACATTCGTTATGCCAGATATTAAAGAAATTTTAAGTCAGTTTAAGTTAGAACCAAACGAGATGGAGGCAGTACCCTATATAATTGGGATTTTCTTATTTGTTTTTTCAATAGTTGGACTTGTATCAATAAGTTATTTACTTTTTTAGCCAATTATCAATAACATTTAATACATTTTCAATTTCGATTAGATTATTTGTGTTATCTAAGTAATTCATCCCCTCTACTTTAACTTCTATTAATTTTTTAAAAGTTCTTTTTTTTAATACAGAAATTCCAACTATTGTTATTAGTCTATTGTTTTTAAATGCTAAGATAGCTTTGTATCTGTATGGAATAAATAACGATCCATCATCAGCAGTTATATCAAATAATAATTTTGTAAGCGATTCATTGAATGTATGAATTTCATACTTATCATTAAAGAAGTTATAAAAAGGATCTAGTCCGATTGAAATATTAACATCGCTATTCACTATGATATATTATACATATCGAATTATGCATGTTGATATAAAATCACCATCTACTTTTATAACTAAGGTCTACACTACATCCATTAAAGATGGTAAAAAAAAAGATATAAAACTAAAAGTTGTATATGATGATGGAAAAATTTATTTCACACGAAGAAATAAACAGTCTTCCTGGTATAAGAACTTATTAAAAAATGATAAAGCTGAATTTGAGCTTGGTGGTAAAATATTCTATGGAACAGCAAAAGAGATGAGTGATCAAAATCTGATTTCTCATATTTCTCAAATAAAATATTCAAATGAAAAAAAAGATGAGCCTAGATATGGTTTTGAAATCAAAATTCAAGGAGAGAGCACATAGCAACTATCCAAGGTAATACTTTAGGTTTAAAGAGCAGTGAGCGAAAGGCCCTCCAAGGATTATTTAGGAATAAGTCATCAAAAGATGAAATAATTACAAAAGAGTTTTTAAGAATAATCTCTAATACTAACTTTGTTATTGAAAAAGATTTTAATATTGTCCTAAATCATAGAGGTAAAGTCGTTTTAATTTATCTGGGAGAAACAAGTGAAATAGAGAAATACTTCAACAATGATTCTGTAAGGTCTAACTCTTATCAAAAAAGGCTCATATCAATCTCTCAAAAAAAGAAAAATTTTGAGAAAAAAGATAAAGTTGCATTTATAAATTCAAAGTTTAATAGCTTTCTAATGATCCAAAATTCAGAACATATTAAATTTCAATTATGTCATAAAGGAGATAGGAGCACTAAAAGCCTATGGAAACTCGAAGACTTCGATGACATTAATAAACTAAATAATTCTTCATTTTGGATTAGCTCTTCATCAAATAAAAAGAAGCCAATTGGAAAACTAGTTCAAAACTCGTCTGAATCCTTATACATAGTTGGTGTATCAGATACAGATAATATAGATTTAAAAAGCTCAATGAAAGAACTAAAAGAGTTATGTATATCGCTTAATAAAAATATAGTAGGTGAAAAAACTCAATTAAGAAAAAAAATTGATCCTTCTACTTTTATCGGAAAGGGATTGCTTAATGAAATTTTATTAGAGGCTAAATTTTACAATGCTAAAAGAATTTTATTTAATAAAGAATTACAACCATATCAATCTAAAAAGATATCCATGCTAACAAATATAAATATAAGTGATAGAACTGATTTAATTCTTGAAATTTTTGAAAAAAATGCCCAATCTAAAGAAGCCCATACTCAGATAGAACTTGCAAGGTTAAAATATGAGTTACCAAGACTTGCCGGGCAAGGTCTTAACTTTTCTCAAATTTCAGGTGGAATAAGATCAAAAGGACCAGGTGAGAAAAAACTAGAACAAAGAAGAAGATATCTAAGAAAAAGAATTAATGAGTTAGAAAAACAAATTGATAACCTGAGCAACAGAAGGCAACTTACACGATCTCAAAGAGCAAGAAATCAATTATTCTCTGCGACACTTATTGGATATACTTGTGCAGGGAAATCAACATTGTTTAACAAATTAACAAAAGCAAATGTCATTGAAAGTACAAAAGCATTCTCAACTTTAAATCCAACAACAAGGAAAACTTTTTTATCAAAAAATACTCAGATTTTACTTAGTGATACTGTTGGATTTATAAGTGATTTACCTAAAGACTTAGTATCTTCATTCAGAGCGACACTTGAAGAGATTAGCGATTCCAACTTACTTATACATATTGTTGATGCTAGCGATAAAGATTTTGAAGAAAAAATAGTTTCAGTGGAGAAAACACTAAAGGAAACAGGACTCGAAGAAAATCCTAAAATTGTTGTATTTAACAAATTGGACTTACTTAGTCCAGAAGAGCATAGTGAGCTAAAAAAAATATATCCAGACCAGTGTGTTTCATCAAAAACAGGCGATGGAATCAATAATTTGAAAAAATATATCGAACTCCAAATTGAATCAATTGGAAATTTTAGTTCATACAAAAAAACAGCTAATCTTTAAATGTAACTTTACCGCTTTTAATGACTTTAATTCCACTCTTATTTTCAACTTCAAAATCAAAAGAGTTATTTGAGTCATTACTATATGAAATGACTTTTAACTGATCACCCGGGTAGACTGGGCTAGAAAACCTTAAAGTGATTGATTCAATTTTATCAGGCTGTCCTTTCAAATTATTATCAATTAATTTTTCCATTGTCATAGCCATTGTACAGAGTCCGTGAACTATTATTCCTGATAAGCCAGCTTTTTTGGCAATTTCATCATCGGTATGTATAGGATTGTGATCCTTGGATGCAACTGAATATTTATGAGTAATCGTATCTTCAATATTAAAAACATCCGAGGAAATTTGTTCTCTTATAGGCTTAGGAGAAGCTGGTTTAGGATTTGATTTTTTACCTGAGGGCTTGGATTCGTCTTTTTTAATGTCCGCAACACGTATAAAAAGTGTCCATAAGGAATTAGAAATTTCTTCCCCAAAATTGTCAAAATGCTCCGCTTTCAATCTTAATATGTAATTTGCGCCTTTCTGCATTATATTCTCAACTGAAGCAATTGAGGATACCTCCTCCCCTACTTTGAGTAGCCTTTTAAAATTCATTGTTTGCTCACCATGGACCAACATTAGAACATTTTGCTTCATTTCTTCTTCAGATCCGTGCAAATCATTCATCTTCCATATATCTTCAAGAATAGAAATTTCCTGAACAACATTATAAATGGGGGGTGCAACATTATTCTCATCATAATAATGGTTTTTGGATCCTATTACATTGAGATAGTTTTCAACTTCCACTTTATTAATTATGGATATTTTTTTATCTCCCTTGAATCCTTCATAATCTAAATTAATTCCCATAGTACACCACCCTATTTTAAAGATTTTATTATATCATTTAATTTATCTTTTCTATTTTTTGACTCTGTTACAGTTCTTCCAAGGACAATATAGTTGGCACCCTTTTCGAAAGCTAATCTTGGTGAAATAACTCTTTTTTGATCACCATCATCAGAGTTAAATCTTATACCAGGTACAAGTATTTCTATTTGATCACCAAAATTTTCTCTAATTAAACTTATTTCGTGACCAGAACAAACTATGCCATCGGCACCAGCATTTATTGAACTCTCGACCAGGTTTAATATATTATCTTTAATTGTTCCACTCAAACCGATAGCATTCATTTCAGGCTGATCAAAACTTGTCAGAATACTTACACAAAACATTTTAGGTTTTTTAATCGCAAAACTCTGTTCTTTTTCTATGAGTTTTTGGTTCAACAATGATATAGAAGTAGGTCCAGCCAAGGAATGAACAGTGAAAATATTAATATTATTTCTAAATAAGAAATCTAATGATTCTGCCATTGTATTTGGTATATCAAAAAATTTAAAGTCAAACATAATTGAAAGATTAAAGCTTTTTATTAAATCAATAATTGATTGATAATTACTCAAAAAAGAAATCGGACCAATTTTTACATTTGAAATTATTGGAGCCAGTTCATCTAATATATTTTTAATCTCTTTAATATCTGTAGAATCAATTGCTAAAATTATTTCTTTATTATTCATTAATCAACTCAAAAAGCTTATTTAAATTATCAATTGGAATTTCTTCCTTTATGTTAGTTCTTCGATTTTTAAACTCAATAACATCTTTAGCTAAAGATTTAGGTCCTATTACAATCTGATATGGTATTCCAATTAGTTCAGCATCCTTAAATTTTATCCCTGGGCTCTCGGGTCTATCATCAAGTGCTACATCAATGCCTTTATTTTTTATAAAATTATATATTTCCTCTGAAACTCTAAGTACTTCTTCATTTTTTTTATCAGCTTGAATCACTATAGCTTCAAAAGGAGCAATTGATAATGGCAAAGAAATACCCTTCTCGTCATTATTTTGCTCTATTGCTGCTGCTACTACTCTACCAACACCAATTCCATAGCAACCCATGAAAAAATTTTGATTTTTGCCAGAGGCATCAGTAAATCCTGCTTTCATAGCTTCACTATATTTTGTTCCCAACTTAAAAACATGACCAACTTCAATTCCTTTAGTTGAACTTAACAAAGCATCAACAGAGCACCTACACCTATCGCCTTCCATGGCTTCTCTGACATCAAAAAACTTATTAATTTTGAAGTCTTTATTGTGATTAACATTTAAAAGGTGAAAATCTTTTTCATTAGATCCTGCAACATATGAAACTAGGTTCTTAATTGCATTATCAGCAAAAATTTTAACCTCTAAATCTATGGGCCCAGTGAAACCTTTGGCTGTTTTTAATTCATCTATTTCTTTATCATTTGCCAATTCAACAAACTCAAGATTTCTTTCTTTCTTATATTTAGTCAAACTTATCTCATGATCTCCTCTAATCAATACTGCTTCTAATCCCTGATCAGTAGATACAATCATTGTTTTTACTATTCTTTGCTCAGCAATTCCCAGAAAATTTGCTAAATCTTTTACACTTGTAATAGATGGAGTAGAAATTTTTTCAATTTTAATCTCAGGGGTTTCTTTCCCAGCGCCAGCATTTTTTTTATGATTTTCACTTTTTAAATCCTCTTCTTGAAAAATTACTGGAGTAGTCTCAACATTGGCTGCAAAGTCGCACTTGTCACAAACCATAATTGTGTCTTCCCCAGTATCAGCAATAACCATAAACTCATGAGATGAGCTACCACCAATATTTCCAGAATCTGCCTCAACAGCCCGAAATTCAAGCCCACATCTTTTAAAAATATTTTGATAAGCATTAAACATCTTAGAATATGATTCGTCAGCAGCTTTTTCATCTACATCAAAACTATAGGCATCTTTCATGACAAATTCTCGAGCCCTCATAACTCCGAAACGTGGTCTTATTTCATCCCTAAATTTCGGTTGAATTTGATAAATATTTAAAGGCAGGTTTTTATAAGACTTAACCTCACGATCAACTAAATCAGTTACGACTTCTTCATGTGTTGGGCCAAGGCAAAAATCCCTATCTGCTCTATCTTTTAATCTTAATAACTCTTTACCGTAAATATCCCATCTTCCACTTTTGATCCATAAATCAGCGGGGGTTACGAAAGGCATCATTACCTCTATTGCATCAGAATTATTCATTTCTTCACGAATTATCTTTTCTACTTTTCTAAAAACTCTAAGGCCCAAAGGCATAAAATTGTATATACCAGCAGCGACTTTCCTAATCATTCCAGCTCTTATCATCAATTTATGGCTTTGTGTTTCCGCATCATTTGGAGCTTCTTTAAGAGTTGCAACTAAGTATTTTGAGAGTTTCAATTATTCGACCTCATTGATTTAAATTTTTGATTTCATCGACCAAAATATCAACAATTTCACTTTCCTTACAAGATTTGTAAATTTTACCATTTTTATAAATCTGTCCCTTTCCTCTTCCACCGGCAATACCTATATCAGCATCTGATGCTTCACCAGGACCATTAACCACACAGCCTAGGATTGCAACCTTTAGGGATTTCTTAACTTTAATATCAGAAATTCTTTTTTCTACTTCATTAACTAATTCGTTTAAATTTATTTCTAATCTTCCGCACCCGGGACATGAAATAAGTTCAATACCATTCTCGTAATGCCCCAGAGCTTTTAAAATATTTCTACCCATTATAACTTCATCTAACGGATCACCTGTCATTGAAACTCTTAGGGTGTCTCCAATACCATCAACTATCAAACCTCCAATACCGATGGAAGATTTGATTGATCCAATTTTATAAGTACCAGCCTCAGTTACACCTAAGTGAAGAGGTATATTTGTAAGGCTAGCTAATTTTCTATACGAATCTTGCATAATTTGAACACTAGTAGACTTTACTGAAACCTTTATATCGGAAAAATTTAAATCATCTAAAATAGCAATATGTCTCATTGCACTTTCAACAAGTGCATCCGATGTGGGAGATCCATGCTTTTTTAGTATATCTTTTTCTAAGGAGCCAGAATTTACTCCAATTCTTATTGGAATCCCTTTATCTTTGGCAGCTGAGACTACCTGCTTTATCCTTTTTACAGCTCCAATATTACCTGGGTTAATTCTAAGGCCTTGGATTCCAGACCTTATTGCCTCTAGTGCCAATGTATATTCAAAATGTATATCAGCTACCAGGGGAATATGTATTTTTTTTATTATATCTTTCAATGCCTTAGCGGCTTCAATATTAGGTACTGCACATCTTATGATATCACATCCAGCATTAGTTAATGTTTCGATTTGATCAACTGTAGCATTAATATTCCTGGTATCCGTTTTTGTCATAGATTGAACGGATATAGGAAAATCAGAACCTATACCTTTAGTACCTAAATAAAAATTTCTAGTAACTCTTCTCATATTTTTTCAATCTTATATCATATTATGCGTGATATCAGATAAAAGTGAATCTGATTTTTTATTATGTATACTAAAGGCACTATGAAAAAAATAATATTTAAGAAAAATATAAATGATGCTGAAGCGAAAAATGATTCAGAGGTAAAACTTACAAATTTTAAGAAAAAAGAAGAAGAATCTGATTTCGTATTTACTGAATCTACTGTACTTGATGCTCTTAAGAATGTAATGGATCCAGAGCTCCCGGTAAGTATAGTTGACTTAGGCTTAATATATTCAGTTCAAACTGAGGATAACAATATAAGTATAAAAATGACTTTAACTACTCCAGGCTGTTCAATGGGTAATGCAATCTCAAAACAAGCTGAAAATGTATTGTATGCATTAGGTGCAAAAAATGTAATTATTGAAATCATTTGGGACCCACCATGGAACCCAAATATGATGAGTGATGAAGCTAAATCCAAATTAGGAATGTAATATGGAAAATAAAGAGACCATTTTAACACTTTTAAAAGAAGTTAATTTTCCTGGTTTTACAAGGGATATTATTTCTTTTGGAATAATCAAAGATATCACTGCTGAAAATAATCTAAACAAAATTTTCATTGAACTGCCAAAAAAAGATGAGGAAATTGCGAAAAAAATTGTCCAAGATATAAACAATGCATTTTCTCGTGAAGGTTATCAACTACCAGAATATGAGTTTTCTGTATATCAAAAACAAGGTGGAGCTTCCCCTGCTTCCAATGCTCCCGAAGAAAACAAAGTTAACCTTCCAAATATAAAAAAATATCTTGCTGTTGCAAGTGGTAAAGGTGGTGTTGGAAAATCAACTGTCGCAGTTAACTTAGCTCTAGCTTTTTCTAAAAAACTTTCTAACATGGGGCTTATGGATGCAGACATTTGGGGACCTAGCATACCAATGATGTGTGGTATCGATACCAAGCCTATGGCAACAAAAGATGAAAAAATAATACCTATAGAGAAATTTGGAATAAAAATGATGTCAATTGGCTTTCTTTTAAGTGAAGAAGATACTGTGATATGGAGAGGCCCCATGGTTCATGGAGCAATAAAACAATTTGTTGAAGATGTTGAGTGGGAAGGAGTGGATAATCTTGTAATCGATCTACCCCCAGGAACTGGAGATGCTCACTTATCACTAATTCAAACCGTGCCTTTAAGTGGAGGAGTAATTGTAACTACACCCCAAGATGTCGCCCTTATAGATGTAAAAAGAGGTATACAAATGTTCAAGAAATTAAATGTTCCTCTATTGGGTGTAATAGAAAACATGAGCTATTTACAAAATGGAGATGAGATAATAGATATTTTTGGTCGAGGCGGTGGAAAAGCTATGGCTGAAAAATTTGATGTGCCCTTTTTAGGCGAGATACCTATTGATCCAGAAATAAGAAAGGGTGGAGATACTGGTCTTCCTGTAGTTCATAATTCACCTAATTCTGCATCAGCAAAAGCTTTTAATGACATAGCTGAAAAGCTTATAGATAAATTATAATTTCTTATTAAACTTATATTATGAGTAATAGCGAACCTATAATGGACTTTTCCAACATTATTCTTTCATATGCAGTCAATGCAACTATTCATTTAGGATTATCTCCTGATCCTTCAACCGGTCAAATCACAATAGATTTGAATAGAGCTAAGGATTTAATAGATATGCTAGATTTATTAAAGTTAAAAACAAGCGGTAATCTCACAGATGAAGAAGTAAAGGTAATGGATGAAACATTATCAAATTTGAAGATGCTTTATGTTAAAGCTACTACCACTAAAACTTAGATAGTTTTATATTCTTGCAATTCTTCTTAATTTTTTGTGTCGGCTCTCAAGTTCTTTTAGACTTAACTTGAAAAGACGCTCAGTACCAAAACTTTCAATTGTAAATGAAGACATTGCACTTCCATATATCATGCCATCAATTATATCTTTCTCAGTTATGGAACTTCTCTTGGATAAATGACTAAACAAAGCCCCAGCAAAACTGTCCCCTGCACCAGTTGGATCAACTAAATTTACAAAAGGATAGCTAGGAATCCAATGAAAACTCCTTCTTGATACCAACATTGAGCCTGCACTTCCTCTTTTAACTATTAAATATTTTATTTTAAATTTTTTAAAAATATCACTAAATGCTTTTTCTAATGAATCTTTATTGGTAATAAGTTTTAACTCTAATTCATTTATTGTTAACAAATCTACCCTTTGAATCGCCTTGAAGAGGGATATTCTTTTTGAAGAAATCCAAAAGTTCATTGTATCAAGTCCGATAAATTTATTTGTACTACTATCATCTAAAATTTTGTTCTGTAAGTCTGGATCAATATTTGCAAGAAATAATATTTTATTATTTTTTTTATACGAACTAGGTATTTCAGGTTGAAAATCCTGAAAAACATTTAAGTTGGTGAATCTAGTTTCGGGATCCTCAGATATAGTTTTATAAACACCTCCCCAAGAAAAAGTTTTACCTTTCTCAATAACAAGGCCTTCTGTTTGAATTTTTTTCTTATTCAATTTTAAAAAAATATTTTTAGGGAAATCTTGCCCAACAACAGATACAATTTTAGATTGAGCTTTAAAAGATGCAGCCAAAGAAAAATAGATACAAGATCCACCAAGTATTCTTACTCTTTTTCCTTTAGGGGTTTCAATATCATCAAATGCTGACGAACCAACTACTATAATTGACATAAAGCCTCCTTAAGATAATAAATATTTTCTTATTATTGCTGATAACTTTTCAAGTGACTCTTCTTTTATAGCATCTAAGGAACTTATGATAGATCCTTTCAAAGCATTTTCAATATAATCATCTTTATTCTTTGGGAATTCTTTAATCACTTGTTTAATTACTGCTTTTGCATTTTCCACATTTGAATTCATTGTTTCAATAACCTGATCAACAGTAACCGAGTCATGATTTGGATGCCAACAATCATAATCGGTACTCAAAGCAAGAGTTGAATAACAAATTTCAGCCTCCCTAGCTAGTTTGGCTTCTGGCATGTTTGTCATTCCAATCACATCTGCATTTAAACTTCTATAAAAATTACTTTCAGCTAATGAAGAAAACTGAGGACCCTCAATACAAACATATGTTCCACCAAATTCACAGGGAATATCTAGTACATCACATGCTTCCTTGAGAGCATTTGAGAGAACCTCGCTAACTGGTTTGGCCATGGAAACATGAGCAACTATCCCTTCAGAAAAGAAAGTGGATTCTCTATTTTTTGTAAAATCTAAGAACTGATCTGGAAGAACAATCATTCCTGGAGGTATGTTTTCTTTTAAACTTCCAACTGCTGAAACAGAAATAATCCAATCGACTCCTAAAAATTTTAACGCATAAATATTAGCTCTAAAATTAATTTCCGATGGAGCTATAAGATGACCTCTTCCGTGTCGTGATAAGAAATAAATCTCATGTCCTTCTTCTTCAGTTTTTAATATGGAATCAGAAGTTTCACCCCAAGGAGTAACAATATTTAATTCTTCTGCTTCTGATGGATTATTAATATCATACAATCCACTTCCGCCTATCACTGCAATTTTCAATGGAATCTCCTTAATTGTATTTATTTAATATTCAATTATAGTTGAAACCACACAAAGAACAAGAATCCGTAAATTCATATAAATTTACTAATTCAAGGAGAAGTCTAATTTATTTTAGTGAATTAGGATTATCAAAAAAACTTATTAGTTGCTTAAATAGAATTAATTTCATAAATCTAACACCAATTCAAGAAAAATGTATACCATTAACTCTTAAAGGAAATGATATTTTAGCTTCTGCTGAAACTGGAAGTGGAAAAACTGGAGCATATATGATTCCAGTAATTAGCTTGATAGAAAAATCAAAAAAGAATAAAATTATAATACTTGTTCCAACTAGAGAATTAGCAAAACAAATTCTGGATGTTGCGAATTTATTTTTTTCAAAAAAAGAAAAATTTAATTCAATAATTTTAATCGGTGGCGAGTCAATCAGAGAACAGACCTTTAAACTAAAAAGAAATCCAAAGATTATAATTTGTACGCCTGGAAGAGCAATTGATCATTTAAATAGAAATTCATTAGATCTCAAAGATGTATCAACACTAATACTTGATGAAACAGATAAAATGCTAGATATGGGTTTTGGACCTGATATTAAAAAAATAATACAATTAATACCTAAAGAAAGACAAACTCTAATGTTTTCAGCTACCATACCAAAAAATATAGTAAAAGTCGCTGAATCATATCTTAATAATCCTAAAAAAATCACTATTGGTAAAGAAAACAATATTCCAAAAAATATCAAACAAGAAGTAAAAAAAGTTAAACCCAATGAAAAATATGATGAATTAAAAAAAGAATTAATGTCAAGAAAAGGATCTATTTTAGTCTTCATGAAAACAAAACATGGTAGTGATAGGCTAGCAAAAAGATTGAAAGATCAAGAAATTATATCTGAAGCAATTCATGGAGATTTAAGTCAAAATAAAAGAAATAAAATTATACAACGATTTAGAAATAATAAGTTTAATATACTTATAGGAACAGATATTGTTTCTAGAGGACTAGATATTCCACATATTCAGCATGTTATCAATTATGATTTACCCCAAGTACCTGAAGATTTTATTCACAGAATGGGTAGAACGGCTCGAGCCGGTAAAAGTGGACAAGTCCTTACCTTTATAACACATGAAAATTTCAAACTTTGGAGAGAAATAAATAAGCTAATTAACCCAAAATCGGAAAAAAAGAATAAATCAGATGATGACACAGAGTTTGTCAAAAAAAGGTCTAAAAAAGATTTCCATAAGAAGAAAAAGAGAATATTTTCGAATGGATTTAAAAAAAATAAAAAAATTGGATTTTCATCTAAAAAACCTAAGCAATTGATTATTAGCTAGCGTGTGATAATATTTTATTTCGAAATTCTAAATACTTAATAATTTAATCAGGAGTAAATATGAGCATTCTAGTAAACAATGATACAAAACTAATAGTACAAGGTATTACAGGTAGCCAAGGCTTATTTCATGCAACCCAATGTAGAGAATATGGAACTAATGTGGTTGGAGGTGTAACTCCTGGAAAAGGTGGAACACAAGTTGAAGGTTTTGATGTTTTTAATTCAGTTGCTGATGCTAGGAAAGCAACGGGTGCTAATACTAGTCTAATTTTTGTACCTGCCGCTTTTGCCCCTGATGCAATCCTTGAAGCAGAAGATGCAGGGATTGAACTTATAATTTGCATAACAGAAGGAATTCCAACAAACGATATGGTTAGTGTAAAAAAAGTTATTGATTCATCTTCATCTATCTTAATTGGGCCGAACTGCCCAGGAATAATAACACCTGGTCAAGCAAAAGTTGGAATTATGCCTGGATATATTCACAAAGAAGGGAGAATTGGAATTATTTCCAAAAGTGGAACTTTGACTTATGAGGCTGTTTGGCAGCTAACTCAATTAGGCATTGGTCAATCTAGCTGTGTGGGTATTGGAGGAGATCCTATAATTGGTTCAACTTTCATTGATATTTTAGATTTATTCAATAAGGATGATGATACCGATGGTGTTATCATGATAGGTGAAATTGGTGGTAGTGCAGAGCAAGAAGCAGCTTATTGGATAAAAGATAACTTTAAAAAACCCGTTGCAGCATTTATAGCAGGTGCAACTGCCCCTAAAGGTAAAAGAATGGGACACGCTGGTGCAATTGTATCTGGCAGCTCTGGTTCTGCAGAAGAGAAAAAAACTGTTCTAGAATCAGTTGGAATTAAAGTTTCTCCTAGTCCAGCAGAAATGGGTGAAACATTAAAATCACTATTTTAGTAGTATAATAAACTTTAGTGAATAAAAAATCCAAAAAAATCCTTGTTGACTGTCATCTAGACATTGCTTATTCAATAAGAGCTAATAGAAGAAACTTTGAAGATATAAATCCAAAATTTATGATCTCATATGATCAGCTAAGAAAAAGTGGTGCTGATATTTTTTTCTCAACAATATTTGTTTCACACAGAAGAGCTTCTGCTTATAGAGAAGAAGCAGTTGAACAAATTAAATTCTACAAAAAAATTTTAAAAGACTATGGTTCGTTTTATCAAATTTTAACAAATAATGATTTAAAAAATATTAAGAAAGATAAAATCGGCCTCTACTTTTTAATGGAAGGTGCTGAGCCAATATCAGATATTGATGATTTAAAATATTTTACTCAAATGGGGATTAGAACAATTGGCTTGACCTGGAATAATGAAAATCAATATGCTTTTGGGGTCAATCAAGAGGGAGAATTAAAGAAAAAAGGTTATGATTTAATCAATAATATGAATGACTTAGGTGTATCATTAGACTTATCCCACTTATCGGAAAAAAGTTTTAAAGAGGCTATAAATGAGACGAGTTTAATACCTATTGCTTCGCATTCAAATTGTTATAAAGTAAGAAGGCATAATCGAAATCTTAAAGATTATCAGTTAAAAAAAATCTCTAATTTAGGAGGTGTAACTGGAATAGTCTTGTACAATAAATTTCTTACATCAAAAAAAAAGGCAGATCTAAATGATATATTAAAACATTTTAAACACATGCTGAATGTTTGTGGAGAAGATCATATTGCATTGGGCAGTGATTTTGATGGAGCACCTATCAAAGATTTTCCAAAAGGAATTTATGAGATATCTGATATCCAAAAAATCGTTAATCTACTAATAAAAAATAAAATAAGAACATCAATCATTGATAAATTTCTTGGGCAAAATATTTTAAGAGTCTTGAATGAAAATCTTAAAAAAAAATAAGCATTTAATTAATTCCCAAAATAAATGAATATTTAGGCAAAAAAAATTTACAAAATACTAAAGAATATAAAGTTTTAATAGCTAGAAAAGATACTAAATAAGAAATCTTACGTAATTTAAAAATTTAAAAGAAGGCAATATAAAAAAAGAATAAGTATTTACATACTTCGTAGTTAAGGCTCACGACCGATTAGTACACATTAGCTGAATTCATTACTGAACTTACACACTGTGCCTATCAAACTCGTAGTCTTCGAGTGGTCTTAAGGAACCTAATGGTTCGGGAGAATTAATCTCGAGGCAGGTTTCCCACTTAAGATGCTTTCAGCGGTTATCCTTTCCAAACGTAGCTACCCAGCACTGCTGTTGGCACAACAACTGGTACACTAGAGGTTTGTTCACTCAGGTCCTCTCGTACTATGAGCAACCCCTCTCAATTCTCCTTCGCCCGTTGTAGATAGGGACCGAACTGTCTCACGACGTTCTGAACCCAGCTCGCGTACCGCTTTAATGAGCGAACAGCTCAACCCTTGGGACCTTCTACAGCCCCGGGATGCGATGAGCCGACATCGAGGTATCAATCCGCGCCGTCGATGTGAACTCTTGGGCGCGATTAATCTGTTATCCCCGGCGTACCTTTTATCCGATGATCGATGGCCCTCCCACATGGAAGCCACCGGGTCACTATGTCCTACTTTCGTACCTGCTCGATTTGTCAATCTCACAGTCAAGCTCTCTTGTGCCATTACACTCGACGCCTGGTTTCCAATCAGGCTGAGAGAACCTTTGAGCGACTCCGTTACTCTTTAGGAGTCAACCGCCCCAGTCAAACTACCCGCCTAACATTGTCCTCAATCCGGATAACGGATTTAAGTTAGAATCCTAACATCAAAAGGGTGGTATTTCACCAACGACTCCAGCTTAACCAAAATTAAACTTTCATAGTCTCCCACCTATCCTACGCATTTAACATCAAAATCCAGTGCTAGGTTATAGTAAAGGTGCACGGGGTCTTTCCGTCCCACAACGGGAAGCTGGCATCTTCACCAGCACTACAATTTCGCTGAGATTATGGCCGAGACAGTACAGAAGTCGTTACGCCATTCATGCGGGTCGCTAATTAGACGACAAGGAATTTCGCTACCTTAGGACCGTTATAGTTACGGCCGCCGTTTACTGGGGCTTCGGTTCCAAGCTTCTCCCGAAGGATAACCCGTCCCCTTAACCGTCCAGCACCGGGCAGGCGTCAGCCCGTATACATCCCCTTGCGGGTTAGCACAGGCCTGTGTTTTTGGTAAACAGTCGCTTCCATCATTTCAGTGTCACCTATCTCAGCTCCAGATGCAAGATCCTTCACCTAACATAGGCACTCCTTATCCCGAAGTTACGGAGCTATTTTGCCGAGTTCCTTGGCCATAATTATCTCAAACACCTTGGTATACTCTACCCGCGTACGTGTGTCCGTTTACAGTACGAGCACCTATTATTCAACATTTAGAGGTTTTTCTAGGAAGCATGGAATCAATCACTTTATGAGGCCTAGGGCCTCTCGTACTCACTTCTCGGACTTAAAAAGAGACGGATTTGCCAATCTCTTAATCCTACAAGCTTGAACCGTGTAATCCAACACACGGCTGATCTATCCTTCTCCGTCACCCCATCACTCCTAATAGGTGGTACAGGAATATTAACCTGTTTTCCATCGACTACGCCTTTCGGCCTCGCCTTAGGTCCCGACTAACCCTGGGAGGACGAGCCTTGCCCAGGAACCCTTACGCTTACGGTGAAATGGATTCTCACCATTTTTATCGCTACTCATGCCAGGATTCTCACTTCTTATAAGTCCACATCTCCTTACGGTAATGCTTCATTCCAATAAGAACGCTCCTCTACCACTGTATGTAAACATACAATCCGCATCTTCGGTACTAGACTTAGCCCCGATTCATTTTCGGTGCAAACTCTCATCGACCAGTGAGATGTTACTCTATCTTTAAAGGATGGCTGCTTCTAAGCCTACCTCCTGGCTGTCTATGAAAATTTACGTCCTTAACCACTTAGTCTAGATTTGGGGACCTTAGATTGCGATCTGGGTTGTTTCCCTTTCGTCTATGGACCTTAGCACCCATAGACTGACTCCCATGCTACTATCTCTGGTATTCGGAGTTTGATAGGGTTTGGTAAGTCTTTCGACCCCCTAGTCCAATCAGTGCTCTACCCCCAGAGGAGAACGCATGAGGCTATACCTAAATATATTTCGAGGAGAACCAGCTATCACGGAACTTGATTAGCCTTTCACTCCTAACCACAGGTCATCCGAGAAGTTTTCACCCTTCAACGGTTCGGGCCTCCACATCAGTTTCCTGATGCTTCACCCTGCCCATGGCTAGATCGTCCCGCTTCGGGTCTATCTCCAATAACTAACGCCCTATTCAGACTCGCTTTCGCTACGACTACACCTGACGGCTTAATCTTGCTATTAAAGATAAGTCCCTGGCCCATTATGCAAAAGGTACGCCGTCAGGCATTTCTGAGTAAACTCAGACATAGCCCTCCGACCGCTTGTTGGCAGACAGTTTCAGATTCTATTTCACTCCCCTCACAGGGGTTCTTTTCACCTTTCCCTCACGGTACTAGTACACTATCGGATGATGACACGTATTTAGCCTTGGAAGGTGGTCCTCCCAGATTCAAACAAAATTTCTCGTGTTCCGTTCTACTCGGGAAATTATTAACAGAGGTAAGACATTTTAATTCACAGGGCTATCACCTTCTATGGCATACCTTCCCAGGTATTTAAAATAATATCTTACTTTGTAACTCTGCCGATTTATTGTGGTAAATCGAAAATAACTCCCACGACCAAGTAAGTGCAACGCCCACAAGCTTACACACCTACAATTTAGGCTAATCCCATTTCGCTCGCCACTACTTTGGGAATCTCTTTTGATTTATATTCCTGGAGGTACTGAGATGTTTCACTTCCCTCCGTTTGCTTCATACAGCTATGTATTCACTGCATGATAATTGAGGTTTACTCAATTAGGTTTTCCCATTCGGAAATCTCCGGTTATAACGCTCGTTAACAGCTTACCGAAGCTTATCGCAGTTTTCCACGTCCTTCATCGCCGTTCATCACCAAGGCATCCGCTATCCGCCATATGTAACTTAACTACGAAGTACATATGTACTTATTCTTTCACCAAGGATCTTTGATTAATTAATTATTAATCTCAATCAATATTTATTGCCTTCTCTTAAATTTTCAAATAACTCTATGCATAAGCATAAAAAAACAAGATGAGAGTCCTGGAGGTGATCGGGATCGAACCGACGACCTCCTGCTTGCAAAGCAGGCGCTCTCCCAACTGAGCTACACCCCCCTTCTTTTCAGAGCTTCATCTTATGGGCCTAGCTGGATTCGAACCAGCGACCTCACCCTTATCAGGGGTGCGCTCTAACCAGCTGAGCTATAGGCCCTGCTGATAAGTTGAATGTTTAAAAGAAGAAACGTGAGCATCGAGCACTGGAAATACTCCAGTTTAAGGAGGTGATCCAGCCGCACCTTCCGGTACGGCTACCTTGTTACGACTTCACCCCAATCACCAACCTTACCTTAGAAACCTGCCTCCCGTAAGGGTTAGCCCAGCTGCTTCGGGTAAGACCGACTTTCGTGGTGTGACGGGCGGTGTGTGCAAGACCCGGGAACGTATTCACCGCAGCATAGCTGATCTGCGATTACTAGCGATTCCAACTTCATGCAGGCGAGTTGCAGCCTGCAATTCGAACTGAGACAGACTTTGATGGGATTAGCTCCCCCTCGCGAGTTCGCAACCCGTTGTATCTGCCATTGTAGCATGTGTGTAGCCCAGGACATAAGGGCCATGATGACTTGACGTCGTCCCCTCCTTCCTCTAGTTTTAAACCAGCAGTTTCACCAGAGTGCCCACCCGAAGTGATGGCAACTGATAATAGGGGTTGCGCTCGTTACCGGACTTAACCGGACACCTCACGGCACGAGCTGACGACAGCCATGCAGCACCTGTGTAAACCAATTTGGGCAAGCCCAAATTCACTCCACGCTTTCACGCAAGCTTATGCTTACATGTCAAGCCCTGGTAAGGTTCTTCGCTTAGCATCGAATTAAACCACATGCTCCACCGCTTGTGCGAGTCCCCGCCAATTCCTTTGAGTTTCAGCCTTGCGACCGTACTCCCCAGGCGGAATACTTAATGCGTTAGCTACGATACAGAATTAAATCCTACATCTAGTATTCATCGTTTAGGGCGTGGACTACCAGGGTATCTAATCCTGTTTGCTACCCACGCTTTCGTCCCTCAGCGTCGTTACTTGGCCAGTTGATCGCTTTCGCCACTGGTGTTCCTACCGATATCTACGCATTTCACCGCTACACCGGTAATTCCATCAACCTCTCCAAGAACCTAGTTCTCCAGTTTTAGATGCAATTTTGAAGTTAAGCTTCAAGCTTTCACATCTAACTTAAAGAACCGCCTACGGACCCTTTACGCCCAGTAAATCCGAGTAACGTTTGCCCCCTCCGTATTACCGCGGCTGCTGGCACGGAGTTAGCCGGGGCTTCCTCTGCAGGTACCGTCATTATCTTCCCTGCTGACAGAAGTTTACAACCCTAAGGCCTTCATCCTTCACGCGGCATCGCTGGGTCAGACTTTCGTCCATTGCCCAATATTCCTCACTGCTGCCTCCCGTAGGAGTCAGGGCCGTATCTCAGTCCCCATGTGGCAGATCATCCGCTAAGACCTGCTACGCGTCATAGGCTTGGTAGGCCATTACCCCACCAACAACCTGATGCGACTTGGACCCATCTAAAGGCGATAAATCTTTTACCACTCTTACCTTGGTAAGTGTGGTCATATCCGGTATTAGCTACAGTTTCCTGTAGTTGTCCCAGACCTTAAGGCAGGTTATCCAAGTATTACTCACCCGTTCGCCGCTAAGTAGTAAACTACTTCGCTCGACTTGCATGTGTTAGGCGTGCCGCCAACGTTCACTCTGAGCCAGGATCAAACTCTTCATATAAAAAGATTTTGTTTTAAATTAATTGGCTCGAAAAACTCACACGTTTCTTCTAATAAATTTTCAAATATCACCCACGAAAACGTGGAGCTATTAAATTTATATTAAAGTTGCTAATTGTCAAGAAACTAATAAATAAATTTTTAATATAGCGAAATTTAATTATATAATAGTAAAAATGCCTAAAATAATTGCTATAATTAACCAAAAAGGTGGAGTTGGTAAAACAACAACTGTAATTAACCTTGCTGCTGGACTTTCACTGCTTGGGAAAAAAACTTTAATTATTGATTTGGACCCTCAAGGTAATTCCACTAGTGGACTTGGTTTGGATAAAAACGAAATTCAATTATCAACATATGATTTACTTATAGGCTCACATCAACTAAGTTCAATAATCAAAAAAATAGATTTAGAGGACAATAGGAGTATTCATATATCTCCTTCAACTGAACAACTTTCAGGAGCAGACATAGAACTATACGATGAAGATAGAAGAGAATTCAGACTCAAAGATCAATTGAACAATGAGGAAATTAATAATTTTGATTATATTTTGATAGATTGTCCTCCATCTTTAAGTTTACTTTCAATAAATGCCCTCTCAGCATCTGACTCGTTATTAGTTCCTATTCAATGTGAGTTCTTTGCGATGGAAGGGTTGGCACAATTGAATAAAACCATAAATTTAGTAAAAGAAAGAATAAACCACAATATAAGTATTGAGGGATTCCTTTTAACAATGTTTGATTCTAGAAATAATATTTGTAAGACTGTAGTTAATGAAGTTAAAAATTATTTTGGCAACAATGTTCTTAAAACGATAATACCAAAAAATGTTAAGCTAGCTGAGTGCCCAAGTTTTGGCAAATGTATATTTGAATATGACAAATATTGTCTTGGTGCAAAAAGTTATATGGAATTAACAAAAGAAATACTAATGAAAAATGGAGATCAATACATTGAAAAAATCATTAGGTAAGGGTCTTGATTCACTTATAAGATCAAACAATCTAAATAATAAGAACGATGATCAATTTAAAAAAATCAATGAAGTTTTTTTAACCGATATAATTCCGAATAAAAGTCAGCCAAGAAAAGATTTTGATTTAGAGTCATTAAACGATTTAGCAGAATCAATTAAGGAACATGGCCTCATACAACCAATAGTTGTAAGAAAAATTGACAATAAATTACAGATCATAGCTGGTGAAAGAAGATGGAGGGCATGTCAAATTGCTGGAATTACAAAAGTTCCTGTTTCAACTATTGAAGTAGATAATATTAAAAGCTCTGAAATAGCAATAGTTGAAAACTTACAAAGAGAAGATTTAAATCCAATTGAAATTGCAAAAGCAATTAAAGAACTTATAGATTTACATGGATTAAATGAAGAGAGATTAATAAAAATTACTGGTAAGAAAAAAAGTACTATTATAAATTCTCTTAGAATACTAAATTTACCTCCAAGAGTTATATCCTATATCGAAAAGGGAAAAATAAGTAGAGGTCATGCTTTAGCACTCCTTGCCTTTTCCGAAGTATCGCGATTACTTGAGGTAGCAGAAGAAATTATCTCAAAAAAGTTAACTGTGAGACAGGTTGAGAAGCTAGGAAGCGATACAAAAAAATTAGCAAAAAATAAATTAATTGAACCTGATATATACATAGATAATTTTAAAAGTATAATTGAGGAAAGAATAGGATTGCCTACTAAAATATCAGGCTCTTCCAAATCAGGGAAAGTAGAGATAAAATATAAAAGCTTAGATGAGCTAAATAAGATTATGGATTCTTTAAAATAATGGCCTTATATAAAATCAATTTAGAAATCATGCCAATTCAAAGTGTCTTAGACCCTCAGGGTGAAGCTATAGAAGTTTCTCTAAAGAACTTAGATAAAATAAAAGCTTCAAATTTTAGAGTTGGAAAAAGAATAGAATTTAAAGTTGAAGCTCCCAACAAAGAAAAATGTAAAGAAATAACAAATAAATTATGTAAAGATTTTTTGGTTAATGAAGTTATAGAAAAATATACTTTTACAATTAAAAATGAGAAAAAATAAATTTGCAGTATTAAATTTTCCTGGCTCTAATTGCGAAAAGGATTGCCATTTTGTTATTGAACATATTCTGAAACAAGATTGTAAATATATTTGGCACGAAGAGACGGACATAAATAATGTGGATTGCATAATAATTCCAGGTGGTTTTTCATATGGAGATTATTTAAGAACTGGTTCCATTGCTGCTCAGAGTAAGATAGCAAAAAGTTTAAAAAAATATTCTAGACAAGGTGGGACAATAATTGGGATTTGTAATGGTTTTCAAATTTTAACAGAGCTCAAACTTTTACCAGGAACATTGCTAAGGAATCGCTCCTTAAACTTCATATGTAAAGAAGTTAATTTAGTTGTAAATAATAAATCCAGATTTACTAGCAAGTATAATCATAATCAAGTGGTTAAGGTTCCGATTGCACATGCAGAAGGCAACTACTTTGCAAGTTCAACAATTCAAAAAGAATTAATAAAAAATAATCAGATAATTTTTTCATACTGTGATAAGGACGGGAATATTAATAATTCTTCTAACCCCAATGGATCACTAAATGGAATTGCTGGAATCACAAATAAAGAAGGAAATGTTCTTGGAATGATGCCTCATCCCGAAAGAGTATCAGAAAAAGTATTTGGTAATATAGATGGACTGGGTGTTTTTGAATCTATTTTAGATTTTCACAAGAACTGATAATTTATTTATAAATTGTGTTAAATTTATTATGTGAATATTTATACTAAGATTGACTCATTTTTAGATATAACTAATGATTTCTGCCCAATGACTTTTGTAAAAACAAAGCTAAGACTAAAGGAAATGTCTAAAGGAGAAGTTTTAGAAGTTAAGGTATCTGATGGAGAGCCACTTGAATCAGTCCCTGAGAATATCATCCAGGATGGTCATCAGGTGCTTAAAGTTATTTCTAATGGTAAAGATTCAAGAATTTTTATTAAAAAAAACTGATGGAAAAAAGTCTTAAACAACTAAACAATATAAATTCTATAGTTGAGCTTATTGGTAATACTCCGCTAATAGAGTTAAACGGTTTTAAGGAATTATCATCCGACAAAAGAATTTTTATAAAGGCTGAATGGTTCAACCCCGGAGGATCTATTAAAGACAGGGCAGCTTTGTCTATGATTAATGATGGAATTACATCAAAAAGACTAACTTCAAATAAAACTATTATGGATTCTTCTTCTGGTAATACTGCAATTGCTTATGCAATGATTGGTGCGGCATTAGGGTTCAAAGTAGAATTAGTTACTCCTGAGAATATAAATATTGAAAGAAAGAAAACTCTTCAGGCATACGGAGCTAAAATTATTTATTCAAGCCCATTCGAAGGTTCTGATGGTGCGATAATTGAAGCCAGAAAATTAGCTAAAAATTTTCCAGATAAATATTTCATGCCTGATCAATATAATAATAATGCAAACCCTGATGCTCACTATAAAACAACAGGTCCAGAAATTTGGGAACAAACAAATCATGAAATAACTCATTTCATATCTGGTATTGGAACAAGTGGAACTGCAATGGGGACATCCAAGTTTCTTAAGGAAAAAAATAAGAAAATAAAAACTATTGGTGTTCAACCTGATGATTCTCTTCACGGACTTGAAGGGTTAAAGCATATACCATCATCAATTGTTCCTGGTATTTATAATGAAGATCAACTAGATCAAATATATTGGGCAAATACTGAAAAGTCATATGAAGTAATGGAAAAACTAGTAAAACTAGAAGGCATGTTTGTAGGTCACTCCGGTGGAGCTGTAGTTCTAGCTGCATTAGAAGAGTTAGAAATGGTTGAAAAAGCTACCATTGTTTGTGTTATACCTGACGGCGGATATAGATATTTAAGCGGCGGTGTGTGGTGGTAAAAATAAAAAGACAAATTAATGACAAGTTAATTGAGATATGCGAAAAAGGATTCCCTAATGAAGTCTGTGGAGTTTTAATAGGTAAAAAAAATAAAGAAATTTTTATAATTGATGATTATTATATTTGCGAAAATCTAAATAAAGAGAGATCAATAGATCGTTACGAGCTTAATCCAATTGATTATATAAAAGCTGAAGACCGAGCAAAAAAGTCAAATGCATCTATTATTGGAATTTACCATTCCCATCCAAATCACCCAGCGATAGCATCTGAAACAGATAAAATGTTTGCATGGCCTGATATGGCATATCTAATTTACTCAATTTATGATGGTAAATTAAAAAATCTTATAAGCTGGCAGATTGATGAGAGCGAAGATGTTTTTGCACAAATCAATACTGAATTAATTGATGAGTGATAAAGTAGCATTAATAACTGGTTGTTCGAAAAGAATAGGAAAAGAAATAGCCTTATTTTTATCAAATGAAGGTTATAAAATAATAATTCACTATAATTCAAATGACGGAACAGAGAATAAATTAAAAAAAAATCTTACAACAGATTCAAAGAAGATTAAGTTCGATTTGAATAAAGTGGAAGAAATAAAAAATTTTACTAAAAAATGCATTACAAAATTTGGTAAAATTGATCTCCTTGTAAATAATGCTTCAATTTTCAAAAAAGATGGCTTAGAAGAAATGGAAATTATAAAAACACTGAATATTAATCTAATAGCTCCCTATCTTCTCTCTTTATATGTAGGTAACCATATGAAAGAAAAAGGCAGTGGCAAGATAATAAACTTAACTGACTCCGTTGCTTCATCAGAGCCATGGAAAGGATTCTCGTCTTATTCTGTCTCCAAATCAGGTCTTGAAATGGTAACAAAATCATTAGACAAAGAATTGGGCAATAAGGTTCAAGTTAATTCCATTGCACCTGGACCAATACTCAAACCCTCAAATAATAATGTCAAAATTTATAAAAACTCTTTCAAAGAAGAGAATGCATTAAAATCTATCATTAGTGCTTTAAAAATTTTTTTAAATTCAAAAAGAATCTCTGGCAAATCAATTTCAGTTGATAATTGTGAAAGCATTATTTCTGACTAGCTCCTACGATTTCTTGAATATTTTGTATTCCATTGTTCTCAAGATATTTGACCAGTTCTTGGTTAATTTTCTTGGGTAGTCCTAAACCTTCATAAATCATCCCAGTATAAAGTTGAACAGCACTAGCCCCGGCGCTTAATTTTTCGATAACATCAGTTGCCGAAGATACACCCCCTACCCCTATAATTGGAATTTTTCCCTCTGTAATCTTATAGGCAATAGAGATTTGTTTTAAAGATAAACTTTTAAGAGGAAAACCTGATAAGCCACCATCTTCATTACAATCCCCTGATTTTAAGCTAGTTGGCCGAGAAAGTGTCGTATTTGTTAAAATTACTCCATTCATCCCATACTTAATAATTTTTTCTACACTTTTAATCAAATTTTCCTCAGATAGATCTGGTGACAGCTTTATAAATATATCCTTTGATCTGTCTCTTATGGAATCAATATTAGCTAGTAAAGAATCGATTTCCTTAGACTCAAAATCTCTTAGATTTGGTGTATTTGGAGATGATAAATTAAAGGTAACATAGTCTGAATATTTAGATATCGATTTATAACAATTAAGAAAATCATCAATCCTATTACTGGAATCTTTATTGGGCCCAATATTTACCCCTAACTTATTTGGAATAAATCTGTCTAATTTTGAGATAATATTATCTTTTGCTATTTGGACCCCAACATTATTAAATCCTAGTCTATTAACAATAGCTTTGTCCTCTACGAGTCTAAAAATTCTCGGCTTTGGATTTCCAAATTGTGGCTTAGGTGTGATAGTTCCTACCTCAACAAATCCGAAACCCAATTTAAACATATTGCTAAAAACTTCTGCATTTTTATCAAAACCAGCCGCCAAGCCAATTGGAGAAGGAAATCTTAAGTTCCCAACTTTTACAGATAACAAGGGATTAATTTCTTCTTTATATAGATTAGTTAATCCAGTTTTAATAATTTTTATTGCTAAATTATGAGCAGTCTCTGGTTCTATTTTCCAAAGTATTGGCTTTATAAGTTCATACATTTTATTTATTAATACTAACTTTAAATTTTTACTTTATAAATAAAGAGTTGACTTATTTTTAGGGGTTCGCTATTTTCATACTAAAAAGTAATGTTGAACTCAAAAAAGAATTTCCCAAAAATATTTAAAGCCCTAGCCTCATATACCATTTCCATAATTAATATTTTAATATTCCTTATAATATCAATTGGAATAATTGCTGAAATTATTGGATACAACGACAAAGATCAAATTTTAGGGAAGTATGGATCTATCGTTGCAAGTCAATTTTATTATTTATTTGGATTCTCAGGAATAATTTTTAGCATTTATATGCTAAAAAAGTCTTCAGATTTTCTTAAAGCTAAAGAAAATAAAAACCTATTTAAAAATATTTTTTTAATCTTAATTATCACGATATCTCTTGGTGGCCTAATATTTATATTTCGAGAATTTGTTACTGTTTTTAATAATTATAAGATTATAGGATTTATCCCATTTAAATTGTCTGACTTTTTAGTAAAGAATATTGCAGGCAGTATTGGTACAACACTATTTTATATTCTAATTTCAATTTTTTCTATAAACCAATTAAACAATAAATTATTAAGTGCCATTTTAAAAAAAATTGTTAATTCTTTTTCAAAGCTTAGATTTATTTTTAATAGAACTAAATATCAAACCACATCTAAATACGAAGAAAATGAGATAAAAATTAACCTTGAAAAGGAACCTGAAAAACAAAAGCTTCAATTAGAAGATAAAGTTGAGCAGGTTGCAGAAACCGGTGTAGTAAAGAATGAAAAAAGAAAGAAAAAATTTACAAATTTTCAATTACCGTCTCTTTCACTTTTAGACGAACCTGAAAAACCCAAAGTTCCATACAATAAAGAAATGGCTCTAGAGAAAGCACGTAGCATTGAGGAAAAATTAGTGAATTTTGGCATTGAAGGGAAAATTACTGAAATCAAACCAGGTCCAGTAATAACAATGTATGAATATAAACCCGCCGCTGGGACAAAAATTAATAAAATTGCCTCGTTATCAAACGATCTTGCTATGGCACTCAAGGCAACTAGAGTAAGGATTATTGCTCCGATTCCTGGAAAAGATGTAGTAGGTATTGAGGTGCCAAATGATATTAGAGAAACAGTTTATTTAAAAGAATTACTTTCAAAAGAAAAATTTAAAAAAGATCTAAGTCCTATATTCCTTTCTTTGGGAAAAGATATAGGCGGAAGTCCAATGTTTATGGATCTAAAAAAAGCACCACATCTAATGATTGCTGGAACAACAGGTTCAGGAAAAAGTGTATTTCTTCACAGCATTATTACCAGCATGCTGTATAAAGGAACTCCACAGGATTTAAGATTCATAATGATTGATCCTAAAATGTTAGAACTTTCTGGCTATGAAGATATACCTCATCTGCTTCATCCTGTTGTTACAGATCCAAAAAAATCTGCTGCCGCTTTAAGATGGGCTGTAAAGGAAATGGAAATGAGGTATAAGCTTTTATCTGACATTGGTGTTAGAGATATAGATTCATATAATTCAAAAGTTCAATCAAACAATGATTTTGATGCAGCTTCCGATCTTTTGCCATACATTGTAATAATTATTGATGAACTTGCAGATTTAATGTTTGTTGCACCAAATGAAATAAAAGAATCAATTACTAGATTATCTCAAATGGCGAGAGCAGCTGGAATTCATTTGATTGTTGCAAGCCAAAGACCCTCAGCAGACGTTGTAGCTGGATTAATTAAAGCAAATTTCCCAGCAAGAATTTCTTTTGCTGTTTCGTCAAAAACAGATTCAAGAATAATTTTAGATGCTTCAGGAGCTGAAGAGCTTCTTGGAAAAGGAGATATGTTATTACTTCAACCTCCCAATAACTTAATAAGAATTCAGGGTTCAATTATATCTGACAAAGAAAGAGAGAATATTTCGAATCATTTAAAGAAAGAAAGTCCACCTGAATATAATTCTGAAATCACTAAAGTTGAAGAGGAGACTATTGAAGGTGAAGAATTGAATTATGAAAAAGATGCCCTATATGACCAGGCATTAGAAATAGTTAAACAAACCAAGCAAGCCTCAATTTCAATGGTCCAAAGAAGACTTAAGATAGGTTACAACAGAGCTGCTAATATTATTGAGATGATGGAAAGAGAAGGTATAGTTGGTGAGCAAGAATCTGCAGGAAAACCTAGAAAAGTAAACATTTAAAAATTTAATGAATCAGCTAATTTAATTGATTCAATCATGCTATTTGGGTTTGGATTTTTTTTCCATGCAATATCATAAGCAGTTCCATGGTCTGGTGAAGTTCTTACAAAGGGAAGATTGATAGTAAAATTAACACCTGTATCAAAAGAAAGCATTTTAAATGGAATCAAGCCTTGATCATGATAAATTGCATGAAAAACATCAAAGTTCTTTAAATTATCTCTCACAAATAAGGTATCTGAGGGATAAGGCCCGCTAACATTTATTTTTTTCTTCTTAGCTTTTTTCACTGCTGGCACTGTTATCTTTAAGTCATGATTTCCTATAGTCCCATTTTCAGATGCATGAGGGTTTATACCGCAGAGCCCTATCTTAGGTTTATGTCCTAAAGTTCTAACGAAAAAAGAATCAATAATTTCCAATTGTTTTAATAACAAATCTGAACTAATGCTGCCAATTACTTGATCAAGTGGTATATGAATAGTTGAAAGAGACACTTTAATCTTTTTAGACCAAAAAGCCATTATTACATTATTAATGCTAAAAGCACTTTGAAGAAGATCGGTATGGCCTTTGAATCTTGAACCCGCTTTCTGGATAGCCTCTTTACTAATTGGTCCTGTTACTAACTTTGAAGCTTTACCACTTTTTATGAGTTCAATTGAATGGTGTAAGTAATCTAATGATGCTCTACCTGAATGAATCGTGGGCTTACCAGGATTAAAAACGACCTTATTGCTTCTATAAATAAAATCAATTTTATTATTATTGATTTTTAATTTATTAATAATAGATCTATCTCCAATAAGTGAAATATCCATTTTTTTTATTTTTGCATCATTTAATGCATTCTGGATTACAACGGGGCCTATTCCATTATAATCACCCAGTGTAATTAAAATTTTCTTACTTTTCATAAATTAAAAAACCTTTTTGAATTAGCTCTTAAAATTTCACATAATTCATCAAAGTTAAGATCTAGAGATTTTGATACACATTCTGCAATATACAATAGGTTAGAAGAGTTATTTTCTTTACCCCTGTAAGGCTCCGGAGATAAATATGGGGAGTCTGTTTCAATCATAAAAGAATTTAAAGGTATTTCTTTTAATAAGTTTCTAAGTTCAATTGATTTTTTAAATGTAATAATTCCTGTAAAAGATAAATGGCCACCAAGATTAATTATTTTTTTTGCAGTAGAAAGATCCTCTGTAAAACAGTGAAAAACAAAATCAACTTTAGGTTTTCTTGATTCTATAAAGCTAATTGCTTCAGGATAGGCATCTCGGCAATGAATCACAACTGGCTTATTTACCTCTTCTGCAATGGTAAATTGGGAATCAAAAAGATCAAATTGTCTTTGCTTGTTGAAAGGCTTATGAAAAAAATCTAATCCGATTTCTCCAATTGCTTTACATTCATCCAGGCTAGCAATCAATTTAAGTTCATTCACTTCCTCGAGACTTTTTGGATGTATTTCACATGGGTGGAACCCGGCAGCACAAAAAATGTTTTTATATTTCTTTGATATTGCTATGTTTTCTTTTGAACTATTTATATCAGTTGAAATAGCAATTAATTCTGTAACTCTATTCTCCTTACATTTTTCAAGGAGAAAGTCTAATTCTTTAACTTTATTAATATGAGTATGTGTATCTATTAACATTATTTGTCTAAAATTTTATTTAATTCGCTTAAAAATTCTGAAAGATCATCAAAAGATCTATAAACAGATGCAAACCTAATATAGGCAACTTGGTCTACTTCGTATAAATGTCTAATAACTGAATCACCAATTTCTGCTGCATTTACCTCTCTATTTCCAGAATCAATTATTTTCTTCTCAATTAAAAAAACAATATTTTCAATTTGTTTGATGCTCACAGGCCTTTTTTCACAAGCTCTTAACATACCTGAGATAATTTTCGACTTGTCGTACTGTTGAGTAGAGCCATCCTTTTTAATAACTATTAACTCATGCTCTTCTACCCTCTCATAAGTTGTAAACCTTTTGCCACAACTTAAACATTCCCGTCTTCTCCTTATCGACTTATTCTCTAAACTTTGACGAGAATCAATTACTCTTGAACCATCCTCTGAGGAGCAATCACAAAACATTAGTAAATATTATCATAAAAACAATGTTAAATTTAGTGGAAGCTAGTCTATTAAATCTGAGTAAATTGGGAATCTTGAGCACAACTCATTAACTTCTTTTTTACAAGAATCTAAAATATTACTGTCGTTAAAGTTTTTAACTGATTTAGAGATTAAATTAGCGATTATTCTTATCTCATCCTCTTTCATTCCCCTAGTTGTTACTCCAGGAGTACCAATTCTAACACCAGATGCAATAGCAGGGGGTTGTGGATCAAACGGAATAGCATTCTTGTTTGTAGTTATCCCTGCCTTCGATAATGCTTGCTCTGCTTCCTTACCAGTAACACCAGATTTTCTTAAATCTAAAAGGACTAAATGAGTATCTGTTCCACCTGTAATACAATCAAAGCCGTTCTCTATTAAAAGCTCGGCTAATAGCCTAGAATTCTTTAGAACTTGCGATTGATATTCTTTGAATGATGGGTCTAAAGCCTCTTTAAATGCTACAGCTTTGGCGGCTATAGTATTCATCAAAGGTCCACCTTGGGTTCCAGGAAAAACTCTACTGTTGATAATTTTAGCATGCTCTTCTTTCATCATGATCATGCCACCCCTTGGTCCTCGCAAGGTCTTATGGGTTGTGGTTGTAACAAAATCACAGTGAGGTACTGGATTTGAATATAATTCTGCTGCAATCAATCCAGAAGGATGAGCAATATCTGCAAGCAATAAAGAACCTGATTTATCAGCGATTTCCTTAAATTTTGAATAATCTAAATCTCTAGGATAAGAGCTCCATCCAGCTATTATCAACTTAGGCTTATGCTTAAGTGCTAAATCCTCTATCTGATCATAATCAATTAAAAAACTATCCTCTTTAACACCATATGATATTGAATTATAAACTCTTCCAGAAAAATTTACTTTAGAGCCATGTGAGAGATGGCCTCCATGATCAAGACTCATGCCTAAAACTGTATCTCCTGGGCTAAGAAAACCAAGGAATACCGCCATATTTGCTTGTGCTCCTGAATGAGGTTGAACATTAACTGCTTCAGCTCCAAATAAGTCTTTCGCTCTTTGGATCGCTAAATCTTCGGCTTTATCAACAAATTCACAACCACCATAATATCTTTTATTGGGATAACCTTCTGCATACTTATTAGTTAATACTGAACCAACTACATCCATTACGGCTTTGCTTGCATAGTTTTCAGATGCAATCATTTGAAGTTCATTCTCTTGCCTTATTGTCTCATCATTAATTATTGAGTAAATTTCTGGATCTTGTTTTTTAAAGGAGCTCATTAGATATTTTTCAGATTACTCTAAAAGTGAAAAAATTCAAGGTATGATAAAAAATGTAGTTAGTATTAGTTTAATGAAGCAAAAAATATCAGTTGAAGGTGCAGCCAATAACAATCTAAAAAATATAAATGTAGAGATTCCATGGCATTCATTGTGTGTTATTACTGGATTATCGGGGTCAGGAAAATCCACATTAGCACTTGAAACAATTCATGGAGAGAGTCGAAGAAGATATCTGGAATCTTTGTCTACATATGCACGACAATTCCTAGAAAAAATTGACAAGCCTGAAATAGAGCGTCTTGAAGGTCTTCCCCCATCTATAGCTATTGAAAGCAGAAATAAAATCAAAAATTCACGATCGACTGTGGGAACAATGACTGAAATTTATGACTTTATAAGAATTATTTATAGTAAAATTGGAGAAATATTTTGCCCAGAATGCAAGGTTAAATGTGAAAATCTCTCAAACAATCAAATTTACGAAAATTTGTTAGCTAATCATAAAGAAAAAATTATTTATATCTGTGGAAAAAATGAGAAGAATATTAAAGAAAGAGAATTAAAAAAAATCGGAATTTTCGAATATTTAGAAAATGGCCAAAGCATTTTACTTAAGTCTGATCCAAATAAAATAATTCCATTTCCAATTTTCGATACAATAAAAATTAACGAGGAAAATAAATCTAGAATCATAGAATCAATAGAATTTTGTTACAGCATATTTAAAACAATAACAGTGTTCGATAAACAAAGTTCAACGGAATCTAAAGATTACAAAAAAGAATTCTGTTGTTCTAAATGCAATAAAGAATATTCAAGACTATCCTCAAACAAATTTTCTTTTAATAGTCCAGATGGAGCATGTAAAGATTGTAAGGGTTTTGGTAATAATTTATTACCGGATTTCAATTTAATTGTTGATGATGAATCAAAGAGTATAAATGAAGGTTGTATCTCAGTTCTTGAAAGGCCATCCTTAAGCTTTGCAAAAAGAAAATTTATAGAATTCTGTATTAATTCCAATATTGATCTAAATAAAAAATTTTCTAATTTTTCCAAATTGGAGTTAGATAAAATAATGTCTGGAAATGAAAAATATAAAGGCATTATTGGTATATTTAAAAGGTTAGAGTCTAAATCATATAAAATGCATATTAGAGTACTATTGTCACGTTATAGATCTGCCAGAGAATGTTTAAAATGTAATGGCTCAAGGATAGGAACATTAGCATCAAATGTAAAAATTCATGGAATGACCATAAAAGAACTTTGTGAATTAAATATAAAAGATTTAAATAGTTTTTTTAAAAAACTAAAGATTAATTTAAGCAGTGAGGCTATTGTAAAAGAGCCATTAAAACAAGTTAAATCAAGATTGAAGTATCTATTAGAAGTAGGCCTTGACTATTTAACTCTTTCTAGATTATCCAGAACTCTTTCTGGGGGTGAAGCACAAAGAGTAAATCTTGCTCAACAATTAGGATCTGAATTAACAGACACATTGTATGTTTTAGATGAACCTTCAATTGGACTTCATCAGAAAGATATTGAAAAACTTTTCAATAGCATCGAAGGGCTAAAAAAATTAGATAATACAATAATTCTTATTGAACATGATCTTGATATGATTAGTAAAGCTGACTGGGTTATTGAATTAGGTCCTGGTTCGGGGTATCAAGGTGGAGATGTGATACATTGTGGAAATTTAAAAAAATTGAAAAAAAATTCTCAATCTTTAACTAGTAGATATTTAAGCGGAGAAGAATTTATTGAAATGCCAAGCAAAAGAAGAACTTCTTCTAAAAAAATATCAATTGTAGGAGCCAAAAAAAATAACATAAATAATGTTGATTTCGATATCCCATTAAATTCCATTACTTGTATAACTGGTGTATCGGGTTCAGGTAAAAGTACTTTAATATATGACTGCTTTTATGGTAATGCAATAAGGAAAATGGGTTCTTCATTTGAAAACCCTGGTTTTGTAAAAAAAATAGAAGGGTTAGAAAACATAAAAGAAATAATTATGATGACTCAAGAGCCCATAGGAAAGACCGCTAGATCAAATCCTGCTACATATCTTAAAATTTATGATGAAATAAGAATGCTTATGTCTTCAACTCCTGAGGCAAAAAGTTTATCACTCAAGCCTGGTGATTTTTCATTCAATACCTCAGGAGGTAGATGTGAAGAATGTAAGGGTGAAGGACGAATAGTTGTTGAAATGCAATTTCTCTCTGATGTTGAAGTTTTATGTGATTTTTGTCATGGATTGAAATTTAAAGAAGAGATATTGAGAATTAGATATAACAATAAAAATGTTTCAGAGATATTAAATATGACAATTTCCGAAGCATTAATTTTCTTTGAAGATAAAAATAAAATAAAAAGATTGCTCAAGATACTTGAATCAGTTGGATTAGGATATTTAAAACTAGGTCAGTCTTCAAATACATTATCAGGAGGTGAATCCCAAAGAATAAAAATTGCAAAATTCCTGTCTGCATCTAATTCATCAAATGTTCTTTTCATATTAGATGAACCTTCTATAGGGCTTCATGTTGATGATTTGAAAAGTTTAATAAATACATTTAACAATGTTATTGAAAGAGGTAATACAATTTTATTAATTGAACATAATACCGACTTAATTAAAATATCAGATTTTATAATAGATTTAGGTCCAGAAGGAGGAATAAATGGAGGAAAAATCTTGGCTCAGGGTACCCCAGAACAAATAGTCAAAAATAAGAAATCTGTCACTGGTCCTTATTTGAAAATATAAAGCTAGATAAAGTTGCAAATATTAATTTAAAATACTTAACTATATGATTAAATTTTCCTTAGGAGCTGATAGTTCAGCCAAAGTAATTTTAAAAACAAGAAAAATACTTAAAGAAAAAGGATTTATTATATTTGAACACGGTATTAATGATGATTCATTAGATTGGGTTGAAATAGCTCGTCGTGTTGCAAATGATGTAAAAAATAAAATAGCTGATTATGGAATAATATTTTGCTATACAGGAACCGGAGTCACTATTGTTGCAAATAGATACAAAGGAATTAGAGCGAGCCTATGTAATACCAAAGAAATTGCTATATGTGCAAAGAAATGGAACAATCCTAATATTATTACAATGGGTATAATGTCTGTTAAAGAGAATGATATTGAAGGCATCATTAATGCTTGGTTAACAACTAATGTTGACAAGGAAGAATTGGAAAATATAAGGAAAATTGATAAGTAAGATGAGAATAGGAATTGTAGGAGCAACTGGGGCAGTCGGTCAGGAGATTATCACCCTGTTATCTGAAAGAAATTTTAATCTCGAAAGTATAAGGCTTTTTGCATCACCAAAGTCGGTGGGGAAAAAAATAAAGTATTTAAAAGAAAATTTAATTGTAGAAAAAATAAAACAAAATTCTTTCAAAGATTTAGATATTCTATTTTTTTCAGCTGGATCATCAATAAGTAAAAAATATGCAAAAATTGCTCAAAAAAATGGATGCTATGTTATTGATAACAGTTCAGCATTTAGATTAAACAAGAATGTACCACTTGTTGTTCCGGAGATTAATAGTGAAACTTTAAAGACAAATACAAGATTAATATCCAATCCAAATTGTACTACCATAATTTCTTTAATGGCGATTAAGCCACTCATGGATTTATGTGAAATAAAAAGAGTTGTTGCAACAAGTTTTCAATCTGTGTCAGGAGCTGGAAATACTGGTATTGATGAATTAATAAAGGATACAAAGGCTGCAATTCATAAGAAGAAATTCAAGAATAAAGTTTTTGATAGAAATATTTCATTTAATGTAATTCCGAAGATTGGAGATTTTGAATCAAATCTGTTCACACAGGAAGAGATGAAATTGCAAAATGAATCAAGAAAAATTTTATCTAACAAAAGAATAAATTTAACTGCAACAACCGTTAGAGTCCCAGTGATTAGATCACATAGTATCAGTTTAAATATTGAGTTTACAAGGAAGGTTAATTTAAAGAATATTATTAATGCATTAAAAGAATTTAAAGGTATTAAAGTTCAAGACGATTTAGATCCAAACTTGTACCCGACACCTCATGATTCATCGAATATTGATGATTGTATTGCAGGACGAATTAGAATTGATTATTCACAAAAAAATACAATTTCACTTTGGGTTGTAGGTGACCAAATTAGAAAAGGTGCGGCATTGAATGCAGTGCAAATTGCCGAAGCCTTAAGAGATAAGATAAGGTAGTATTATAAGAACATGCTCAAAATAAAAGGCTGTATAACAGCATTAATAACACCATTTACTAAAGCTGGAAATTTAGATCAAAATACTTTAAAAAAATTGATTAAAAGACAGATAGAGCTTGGTGTTCATGGGATAGTACCTTGCGGTACAACCGGAGAATCTCCAACTCTAAGTCATGATGAACATGATAAAGTAATTGAAATTGCAGTCTCAACGTCAAATGGAAGAATCCCTGTAATCGCAGGTACCGGATCAAATTCAACAAAAGAAGCCATCAGATTAACTAAAGCAGCCGAAAAAGCTGGAGCAGATGCAAGTTTACAAGTTGTTCCTTACTACAATAGACCAAATCAAGAAGGTTTATTTAAACATTTCAAGAATATTGCAAGAGAAACTAAGCTACCAATAATCTTATATAATATCCCAGGCAGATCTTCAGTGAATCTTGAGACTTCTACAATTGCAAGGTTAGAGAAGGCCTGTAAGAATATTGTGGGCATTAAAGAAGCCTCTGGGAACATTAATAAAGTAAAACAAATAATTAAAAGCTGTTCAAAAAAATTCATTATTTTGTCTGGTGAAGACAGTTTGAATCTTCAAATACTAAAAAATGGTGGTAAAGGTTTTATCTCGGTTACATCTAATTTGATGCCAAAGGAATGCTCTGAACTTTATGAGAATTATATTGCCAAGAATACTAAAGAAGTGAATAAAATTGATAGAAACTTAAAAAATATAAATAAGTTGCTATTTGTAGACACTAATCCAATTCCAATAAAATATGCCATGAAAAAATTAGGACTTAGTCTAGATAATATAAGGCTTCCTTTAACAAATTTAGATAAAAAAAAGCAGGAAAAAATTAATAAGGAACTAAAAAAATTAAAGCTACGATAAAGAATAGTCTTTCTGATATAGAAATAGAAATCATTAAAAAATATGGAAATGTTGTTGGAATTGATGAAGTTGGAAGAGGTTCATTGTTCGGTCCAGTAATATCATGTTGTGTAATTGTAAATGAAAAATTTAACAAATTAGACCTTTCAAAAATAAAGGACTCTAAGAAATTATCTGAAAAATTAAGAAATAATTTTGTTAAAGAATTTATTGATGCAGGATGTGATTTTGGATTAGGGTCATCCAATAATAAGCACATAGATAAATCTAATGTAAGCGATGCTACATTATTTTCTATGAAAGATGCAATCAATAATCTTAAAATTGAGCCTAGGGCTATTTTGGTTGATGGTATGCAAAAAATCCCAAATATTGATTGTTACCAACTAGCAATAACAAAAGGTGATAATATATGTAAATCAATTGGAGCGGCATCTATTTTGGCAAAGTTTGTTAGAGACTTTATTATCAGAAAATATCATAGTGCTTTACCATATTACGACCTAAAAAATAACGTAGGCTATGGAACCACTATCCACATAAAGAATATTAATACTTATGGTAAAAGCTTTGGTCATAGAAAATCTTTCAAAATCAAATCAATTGACAGATAAAAATTAATAAATTATTTTTCTTTTCATGCCTAATAATTCAGAATATAGAGAAAAGTATTATTATAAAATTGGTGAGTTAGAAAAAATCACTGGAGTAAGTTCTACTAAAATTAGATACTGGTCCCAAAAGTTTAAAAGCCTTAAAGATCAAATGAAAACATCTGATGGATATTCTCACAAACTTTATCATCATAAGTCGATCGATGTTATTCTAAATTTAATGAAGTTTCATAATGAAATTAATATAAAATCACAATTCAATGAATTTGATGAAAAATTAGCTGATAAGATTAATAGAAAACAAAACATTGCCGGTAAAATTGAAAATATCAGGAATACAATAAAAAGACTTATAGAAACACCATAGGTACGGGGTGTGGCGCAGCGGAAGCGCACTGGTCTGGGGGACCAGGGGTCGTTGGTTCAAATCCAATCACCCCGATAAATGAAATGGAAATACTTTTAACAAATGATGATGGGTTTAATGCGGAAGGCATAAAAATACTATTTGAAGACTTGAAAAGAATTGGTAATGTTACTATTGTTGCACCAGAATGGAATCAAAGTACTACGAGTCACTCTATTAGTCTCAATAAGCCTCTAAGGTGTAAAAAACAAGAAAAGAACATATATTCTGTCATTGGAGTTCCAGCAGACTGTGTCAACTTCGCAATAAATAGTGAATTACTTAAAATTGATTTTGATTTAGTAATTTCTGGGATAAATGACGGTGCCAATATTGGAGATGATATCAATTATTCAGGAACTGTAGGGGCTGCTAGGGAAGGATATCTTCACGGAATAAACTCTATTGCTATATCAATTGGCAATAAAAAAAATCCTAAATTTGAAGATTGCTCAAAATTCTTTGTTAATATATTAGAAAAAATTATAGAATCTAATAGTAAAAAATTCTTTTTGAATATTAATTACCCAAATAGAAAAGCAGAGGATATCGAAGGAGTCAAATTTACAAAGCAAGGTGCAAGGGCATATGGCCATGAAATTATAACCAAAACAGATCCTCGCGGTGGAGAATACTTCTGGATTGGAGGTAATGATTTAAGCTATAAAGCTGAAAATGGTACTGATATTGCTGCGCTAAGAGAAGGATATGTTTCAATTACACCTTTAATAACGAACTATACAGATATGAATTTTAAAAAGATCAAAATATGAGCTTCATAAAAAAAATTCTAGACAAATCTAAAGGCCCACAAGCTTTAGTGATTATGGGAATCATTTCTTTTATAGAATCTATCTTTTTTATTTTACCACCTGATCCTTTTTTAGGATTACTATGTATAGCAAGGAAAATTAAAAAAGTTATCTACTATGTTTTTATTTGCACTTTTCTATCTGTTTTAGGAGGTTGTGTAGCATATTTACTGGGTGAAAAATTATTTGAATTGGCTCTTTATAAAGATATAAAATTTATAACAAATAATATCGAACAAATTAATCAATTAAAATTAAGGCTGAATAATGAAACTTTTTGGTTGATGATAACCTCTGCCTTCACCCCTCTTCCTTTTAAAATTTTTTGTATTTCTGCAGGATTAGCAAAAGTTAACTTTATGCCCTTTCTTCTAGGCTCTATTATTGGAAGAGGGTTGAGATTTTTAATAGTTGGGATGTTAGCTTATAAATATGGAGCAAAATTCGAAGAAATATTGAAAAGTAAAAAAATCGGCTATTTAATGATTGGCCTAATAAGCTTTTTAATTATATATTTATATTACAAATGGAAATAAAAGACTACATTCGAGATATCCAGGACTTCCCATCAGAAGGTATTTTATATAGAGATATAACTCCGCTATTAAAGGACTCTGCAGCTTTTAAATATGTTGTTAATCAAATCTCTAAATCTATTCCAAAAGATATAGATGCTATTATAGCTCCTGAATCTAGAGGTTTTATTTTCGCTTCAGCTGTATGTTTTAATCTGAATAAAAAACTAATTCTAGCAAGAAAAAAAGGAAAGTTACCATTTAAAACATTTGAAATTGAATACCAACTGGAATATGGGAGCGATTGCTTTCAAATGCATATCGACTCATTAGAAAAAGGTTCTAAAGTTGCCATTATAGATGATCTATTAGCAACTGGTGGGACAATATCGGCAATTGAAAAATTGGCAACGAACTTTGAATCTGAAATCAAACATATTGCATTTGTTATAGAGCTATTAAATCTAAATGGAAGAAATAATATTAAATGTAAAAATATAACGTCCTTGATTGAGTATTAAATGAAAATTAAAAATCATATACATAAAGAAGAATATAAAATTGAGTTTGATAAAGATTTAAAAAAATACCTATCCAACTTAAATCAACGATATTATAAAATTTCTGTGATAACAGATGAAAATATTTATAAAATTTACAAAAATATCTTAAATAAGAAATATTTAAACACAATTAAAATAAAGCCAGGTGAGAAATCAAAATCTATAGAAAATAAAATAATGATTGAAAAAAAATTATTAAAACTAAAATTTAATAGAAAATCTGTGATAGTTGCTTTGGGAGGAGGTGTAGTTGGGGACTTAGTAGGATTTGTTGCATCTACTTTCTTAAGAGGAATAGATTTAATTCAAATACCCACCTCTTTAGTAGCAATGGTTGACAGTTCTATAGGTGGAAAAACAGGAATCAATAATGATTTAGGGAAAAACCTAATTGGAACTTTTTACAACCCGAAGAAAATTATAGTTAATTCCTCTTTCCTAAAAACTTTACCAGAATCAGAATTAAGACAGGGCTTAGCAGAAATAATAAAATATGGAGTTATTTATGATTTAAGGCTTTTTAAATTGTTAGAGAAAATTAATATTAATTTTATGGAAAACAGTAACCAAATAATTAATAAAATAATTAAAAACTGCATAGCTATAAAAGTAAAAGTAGTTGAAGAGGATTTTAAAGAAACTGACAAAAGAAGTATATTAAATTTTGGTCATACAGTGGGGCATGGATTGGAAAAATTATATTCCTACAAGAAATCACACGGAGATTGTATTGGGTTAGGAATGGCAATCGAAGCATCAATTGCAAACAAATATTTTGATTTAAATGATGAGAGTCTAAATAAAATATATAAAATATTAGACAGATTCGCTTTAAGATCTATAAGATATAGCTCTACACAAATTAAATCTATTATTAAGTACATGGAATTAGATAAAAAAAATAAAACCAATAAAATTACCTTTTCATTACCTAATAAAATTGGATCAATTATGCTAAAGAATAAAAAACATACAATTGAGGTATCAAAAGAAAAAATTAATACAGTTTTAAAAGAATTTTTATGAAATATAAAATTAGAAAATTCGAACAAAATCTAATTGATATCTCTATTCCAGAAAAGATATTTTTTTTGAACGATAGCAAAAATCTAGTTCTTGACTTAGGATGCGGTGAAGGTGAATTCATCTTAAATCTTGCAAAGCAAGATAGTAATTCACACTTTATAGGTATTGAAATCAAATATGGAAGAATACTAAAATGTTTAAAAAGCCTAGCAAAACTTAATCTTAAAAATATCAATTTTATCTTAGGTGATGCAACCCTAATTTTATCTCAATTTGTACAGAAAGGGTCGACTAAGAGATTTTATATAAATAATCCTGACCCATGGCCAAAGGATAAGCATGGAAAAAATAGAATAATAAATTCTGTCTTTTTAAATCATATCTTTGACCTATTATCTCATAAAGGCGATCTCGTTATAAAATCAGATGATTTAAACTACATAAACCTCATTAGGACTGAGGTACAAAAAAGTAAGTTTAAAATCACCCTGGATCATAATGAAAAATTACCATCAACCAAATTCCAAACATCATATGCAAAGAAAAGAGTCCCAATTCATACAGTTTATTCGAAAAAGAATTAAATATTATTATTAAAAATGGAAAAAACATGATCCTTTAATTTAGATACTGGTTCATCATGGGATAAAAAATCCTCAACTTCAATTTCAGGTAAAATTTTTATGATGATAGTACCTGGGTTAATTTTCAGTGAATTTTTCATCACTACATTATCAGCTCCCTTAATTATCATTGGAACAATGTTAACTTTAGTTTTTGTAGAGATAAAAAAACCCCCATCTTTAAATTCTAATAATTCTTTGTCAGGATTTCTGGTTCCCTCAGGGGCTATAAATATTGCTTTACCATTTTTAATTTTCTTTAAAATCTTTATAACTTCCCTTCTATCAGCAAAAGAGCCGTCCCTGGCTACAAAGTAATGTCCCATGACTCTAACAGCTTGTCCGAAGAAAGGTATCTTTAACAACTCTTTTTTCATCATTGCTCTCCAATCAATCTTCATAAATGATGCAAATGAAAAAATGTCATAAAAACTTTTATGGTTATACATTATAATTGTTGGCTTATCTTTAATATTTTCTAATCCCCTAACCTCCAATTTAACAAAGGAAATTAGCAATATTAATTTTCCCCAAATTTTTACAAGTGTTAGTGTAGCAAATTTAGGTGAAACAAAAGAAACTATTGTCGCAAGAATAGCCAAAATTATTGTTGTTATTGCAATTAAAAACCATTTTATATAGGAAATAATCATTAATAAGAATCCTAATTTATATAAAATTAATTTCAATATATTTGATATAGACTGTTTTTTCCATAAAATACTATAGATAGTCGGAGGAAGTAAATGATAATTGTTCTTAAACCATCAGTGTCTGAAAAAGAGATTGAGCGAATTCTAGAATCTATAAATGATTTTGGTTATAAAGCAGAGACAGTAAAAGGAGAGGCCAGGACCATCATTGGAGCTGTTGGTAATCAGAAAGAAAAACAACAACACATGAATCTGCTGGGTCAGCTGCCTGGAGTTGAAGCAGTAGTTCCAATAATGCAGCCCAATAAATTAGGTAGCAGAGAATTCAAGAATGAAGATACTAGCTTTGAGGTTGGTAATACTACGGTAGGAGGTAAAAGATTAACTGTTATAGCTGGACCTTGCTCAGTTGAATCTGAAGAACAAATCCATAGTATTGCAAAATCAGTAAAAATTGGCGGAGGAACTATATTACGAGGTGGTGCATTTAAGCCAAGAACATCTCCATATACATTTCAAGGACTGGGTGAAGAGGGTTTGAAATTTTTAAAAGCTGCAGGTGATTCTGTTGACCTGCCAATTGTAACAGAGGTTCTTGATGTAAAAGATTTAGATTTGATCTGTCAATATGCTGACATGTTACAAATTGGTGCAAGAAATTGCCAGAACTATGCTCTATTAAAAGAAATTGGAAAAACCAAAAAACCAGTGCTACTAAAAAGAGGTATGTCTACTTCATTAAATGAATTTTTATTATGTGCAGAATATTTATTAGCTGAAGGTAATATGTCTGTTGCCCTATGCGAAAGAGGCATAAGAACATTTGAAACTGCGACAAGAAATACTTTTGATATTAATGCAATACCAGTTTTGAAAGAAAAAACACACTTACCTGTTATTGCAGATCCAGCACATGGAACAGGCTATTGGCAGTATGTGTCCCCTATAGCTTATGCAGCTATAGCAGCTGGGTCAGATGGTCTTGCAGTTGAAGTTCATAATAATCCAGAAATTGCATTAAGTGACGGTGGTCAATCATTAAAGCCCAAAAAATTTAATATAATGGTTGAAAAATCCAGAGTAATAGCAAATGCAATCGGTAAAGAGATTTAGTCTTTTATAAAGACTTTCCTACCATCAAATATAAGTTTATCTTTAGATAGAAGTTCTATGGCTCTTGGTAACACTTCATGCTCTTTTTTATTAATTTTTGATATCAATGAATCCTCTGTATCATTCTTATCTATTTCAACCATACCTTGAAGTATTATTGGGCCGGTATCAATACCATCATCAACAAAATGAACAGTGCATCCCGTATATTTTGCTCCATATTCTAAAGCCTGCCTCGGAGCATGAAGTCCTGTAAATGCAGGTAAGAGAGATGGATGTAGATTAATTATTTTGTTCTCAAATTTTGATGTAAAAAATGGAGACAATATCCTCTTAAATCCAGCCAAAACTATAAGATCTAAATTATAATTTTCTATTAAAGAAATAATTTCCATCTCATAATCCTTTCTAAGCTTGTATTCTTTATGCGATAAAGTAATTATTGGTACAGATAACTTTTTCGCTCTTTCAAGCACATAAGCATCTAAAACATTACAAAAAAGGAAGCTAACTTCAA
>JAURPH010000011.1 GCA_030835345.1 Thermodesulfobacteriota bacterium
CCTCTTCAGCAGGTGCAGCCTCTTCAGCAGGTGCAGCTTCTTCAGCAGGTGCAGCTTCTTCAGCAGGTGCTGCTTCTTCAGCAGGTGCTGCTTCTTCAGCAGGTGCTGCTTCTTCAGCAGGTGCTGCTTCTTCAGCAGGTGCTGCTTCTTCAGCAGGTGCTGCTTCTTCAGCAGGTACTTCTTTTTTTGGTTTTCTTTTTGGCTTATCTTTAACTAGCTCACCATATTTCTCTGGATCAACTAATTTAAGGACTCTGTTACTTAATTGAGCTCCTTTACTAATCCAATTATTTATTTTCTCTATATCAAGGTTAGTAACACTTGGGTCTTGAAGAGGGTCATATGTTCCTAAAATTTCTAGAAATTTTCCATCTCTAGAAGATCTAGAATTTATTGCTACAATTCTATAAAAAGGTCTTTTCTTTCTTCCTAATCGAGATAATCTTATTTTAACCATAAATCCTCCGTCACTTAATAATGATTAAATTTATGAAAATTTCAATAAGTTTTTAGCATTTTTTTTAAATTTCCCAATATTCTTACTCATCTTTTTCATTTGAAGAAATTTTTTAATTAAAACATTTATGTCCTGAACTGATGTTCCGCTTCCATTAGCTATCCTTCTTCGCCTACTACCATCAAGAATATTATGATCATTTCTTTCTTTAATTGTCATTGAATCTATTATCGCCACGGTTTTTTTCATTTCATCATTTGCTTTTTCCATTGCATTTTCATCTTTTGAGAGATTTCCTAGGCCTGGAATCATAGATATTGTATTTTTCAAAGAACCAATTTTATTCATTGATTTTATCGCATCCTTAAAATCACTTAAAGAGAATTCATTATTTTTTATTTTTTTTGCTAGCTTCGAAGCATCTTCTTCTGACACCGACTCTGATGCTTTTTCAACTAAACTAACAACATCTCCCATCCCTAGAATCCTTGATGCCATTCTTTCTGGATGAAAAATCTCCAACATATCTAAACCTTCACCTGAACCAAATAATTTAATTGGTTTTCCAGTAACATATTTGGCAGATAGTGCTGCACCACCTCTGGCATCACCATCTAGTTTGGTTAGGACTAAACCATCAATCCCAATCTCATCATTAAAGTTTTTTGCAACATTTATGGCTTCTTGTCCAATCATTGAATCAATAACAAGTAATGTCTCATGGATTTCAATTTCATTCTTGATTGATTTTAGTTCATTTAGCATTTCTTCATCTATTTGAAGTCTTCCAGCAGTATCAATTATTAATGTATCAGAACCCACATTGTAAGCTTTCTCCTTAGCATTTCTACAAATATCTAAAATTTTATCATTATCATTTTGTATAAAATTTAATTTAGCTTGCCCACATAAGATTTCTAATTGTTTTATTGCGGCAGGTCTGTAAATATCAACCGAGCACAAAGAGGGGTTCCTTTTTGATTTTTCTTTCAAAAACTTTCCAAGTTTTGCAGATGAAGTTGTTTTACCAGAACCTTGCAGACCAATTATAAGAATGGTTGCAGGCGGTTTAACTTTTAAGTTTAAATCAGTTGTTGAACCTCCTAAAACTTTTGATAGTTCGTCATTAAATATTTTAATAAATTGCTCTGTTGGTGAAACACTTTTTAAAACTTCAGAGCCAATTGCTTTCTCTTTAATTGTATCAATTAATTCTTTTACAACTTTATAGTTAACATCAGCTTCAAGGAGACTAAGTCTTATTTCTTTCAAAGCATCTAATACATTGTTTTCAGATATGACTGCATTACCACGTAGCTTTTTAAAAGAGGAGTTTATTTTTTCACTTATCTTATCAAACATTTAAATATTATAGCATTTAAGACTTATCAGATTTATCTTTTTCATCATTTTTCTTTGCAATTTTTTCAATTTCAAATTTTGGGGCAAACTTTTTATCAAGATAAACCTTAGCTTTAAAGAAAGGTCTTTTTGCATTCTTTCTTTTTGATTTGAAAGGTAATGTAGATGTTTTCTCCCCAGAGAAGATTTTGATAGCCTCTTCTATAGGTAGGGATTCTCTATTTTTCTCTTCTTCGTCCAATGAATTTAGATATGGAGAAAGCATAAATTTTGAAAGTTTATTAGCCCATTTCTTTCCAAAATAATAAAATTTAGCATCATGTTTTACCTCGGAATCAACAAATTCAAACTTTCCTAAACTAGGCAAAGCTTTAAAATCTATTTTTTCCTTTTCATCATTTTGTCCCCAATCTAAATCAATCTCACCATTGTCTTTTAATAATAGAAAGGCTTCATAATATTGTCCAAATCTATTAACAAATCCTGATAATTTCCCTATTCTTCCCTCTTTGCCATTATATGACTTGATTAATTCTATTGCCTCTTCATTAGAAATTGGCCTACCTGATCTTACTTTGTTGATTCTAACAGAATTATCTGGGTCTTCCGTTGTATATCTATTAAATGTTTCCCAGACTGGCAGACCACTTATTGGACAATTCACATCTAATGGTTTCCTAAATTCATCAGTATCTACGCTAGTATTTTTTGCTCTTGCAATTATTTCATCTCTAAACTTTTCAATTTCATCAATAAATCTTTCATAGGAATAATCTTCGTTTTCCATTTCTTTCAACTTTAACTCCCACTCTCCAGTTAGGTTTGCAGAAGTTAATTTATTTATTTCTAAAACATCTAAATCAAAAATTAGCTGCTTACCTCTTGCAGTAGATAGTATAAATTTTTTATTATTTTCATCCTCAGATCGCATTAAATATTTTTCTCTAAGTAGAGCCTCAATTGTTTCTGCCCTTGTTGCAGGAGTTCCTAAACCTTTGTTTTTCATTAGTTGCAGAACTTCTTCATCATCAATATCATTTCCTGCTGTTTCCATTGCTCGAAGTAAAGTAGAATCAGTAAATCTAGCTTTTGCTGTAGTGTTATCTGTTAGTTCCTCAATACCTTCACATAATGCTTTTTCTGATTTTTCAATTGGACTTATAATTGTTTCTTTTGTTGTACTATCAAGAACCTCTTTCCACCCTTGATTTAGCAATATTCTCCCTTTTGTTCTGAATAGATGTTCTCCAATTAATGTATCTCTTGTAGTTTCATTTGTAATCATTGGAGGATAAAAAACCGCTAAAAATCTTTTAACAATTAAATCATAAATTTTTCGTTGTTGATCGTTTAATTTCAGGTCCGATGGAATATTAGGTGTAGGAATTATAGCAAAATGATCAGAGACTTTTTTAGAATCAAATATTTTTTTATCAGTATTTTTAACTAAATCATTATCCAGAATATTCTGAGAAAATTTCTTGTAAGAGCTATCATTAAAAGAATTTAGCAACTTAATTACTTCTCCATCATATCCATCTGGCAATCTTCTGGAATCTGTTCTTGGATAGGTTATATATCCTTCACCTGAAATGGGTTGGTATAGTGATTGTGCTATTTTAAGTGTTGTACTTGCAGTAAAGCCAAATCTGCTATTTGATTCTCTTTGTAAACTTGTTAAATCAAATAATGCTTCACTATATTCTTTTCTTTGCTTCGATTCCTCTGTGACTATCCCCTCTTTGTTTTTGCAATCATTAATTATTTTTAAAGTAATTTCTTCGCTAAAAATCCTATCTGCCTTTCTAACTCTTTTTGCTTCTGGATTGAGTGTTGAGTTATCAAAATTTTGGTCAATGTATGAACCAATATATTCTCCTGAATTAATTCTAAATGTAGCTTTTATCTGGAAATATTTCTCTGGAGTAAATGAATCTATCTCTTTATCTCGATTAACAATCATTGCGAGCGTTGGAGTTTTAACTCTTCCCACAACCTGCTTATTAAAACCAACATTATATATTTTGCTTGACCAAGCAGTAATTGCCCTTGTTCCATTCATTCCAATTTTCCAATCAGCTATAGACCTAGCGAGTGCCGCATTTGCTAAACCTCTATATGATTCTGAACTTTTTAAATTTGAAAATTCTTTTTGTATTTCTTCTTTAGTCATAGATTGAAGCCATGCACGATATGATGGCTTAGAAACTTTCAGATAATTCATTATCTGGTTGAAGATTAGTTCTCCTTCTCTTGCTGCATCACAGGCATTTACTATAGAAGCTACATCATCTCTTTTACAAAGTTTTTTAATTAAATCTAGTCTTGGTTTTGTTTGTGATATGGGAATTAAATTTCCTGGACCATTTAACGGTAGAGCTTCTAGGTTCCATTTGGATTTTGGTTTTTCGAATTCGATCAAATGACCTTGAGCACAAGTAACTAAATATTCTTCGTTCTCAAAGTAGTGCAGGCTTTTAGCTTTAACTTTCTTAGCTGATAAAGCTGATGCGATTAAATTTGCCACACTGGGCTTCTCTGCAATTATCAATTTCTTTTCATTTAACATAGAAACGCAAATTTAAATAAATATCATTATTATGTCAAATTGATAAGTTCAAAAAAAATACCTAAGTCATTCTAATTATTGATATAATTATTTTTTTTGTACCATTGGATATTTTTCTCTAATATCTCTGACACAGTTAAGTACTTGTGATTTAAATCTTTCTGTGATTTGAGAGAGGTTGCTTGTGCACCTATTTCAATAGCTTTAAGACCATCTATAGGTAATTTGGGTCTTTTTTTTGTGAAGAAGGAAATAAATTCTGATAAATAAGATATTAAATATAATTGCCATTTTGGAGTAATTTTATTTATTTTTGATATTTTCATTATTTCGCAAACTTCATCAAAGATCTCTCCTATTTTTACATTCTCACTAACAATTATATATTTTTGTCCTGGTAACATTTCAAGAAATCTCAATGTTATTTTAATAACATCATTAATGTGTACCAATGGAATATAAGATTGAGGGCAGAATTTTGCTTTTATTTTTTTATTGGCAATTCCAATAATCGTTTTACCAAATGTTTTGAAGTCCTTAGGCCCTGTTATAACTCCTGGATTTAGAACCACAATTGGCATCCCCTTATCAATATATTTTTTAACTTCCTTTTCAACTAAAAATTTTGATTTACTATAATCACTTTCAAAGTCACCCTTATGAATCGAATCCTCATTTGCTATTTCCCCTTTAGGTTGTCTTATTGCTGCAATACTACTCATATGAATGATTTTTTTAACTTTAGTACTTTTAAGCTCATTTAAGAGATTTCTTGTTCCATTAACATTTATTTCATAATAGTCTTTCTTTCTTTTTAGCCACCATGCAGCAATATTTCCAAGATGGAAAACAACTTCTGCATTATCAAATTTCCCTTTAATTGAATTTGAATCTCTTAGATCAGCAAGAAAGCAGGTATATCCTAATGATTCATATTTATTCTTATCTTTCTGAGAGCGGACAAGCATGGTTACTTTATGCCCACTTTTCTTTAAATCTTCAATAAGAAAGTTTCCAACATAACCTGTCGCACCAGTAACAAAACATTCCAACAATTTATCTCTTTAAGGAACTATTATTTTCTTTTCTTCGTGGATAATTTGACCCTGTTCTTCTTTAGCTTTTTCTTGAGCTGCCTTTTGAGTTTCTAAAACTCTTGCCTCTATTAGCTGGAAAAGCTTAGCCTGAAAATCTTTATCAAAAGCACAAACTCTAGGAACTATGTGTCCCATAGTTGCAACTTGAACAAAGAACTCTGCATTCGCTTTAATGAAGTCGTCTGGCACATCTCCATAAACCTGTTTTAGTTGTGCATATATTGTTTGTTCAATTTCTTGAACAATGTTTGATAGTGTATCACCCTGATTCTTGGGTTGACTTTGTAAGCCAAGATTAAATGCATTAGCAATGGAAGTTTTAATTGCATTTAATGCATCCTCTGGACTTTGTGGTTGACCGGCAGGCCCACCTGGATTTGGATTTTCTTCTGACATATTACACCTCTTATACAAAATATATTATACTGTTTATTAACTTAAAGCCTATGGATAAAAAAATTGATGGTGGTTTTGCTTTAGTCAAAACACTTAAAGAATTAAATGTAAAAGATATTTTCACTCTTGCAGGTGGTCATATCAATCCAATTTATAATGCCTGTAAAGAATTGGGAATTAGATTGATTGATACACATCATGAGCAAGGTGCATCTATGGCAGCTGATGCCTATGGAAGAGTTACCCGAAAACCAGGAGTTTGTTTAATTACAGCTGGACCAGGTTTGACAAATGTAATAACTGGAATGTCAGGTGCATATTTGTCAAATTCTCCATGCATCTTCATTTCTGGGAAATCTGGAGTTGAAGAGAATGATCGACTTCCACTTCAAGAAGTAGATCAAGAAGCAATGGTAAAACCGATTACTAAATGGGCTAAAACGGTTTACGATACAACTCGAATAACAGAATATACTGCTAATGCATATAAAATGGCAATAACTGGAAGACCTGGACCCGTTTATTTGGGTTTGCCTCACGAAGTTCTTTACGAAAAAACTGATGAGAACTTATTTGATATACCTCAAACGGAGTTTCCAGAAAACCCTGAAATTTCTGAAAATCTTGTGGATTCGATATTAAAAGAAATTGATAATAGCTCTAGGCCATTAATAATAGCTGGTAGTGGAACCTGGTATTCAGGTGCTTCAATTGAAATTCAAGAGATTTCTGAGAAACTTAATATTCCAGTATATACATTAAATTTTGGAAGAGGAATTGTAGATGACAATCATCCTAATTGTTTAGGCCAAGCAAGTCCTTCTGCCATGAATGCTTTTAAGAAAGTCTCTTCTGAATCAGATTTGATAATTTTATTAGGAGTAAGGCTAAGTTTATATATTGGCTGGGGAAGGACTTTTAATCCAGAGGCTAAAGTTGTACAGGTTGATATAGAACCCGAAGAAATAGGAAGAAATAGGATTGTAGATATTCCAGTAGTGTCAGATATCAAAAAGGCACTTACAAAACTTAATTCTAAGTTGGACAAGATAGGTACTAATTTTGAATCATGGATAAATACTGCTAGGGAATGGAAAGATAAAGAATGGGAAGAAGTAGATAGATTAAAAGCATCGAACGACAAGCCTTTACATGTTTTGAGTGTAGTTAATGCTGTAGAGAAGGTGTTAGATGGAAATGGCATGATTTGTATTGATGGAGGTGATACTCAAGCCTGGACAGACTCTTCTTACATAACCACAAAACCTGGAAGATATGTCAAAGGTGGACCTTTAGGATGTATGGGAGTAGGGGTCCCTTTTGCCTTAGGATCTAAAATCGCTTATCCAGACAGAGATGTGGTTTTGATAAGTGGAGATGGTGCAATAGGTATGAATTTGATGGAGTTTGAAACAGCTGTTAGACACAATATCCCTTTTGTCTGTATTGTTTGCAATGATCAATCTTGGGGAATGACAAAGCATCAACATTGGATAAATTATGGAAAAACTAATACTCCACAAGGCCACGAGCTTCCATTTATTAATTTTCATTCAATAGTTAAAGAAATGGGCGGCTATGGTGAACTAGTAACTGATTGTTCTGATTTAGTTCCTGCAATCGAGCGAGCCTTTAAATCTGGATTACCATCATTAATTAATGTCGCTACAAATCCGGATGCCACTAGTGCTGCTACTCATGCTATAACAGCGATGATGACACCAAAAGACTAAATAATGTAATACGAAGGTATGTCATTATAATTTATTCTTTTGCGGATAAAACTGCCATAAAAGCTTCCTGAGGAATTTCAACGCTACCAACATTTTTCATTCTTTTTTTACCTTCTTTTTGTTTTTCTAATAGTTTTCTTTTCCTTGTTACATCACCACCATAACACTTAGCAGTAACATCTTTCCTAAGAGCCTTAACCGTTTCTCTTGCAATTATTTTTGCACCGATAGCCGCTTGAATTGCAACTTCAAATAACTGACGAGGAATAATTTCTTTAAGCCTTTCAGCAATTTCTTTTCCTCTGTAATATGCATTATCTTTATGCGTAATGATGGATAAAGCATCAACAATTTCTCCATTAATTAAAATATCTAGTTTTATTAGATTAGATTCTTGGAGCTCACTAGGCTCATAGTCCATCGAACAGTATCCTTTTGTTATAGATTTAACTTTATTGTAGAAATCATAAATCATTTCCGACATAGGTAATTCATATTCCAGTATAGCTCTATCTTCTGATATAAAATTAATATTTTTTTGAATACCTCTTCTTTTTTCACAAAGATCCAGTAGCCCACCTAAATATTTCTTAGGAGTATATAAAGAAATATTTACATAGGGTTCTTTTATTGAATCTATCTGACTTTTATCAGGTAGAAGTTTGGGATTATCTATTTTTAATGTTTCTTTGTTTGTTTTGATTACCTCATAAACAACAGTAGGTGATGTTGTAATTAAGGCCAGATTAAATTCTCTTTCTAATCTTTCCTTTACTATTTCCATATGAAGTAAGCCTAAAAAGCCACAACGGAACCCAAATCCTAAAGCAGCTGATGTTTCAGGCTCATATCTTATAGATGAATCATTTAGGCTAATTTTTTCTAATGATTCTTTTAGGTTTTCATAAAAATTTGAATCGATGGGATAAAGGCCACAAAAAACCATTGGTTTTATGTCTTTGAATCCTTGAAGTGCAATTTTTGAATCATTTTTTATTGTTGTAACAGTATCCCCAACTTTCGCATCGCTGATTTGTTTAATTGATGCAGTAATAAATCCTACTTCTCCCCAACTTAATTTTTCAACACTCTTTGCAACAGGGTTAAATACTCCAATATTTCTAATTTCGTATATCTTATCTGTAGCCATAAGTTTAATAGAGTCTGATTTATTAATCTCGCCATCAAACACCCTAACAAGGAGTACGACCCCCAAGTATGAATCAAACCAACTATCTATGATTAATGCTCTGGCGTCATTAACTTTGGGCTGGTTTGGGTTAGGGACTAGCTTTATTATTTCTTCAAGTATTTCAATTACTCCCTCACCAGTTTTCGCACTTGTAAGTAAGGCATTACTACAATCAATTCCAATTGCATTCTCAATCTCTTCACAAACTCTTTCGGGATCAGATGCAGGTAAATCAATTTTATTAATTACAGGGATTATTTCTAAGCCCATATCTGCTGCAAGGAAAGCATGTGCTAATGTTTGAGCCTCCACTCCTTGGGTAGCATCGACGACCAGAAGTGCACCTTCACATGCCATAAGGCTTCTGGAAACTTCATATGAAAAATCAACATGCCCTGGTGTATCAATTAGATTAAAAATATATTCCTCACCATCTTTTGACTTATAAGTTATTCGGACCGACTGAGCTTTAATAGTAATTCCTCTTTCTCTTTCAATATCAAGATTATCGAGAAACTGGCTTTGCATATTTCTTTTTGACACAGTATTTGTTAGCTCAAGGATTCTATCTGCCAAGGTACTTTTTCCATGGTCAATATGAGCTATGATACAAAAGTTTCTGATTTTTTTATGATGCATTTAATTGAATTATAAATGAATTATCAGATTAAGATAATTTATTAAATAAAACACCTGTTGCAACTTTCGGATAAAAATATGTAGATTTCTGGGGCATCTTATCATCATTCAATACGACTTTCATAATATCCGGTGGAACAAATTTGGGTAAAATTAATCCTAAAGAATTTTCTAAAATTGAATCATTTGCATCGTTAAAGCTTTTAAAAAAATCTAAGCCGTTATAGTTATCCTTAAATTTATCTATTATAAATTCCTGAACACCATATACACTCATGGAATAAAATTTATCTCTATTTTCTTCTTTAATTTTACACTTTAAAATAATATTTGCCTCTTTGGATATTACAAAAAACTCATCAGGGTTTAAGAAGTCTTCATTGATTTCTTCTTTATAATTTTCACAATCAAAATCTTTCTTTATTTGATCTATTAACAAATTGGGCTGTTTAACATTTTGAAGAATTCTATGAGTTGGGTTAATTAAAAGACCTTCTTGATTCGAGCCTGCTAAATAAAACATAGTATATTTGTTTTTATCATCAGGGAAATCTTTATAATAATTTAGAGATGTTTCATACCTATGATGACCATCAGCAATCAAAATTTCTTTAGGCTTAAAAGATTCAATTATTTGATTAATTTTTTTTTCGTCATCTATCTTCCATACTGTATTTGTAACACCATCCTTAGATTCCCCTTTAATTACTGGGCTATTTTGGTCTATGAAATTTCTTAATATATTGTCTACAATTTCATCACTATTATCATAAACTCCAAATATTGGGCTAAGATTTGCCTTACAAGCCTTCATCAATTTATACCTATCCTCTTTTGGGCCACTGAAAGTCTGTTCATGAGGTAACACTACTTTTTTAGAAAATTCTGATACTTCTACAAGAGCTATGAATCCAAGTCTAGTATAGGATTTCGATTTGTACGTAAATTCTTGAAGATAAGGATAAATAGCTTCCTTATCTTCCTGAAGTAGGATATTTTCATTAAGCCATTCCTTAAAAATTTTTCCAGCATTTAAATATTTTTCATCACCAATTCCGTCATTAAAGTCTATATGGACAACGTTATGTTGACTTTGGTTCAATAGCTCCTCTTGTTGTTTTTTATTTATTACATCATAGGGCGGAGCGATGACATCAGAAATTTTAGATATCTTTTCATCATTATATCTTAAGCCTTTAAATCCTTTTAAATTTGCCATTATTGTATGACCTCCAAAATTTCTTCAATTTTTATATCACCCTCACGAATAACTCCAACCTTGTTTTCCTCTATATCAATTATAGTTGAGCCTAATGATTCAGGAATTTTCCCAAAATCTACAAAATGATCAATTTTGTTTTTAAAGTTGAGTAGTATTTTATCCATATCAAACAAATTTTCTTGCCCGGTAATATTAGCACTTGTAGAAAGTATTGGGAAATCAATAATGTTGAATAAATTTTTTACAAAAATATGTGAAGAAATCCTACAGCTTACTTTTCCATTGCTACCTACTAAAGAATTATCAAATAAGCTAATTTTTTTGGGCTTTAACAAAACTGAAAGTTTCCCAGGCATAAATTTTTTTATAATTTTAGCTTCATCAGAATTAAGAAAAAAAAACTCCTCAATAATAGTAATGTCTTTAAATAATAAAGAGTATTTTTGAGATTCTTCTCTTTTTTTTGCGAAACTTATTTTAGAAATAGTATCTTTTAAATCAAATTTACAGCCTAGACCATATAGAGTTTCAGTTGGATAACAAATTGTTCTACCTTGGTTAAAAAAAAGAGCCAGCTCTTCGTAATTAATGCTCGTTTCAGAATAAATCAATATTTTATTTATTGTGTTTTTCTGCAGCTTTCATAACTTTCTTTTTTAAATTTTGTCTAAAGTTATTAACTGATTCTCTAATTTCTGGATATTTGATTCCTAAAATTGAAGCGGCATATATTCCAGCATTCCTTGCACCACCTTTACCGATAGACATAGTCGCTACAGGTATACCGGGAGGCATTTGAACAATAGACATAAGTGAATCTAACCCATTTAAGCATGAAGAATCTATTGGTATTCCAATTACAGGTAGAGTTGTGAATGATGCAACAACTCCTGGTAAATGGGCAGCCCAACCAGCTGCAGCTATAACAACTTCTATACCTCGGTCTTCTATTTCATCCATATAAGCGGTTAGAATTTCAGGAGTTCTATGAGCAGATGCAATCCTTAACTCATATTCTATACCTAATTCATCTAATACTGTTCCAGCCTCAGATGCTTTTTCAAGATCTGAATCACTTCCACAAATTATTGCTACTTTTGCCATGATTTTTTAATTTATCTTGTTTATGGTAACTTTTCAAGAGCTAATTATGATATCTCGTGAATTTAATGAATTTACATGTCTTGTTACGCAACATGATCATGCCCAAGTGTCTTTAGATGTTTTTAATATGATGAGTGATAGCTTGAAATCTAAGAGTGAAAATATTGCAGATTTACAATATGCTATTAGGAATCATGATTGTGGATGGATAGAATATGATCTTTATCCCAAACTATCTGATAATAATTTGGTTTATACATTCCAAAATATGGAAAATCATCTTCAATTAGAGCTATGGTTAAAAAGCATTTCCTCTTCTATAAACCCTTATTCTTCGTTACTTATAAGTGAACATTTTAAGTTTCTTGCCAGTCAATCTAAAACTTTAGATATTGAATTGAAAGAAGATTTTATTAAAAAATCTGATCAGTTAATTAATAACATATTTAGAAGGTATAAAATTCCATCTATTGAAAGTGATAATTTTAAATTTGAATTAAGTGTTTTACAGTGTTGTGATTTGATTTCTTTAGTTTTATGCAGAGAAAAAAAATTAAAAACAGATTTATACCCAGCAATTTATATTGATTCTAAAACGAATTTTGAATATAGCTTAAATTTCATTCAAGATTCTATAGTTAAGTTTTCCGGAGGGTTTTTAGAAAAAAAAGAAAATTTTTTGGAAGTACCCTATAGGCAGATAGAGAGTGATTTACTGTCAGAGCCAAAAAAGATTAAGGAAGAATTCAGAAATTCAAGGGTAAAGTTTCGAAGGATTTACTTAGTCAACTAGTTCTAGCTTGTCTAAATCTATATTCTCAATAAAATCCCTTTTTATTTTTTGAGTTGAAGTTTTGGGAAATTCTTCATTATATATATATATTTTAGATATTCTTTTTCCAACTTCCAACTCCCTATTAATTTTTTCTATTGATGCCTTGATCTCAGTATTCTTATTTGTCGTCAAATCATAAAGTTTTAATAAAACATATAATTTTTTTTGATCTTTACTAAACACAACTGATTCTTCGACAAATTCTATTTGATCAACAAGCTCTTCAATTTGTTCAGGATAAATATTTTCACCACTTGGACCAAGAATTATAAATTTTTCTCTTCCTGTTATGTATAAATATCCTTCTTCATCAAATTTTCCAATGTCACCTGTATCTAACTCATTGTTTTTTAGAACCTGCTTTGTTGAGAATTCATTTTTAAAGTAGCCCTTAAAAACGTTGGGGCCTTTGACATGTATTTTCCCGTTCGTTTCTTTATTATTTTTATCAATTCGAACATTGCAAGTTTTTATTACTTTCCCTACAGAACCTAATTTAGTTTTATTTAATGGGTTAACTGATACTAGTGGAGAAGTTTCAGACAGACCATAACCTTGAATAATTTTTAACCCTAACAAGTTAAAAAATTTTTCTGTTTCAATGTTTAGAGGTGCTCCCCCACAAAAGAAAAATTTTAAATTTGATAAGCCTGTTTTTTTTCTTAACAAATACCCAAAAAATTTAGGAACATATTTGAAAATCAACATACTTACTTTTGATTCACTCAGATTTTTCAGACAATTTTTTTTAATTTTATCTAAAATCAATGGAACTACTGGCATTATATTTGGTTTTACCATCTTTAATTCATTGAACATATTTTTTGAATCCAATGATGAGCAGAAATGTACTTTTGTACCAACTCTTATACTTGTCAGTAAATTACATGTAAGTTCATATACATGGCTTAAAGGTAAAATAGAAAAACTACTTTGTTTTGCATAAGCAATTTCTCTAATAGCATCAACATTTGACATAATGTTTTCATGGCTCAACATCACACCTTTGGGTTCGCCTGTAGTTCCTGAAGTAAAAAGTATCAAACTTATTTCATTTTTTAAATCATTTATATTGATGTCTTCTGAGGTTTTGGAATCAAATAAATCATCAAAAGATAATTTATTGATGTTGCTATTAAAATCTTTATTATTAGTAATTATTATTTTTGATTCTGAAAATTTATAAATAAAATTTTTAGATTTTTTATTTAATTTGATATCAATTGGTACAACTGTACAATCCGAACCTAAAATTCCAAAAAATGCTGTTATCCAACTAATCGAATTCTCGCCACAAAGTGAAACATTAGACCCTTCTGTTATTCCAAGACTTTTTATTTTTCTACTTACTTTGTTGGATCTTTCATATAGCTCTTTAAAACTAATTTCTATATATTTATCATTCTTAATCTCAGATAATGCAATTAGTGAACCATAATTATTTGCTGATTCTTCCAATAATTTCAATAAGTTAGTCATTTATTCTTCACTATTCAAAATATATTTCTTTAATCAACTTTAACATATTATTTCATTTGCCTGATTCTGGCATGCCTATTGCCATTGATTAAACATAATATTTCCGTGGGAGGGAAAAAAAGATGTTAAAGTCTAAGATTAAAAATTTTTCTTTGTTCCTTATATTAGGAGCAATTTCTTTATTCTTTACTCAAAATGCTACAGCTTCATCAACTCCTGAAGAGACTGCTTTTATTTTTAATACTTTGTTATTTCTAATTTGTGGTTTTTTAGTTATGTGGATGGCTGCTGGTTTTGCAATGCTTGAGGCAGGAATGGTTAGGACAAAAAATGTTTCAGCAATTTGTCTGAAAAATGTAGGTTTATATTCAATATCAGGAGTTATGTTCTATTTAGTAGGATATAACTTAGCTTACGGGATACCAGAGGGTGGCTATATGGGCTCATTCTCGATGTTTGTACCAAGTGAAGATATGAGCACAGGTTATGCTTCTCATTCTGATTGGTTCTTCCAAATGGTATTTTGTGCAACAACTGTCTCTATAGTCTCAGGAACTGTTGCAGAAAGAATTAAAGTTTGGAGTTTCTTTATTTTTGCTGCTCTTTTAGCAGGGATTATTTATCCTATTGAAATGGGTTGGCAATGGGGAGGCGGATGGTTAGCCTCTATGGGATTCTCTGATTTTGCGGGATCAACTTTAGTACATGCTGCCGGTGGTGCTGCTGCATTAGCTGGTGCAATAATTATTGGTCCAAGATTAGGTAGATTTAAAGATGGAAAGGCTATACCAATGGCTGCATCTAGTATACCTTTAGCTACCCTTGGTACTTTTATACTATGGCTTGGGTGGTTTGGCTTTAATGGTGGATCTCAACTAGCAATAGGAACAATGGATGATGCCGTTGCTGTTTCAGATATTTTTGTAAACACAAATTTAGCTGCTTGTTCAGGCCTAATTGTGGCAATGGTTTTATCTCAAATTATGTTTGGCAAAGTTGATGTGACATTTGCATTAAATGGTGCTTTGGCAGGGCTAGTCTCTATCACTGCCGAACCGTTAGCTCCATCAGCTACTACTTCACTTTTAATAGGTGGAATAGGCGGAATTATAGTAGTATTCGGGACTAAATTTTTTGAAAGTATTCAAATTGATGATGTTGTCGGTGCTCTTCCAGTTCATTTATTGGCAGGGATTTGGGGAACAATAGCAGTAGCTATCTCCAATACAGATGCATCTTATTATGTACAGACAATTGGTGCAATTTCAGTCGTACTTTTTGTCTTTGTAGTTTCAGCAGTTGCAATGTTAATAGTTAAATCAACTATCGGACTTAGACCAACTGAAGAAGCAGAACAACTTGGATCAGACGCTACAGAGGTAGGAATAGAGTCTTATCCTTATTTTAAATAATTAAAAATCCTACCATACCTTTATACCTCCTTGGTAAGCCCCTGATTTATAGCTCAGGGGCTTGTCATATTAAAATTCCCTTGTTATTATCTTTGAATGTTAAATACTGGTGATACCTCATGGATTCTTACCTCAACTGCTCTAGTTTTATTCATGACTTTGCCAGGCTTAGCTTTATTTTATGGCGGACTTGTAAAATCTAGAAATATTCTTTCAGTTTTTATGCATTGTATATCAATTGCATGTTTAATGTCACTTTTGTGGGTTGCATTTGGTTATTCTATTGCATTTGGTGATGGACTTGATTTAAATTCTTATTGGGGTGGCTTATCAAAAGTTTTTCTACAAGACTTAACTGCAGAAAGCATGTTAGGATCTATTCCTGAATCAGTTTTTGCTGCATTTCAAATGACTTTTGCGATAATAACACCAGCATTGATTGTTGGTGCTTATGTTGAAAGGGTAAAATTTTCTTTTGTATTGATTTTTTCTGCTCTATGGATGTTGCTTTGTTATGCTCCAGTGACTCATTGGGTATGGGGAGGCGGATTTCTTTTTGAATTAGGGACTGTTGATTTAGCTGGAGGCTTGGTAGTTCATGAAACTGCTGGGCTTGCCGCATTAGTTATTGCTTACTTTTTAGGTGTAAGGAAAGATAAATCAAAACCCCCTCATAACCCTGGCTATGTAATGTTAGGGGCATCAATGTTATGGGTTGGATGGTTTGGCTTTAATGCGGGCTCACAATTAGCTGCAAATGGAAATGCGGGAATAACTTTGCTTGTTACTCATATTTCAGCATGTGCTGCATCACTTTCATGGGCTTCTTATGAATATTTTAAATATGGCAAGGCATCTTTAGTAGGTTTGGTTACAGGAACAATCGCAGGTCTTGCGACTATTACTCCTGCCTCAGGCTCCGTCACACCTCTTGAAGCATTTATAATTGGTTCCGTAGCGGGTGTCGTTTGTCAGGAAATGTGTAGTGTAGTAAAAAATAAATTCAATTTAGATGATTCACTTGATGTATTTGCTGTTCATGGATTCGGTGGAATTTTAGGAACAATATCCATTGCAGTATTCGGTCATGCTGGTTGGTATGAGCAGATATTCGCCATTTTAGTTGTAGGAATTTTTACTATTGTAATAACAACCTTGATAGTAATTATTACCATGAAAATAGTACCTATTAGAGTAAGTGAAGATAGTGAAGAAAGAGGTTTAGATCTTACTGAACATGGTGAAAAAGCTTACGACCTTAATAGTTAAAAGTTTACTTCTCTGACAATAATTTTCCCCCAACTCCCCATTGTTCTCTAGGTATTTCATCAATTTGAACATATGTTGATGATGGTGGCTTACCAGCAACTTCTTCCATAGTATTTGTTATGCTGGTAACTATTTTTTTTCTTTGGTCCTCTGTAAGTTTTCCCGCTACTTTAACATTAATATATGGCATAGTTAGCACCCAAATAAAATTATAAATTTTTTTCCACAACAATGACATTCTTTATCTGGTCTCTCTGCCCCAGAATTTTTATCATCATCATTACTATAACTTACAGCAAATAATGGACTTCCACAATGTGGACAGTCTTTATGATAAGCTGATATCGGTTCAATTTTACTGGAATTATCCATGATTTAATAGTACAATAAAAAAAGCTCCTATATCAAGCCGTCACCCCGTATAACAAACAACTTTCAAGGAGCTCATACTTATATTAACTAAAACTTTTTTTTTGTATATTAAAAATATTGAATTAATACCCAAACTTTCGATTATAATTTATTCATGGTTTATGTTTGTAATAATTGTGGCCAAACATCTCCAAAAAAAATGGGGAAGTGCTTCAATTGTGAAAAGTGGGACACTTTTGTGCTTAAAAGCGATAATTCTGATAATAAGAAAGCAAAAACCAGTCAAAAAACTTCAACAAGAATCTCGGATGCTTCTGTTAATAAGGTGGAGGAATTTTCTACAAATATAGCAGAAATGGATAGAGTTTTAGGAAATGGAATGGTTGCAGGTTCTACAATCTTAATCGGTGGAGAACCAGGGATTGGAAAATCGACTTTATCACTACAAATTGCTGGCAATTTTAAAAACGAAAGGGTGTTATATGTTGCAGGTGAAGAATCACCTTCACAAATAAAGGCTAGAGCCCAAAGAATTCAAGCACTTGATAATGATTTGTATTTATACGATGATAATGATGTTTCGCTAATTGAAAATCAAATAAATGAAATAAAACCAAAATTAGTCATCATTGACTCTATCCATACAATAGAGTCTTCATATTCAGATTCTAGTCCTGGTTCGGTATCTCAATTAAAAAATTGTTCAATCATTCTTTCTGAACTTGCAAAAGCTAATAACTTCATTCTTATATTAGTTGCTCATATAACCAAAGATGGTGTAATTGCTGGACCTAAAACACTAGAGCATTTAGTTGATACAGTTCTATATTTTGAGCAGGTTGATAGGAATGACTTAAGAATCCTTCGAACTACAAAAAACAGATTTGGTACAACCAATGAAATAGGAATATTTGAGATGACAGAAAAGGGCCTTATTGAATCTCTTGATCCATCCAGAGTATTCTTATCATCAGAAAACACAGTAAATCCTGGGTCAGCGATAACTACTTCCTTTGAGGGGTCTAGACCTATATTGGTAGAAATCCAATCATTGGTATCGAACCCTTTACAGTCATTCGGAAAAAGATATTCAAACGGAATAGAGAATAACAAATGCACATTAATGGTAGCTATAGTAGAAAAATTTTTAAATAAAAGATTATCTGACAAGGATGTTTTTCTTAATATCTCAAAAGGTTTGAAAATCAAAGATTCTTCAACTGATCTTGCAATTGTAGCATCAATTTTATCAAGTATTAATAATAAAAGTTTGATAAGAGGGTGTGCTTTTTTAGGTGAGATTGGATTGAGCGGTGAAGTAAAGAATGTTGGAAAACTAGACAAAAGGTTGTCAGAATTAGATAGGCTTGGTTTCACGTTGTGTTATTTGCCATTAGATTCTAAAAAAGATGTATCAAAATTCAAATTTAATCACCTTAAATTCGAGTATTTATCTGATATAAGGGATCTTAATAGGGTTATTTAAAGATGAAGATTGGTATTTTCGATAGTGGAATAGGTGGATTAACCGTATTTAAAGAAATTGAAAAGAGATTTCCGAAAAATGACTATGTTTATTTGGGAGATACAGCCAGATTACCGTATGGAATAAAATCAAAAAAAACAATCAAAAATTATTCTTTAAAAAATACTGATTTTTTAGTCGATAGGGGCTGTGAAATAATAATAGTCGCTTGCAATTCTGCATCATCATATTCAATACCAATTTTAAAAAAAAGATACAAAATTCCAATTTTTAATGTAATTGAGTCAGGTGTGAATGCAATTTCTAATAGTTGTTCTAAAGTTGGGATTATTGGAACCCCATCAACTATTGAAAGCGAGTCGTATTTAAAGCTTTTAAAGAAAAATAAAAAATTAAAAAAAATAATATCTGAATCATGCCCTATTTTCGTCCCAATTATAGAACAAGGATTATATAAGAAAAAGTCTGTACACTTTCTCATTAAAGATAATTTAAAAAAATTCCAAAGAGATCAAGTTGAGGCATTAATCTTGGGTTGTACACATTACCCCTTAATTAAACCAATAATAAAAAAAATTCTGCCAAATGTAACCCTTATAGACTCATCAGTAGAAGTTGCAAATTCGATAGGAAGTTTTTTAAGTAATACAGAGAATATAGGGCCAAAAGTAAATTTTAAAAGAGAGATTTTTTTTACTGATAAATCCAAATATTTTGAAGAAGTTTTAAAAGTTATGTTTAAAAATTTAAATTATAAAGTTAAGTTAGTTGACATCAGATAGATATTTTAAATCTATCTGATGTCAACTTTTTCTATTATCCTAGTTTTTTAATTTCGTCTGTTAATGCTGGCAATACATCGAATAAGTCTCCACATATACCGTAATCGCATTTTTGAAAAATAGGTGCATCTGGGTCTTTATTTATAGCTACAATGACCTTTGAAGATCCCATACCTGCATAGTGTTGAACAGATCCAGATATTCCTACTGCAATATAAAGATTAGGTGATACAACTTTACCTGTTTGGCCAACCTGCATTTCATATGGCACCCAACCTGAATCTACAGCAGCTCTCGATGCCCCAGCACCTGCTCCTACAGAATCTGCTAAATCGTAACAAAGTTTAAAGTTTTCACCATTAGCCATTCCTCTTCCACCAGAAACTATTTTATCTGCTTCAGTTAGCTCTGGCCTTTCTTTAGGAATTATATTTGTTTCGATTACTTTAAAATTATCGTCAGCTGGTATATCAATACTTTCTGAAACCGCTTCTCCCGCTGCTCCTGCTTCTACTGGCTTATATGCATTTAATCTTATAGTTGCAATCATAGGCTTAACATCATGATAAGACAGTGTGGCAATTGATTTTCCAGAATACTTATATCTTTTTACTTGTAATGTCGAGGATGAAGTTAGATCAATATCTATGGCATCAGTGGTTAGCCCACCCTTAGTTTTTGATGCAACTCTTGGAAGAAAATCTTGATTTTGTAAAGTATTTCCACCAAGTATGATATCTGCATTAACTTTGTTTACTAGTTCTGAAAGTGCATGTGCATATAAAGATGGATTAAAATCTTTCAAAGACGGATTTTCAATCTTATAAACTTTATCTGCACCATACTTACCTAAATCACTTTCAATAGAACCTGCATTATCTCCAATATAAACAGCAGATATACTAGCTCCATTTTTTTCTTTTAACTTTAAAGCAGCCGCAAGAACTTCATAAGTAACATTTCTTACTGTGTCTTGGGCTTTATCAACTAATACTAAAATTTCACTCATTTTTATCTCCTAGATTATTTTTGCTTCTTCTCTTAATAATTTTGCAAGTTCAGAAGATGCTTGTTGAACATCATTCCCATCAATAACTTTAAGACTTCTAGTTATTGTAGGAATTTCGATTGCATCATTTTTATATCTTGATCCATCGATTCCCAGTTCTCCTTCTGAAATTCCAATTTCATCACCATTAATGTCACCTTTACCAACTTCTTCGCAAGGTTTCTTCTTAGCTTTCATGATGCCAGGTAAAGAGGCATATCTAGGCTCATTGATACCTTGTTCAACCGTTATTAGTGCAGGAAGTTTTAATTCTATAATTCTTTCTCCACCTTCGATGACGGATGTGACTTTAGCAGTCTTACTACCTTCATCAACTTCTACTTTACTTGCTAAAGTTGCTTGAGGTATAGATAGTTCCTCAGCTACTTGTAAAGGAACTTGGCTGGATTCTTCGTCAATCCATTTTTTACCTGCTAAAATTAAATCAATATCTCCAAGTGCTTTAATTTTTGCACCAATTACTTTAGCAAGTGCATAGGTATCCATATCAGCAAATGCATCATCTTTGATGTGAACTCCTGAGTCACCACCCATGGCTAGTGCAGTTCTAATTGCATCTACTGCTTTATCACTACCAACAGTTAAAACAACTACTTCCGCATTAGACTTTTCTTTAATTTGTACTGCTTCTTCAACAGCAAATTCATCAAAAGGATTCAGTATCCATTTGATATCATCAGTTTGTATCCCGTTACCCGCCGAATTTGTTTGAATTTTGGCTTCTGTATCAGGAGTTTGTCTTACGATAACTAAAATTTTCAATTTTTTTCCTCCGAGTGCGTTAAAAAGTACCAGAAAGAATATTAAGTAATGGAGAAATAAAGTCAAGGTTTGTAGGCTTTTACATTTTTCTTCTATCTAAAAAGGCCTTGGTTAACGTGTTTTGATCTATATAGTCAACTTCTGAACCAATTGGCATACCGATAGCTATTCTTGAGATTTTTTTGCAATATTCTGATGCCCTTTCTTTGATGTATTGAGCAGTAAATTCGCCATCACTTGTAGGGTCAGTAGCAAAAATTATCTCCTCGAACATATTTTTTTTTATTCTATTAATGAGAGAGTCAATTTTTAAATCCTCAGGGCCAACCCCTTGGGATACAGATAGAAGTCCTTGTAAAACATGATATTGACCATTGAATTCATTACTATTTTCAATTGAAATCAAATCAAAGACATTTTCAACTATACATAGGGTTTTTTTGTCTCTTGTTGAATCCATACATAAGCAAACTTCATTAAAGATAAAATTGTTACAAATTTGACAAATTTTAACGTTTTTCCTTGCTTCAACCATTGATCTAGCTATTTCCATTGTAAGTTCTGGAGAATTTTTCATTAGAAATAATGAAAGTCTTGATGCGGTTTTATTTCCAATACTTGGGAGTTTTGATAGAGCATTTATTAATCTTTCAATCTCTTTACCTAGTATCTTATGCTTCATTTTAACTTTTAAAGTAGTCCTGGAGGTATGCCCATAGCTGCTGCAGCTTTGTTCATTGTTTCTTTGATTGTCATTTTTCCTTTTTCGAGAGACTCATTAATTGCAGCTTGTATCAAGTCTTGAATCATCTCTTTATCTTTAGATTCAACAATTTCGTCTTCAATCGTAATAGAAAGTATTTCACCTTTAGCTTTCGCCGAGACTTTTACCATTCCACCACCTGAGGAAACTTCAATAATTTCTTCTCCTGCTTTTTCTTGCAACTGCTCCATCTGCTGTTTCATCTTTTCAGCTTGCTTCATCATACTCTTCATGTTCCCTGGCAATTTCATCTTATTTCCTATCCTTTTCTATATCTATAATTCTACAATCAAAAGTTTCAAACAAATTTTTAATTGAATTAGATTCAAATAGTTTATCCTTATTTTTCTTGAAATTAAAACTATCCTCAACATTAATCTCGCACATTTCTTTTTCTTTCATAAATAATTCAATTTTTTTATTAATATTGAATCCTTTATTGATCTTTTCCTCAATTTCTTCCTTCTTATTTTTTAAAACTTGATACTTTACATCGCTATCTGTTTCAATTGTGATTGAACCATTTTCCAATGTAACAGTAGAATCTTTGATTAACTTCAGAGATGAATCATTCTCACGATCGAATAAATCTTTAATTGATTCAGGTGAAATTGTTTTAATTTCATCTTTTTTTGAAGAAGATTCCTTTCTTTTCAGGGGACTTTTAATTTTTTTTTTTAATAAGTCTTTATCATCAAGGTTATCTAAATTTATATAATTTGAAATTAAGCACAGTTTTATTAGCCCTGATTCTGCTACCAACTTTTCATAGTCGCTTTTAGAAACTTTATTGTAAATCTCAATAAGGTTATCAAAGATTGTTTCTAATTCGGCAAGAGAAAATGAATTAAAAACATCTTTTTTATCTTCCAAGATAACTATATTATTTTCTGAAGCATTTTCTAATCTTAGTTTTAAATATATTAATTTTTCATAGAAAAATAACAAACTTTGAATAAATTTTTTAATGTTATACCCATTATTGCATATATTCTTAAAAGCTTTAATGGTAGAGCTTGCATCTGATAACAAAATATTATGAGCGATTTCATTTATAATTTTATTTGGAGTCAATCCTAATTTTTCAGAGCTTTTCAAATAAGTAATTTGTTTATTTAGAGACGATGATAAGAGTTCTAAGATACTCAAACAGTCTCTTGCAGAACCATCGGCTTCATCACAAACAAGGTTTATTGAGTCTTCATCGATTGAAATTCCCTCTTTCTCCGAAATTTTTATAATTAATCCTTTTAAGAAATTATTGTCTAAGTTAGTAAAATTAATTAATTGTGATCTAGATTTAATTGTAATAGGTATTTTTTCAACTTCTGTAGTAGCTAGAATAAATATTACATTAGGTTTGGGTTCCTCTAAAGTTTTGAGAAGAGCATTGAATGCGGCTTTTGATAACATATGAACTTCATCTATTATGAAAACCTTATATTTACAGTTAAGCGAACTGTATTGAGAGCTTTCAATTAATTCTCTAACTTGTTCAACCCCATTGTTGGATGCGGCATCAATTTCAATCACATCTAATGATTTACCATTGTCTATATCTTCGGCTAAAAGAGGGTTTTTAGATATTTCATCAGAATTAATAGCCTTTGCAAATATCCTTGCCATGGAAGTCTTGCCAACTCCTCGACCACCACAAAAAATTAGTGAATGAGGAATTGAATTATTACTGATAAAGCTTTCCAAGATTGATACAGAATTATCTTGACCAATAACTTCTTTAAATGATTTGGGTCGATATTTTCTAGCTAAAACTATATGTGACATTTTCCTCTCTGGCTGGCTCGCTACCGTTGCTACATTTCTGTCCTGGCGGAGTTAACGAGCCAACAAAATACATCTCTCGGAGAGTATGGGATTCGAACCCATGAGAGATTTGCACCTCTACACGCTTTCCAAGCGTGCGCCTTCGGCCACTCGGCCAACTCTCCAACATTATAATATTAACATTTAAGTAATATTTTACTTATGAATTATTATTTATTCAGTTAGATTTGCATAATGAAGAAGTGGATTATTGAAAATAAAGAAAAATTGTTTGATCTTAAGATATTCGATTTGTATAAATATAGATTAAAATCCCCTTATGATGAAAAGGGTTTTAACTTTTATATTTTTGATTCTTCAAATTGGATAAATATAATTCCAATCACTCCCGATAATAAAGTTATCTTTGTGAAACAGTATAGAGCGGGTACTGATCAAATAACTCTTGAACTTCCTGGTGGAATGATTGATAAGGGAGAGCAGGTTTTAAGTGCAGCAAGAAGAGAGTTGTTCGAAGAAACTGGATATAAATCAAAAAAATGGGAAAAGCTAGGAGTTGTTAATCCAAATCCAGCAATTATGAACAATTCTTGTTTTACCTATTTAGCAAGGGATATTGAACAGGTTTCAACACCACAAAATTCAGGAAGCGAATATACTAAAGTTGTTTCTTATCATATAAACGAACTAGATGAATTGGTTGAAAAAAAGAAAATTACTCACTCGCTAGTTATTAATGCAATATATTGGTATAAAATGAATTGTAAGTAGGGCGAGTGGCGGAACTGGTAGACGCGGTGGCCTCAAAAGCCATTGAATTTCGATTCGTAAGGGTTCAAGTCCCTTTTCGCCCATTATGATATAGTAATAGAAATGAGTTTTAAGATTTTTTTAGAAAAAAACTTTATTAAGTATATGTTCTTTTCACTAACAGGAAGAATAAGTAGGTCTTATTGGTGGCTCTCACAAATATATCTCATCCTCGTAAGTTTTGTAATTGCATCTTTAATATCACCACTAGAAATTCCTCTGTTAGACATAGCCTTTAATCTTATTTTTACAGCAGCAGGTTTTTTTGTTTCCGCAAAAAGACTCCAAGATTTAGGTATTGATGGATTGTTTGCATTGACTCCTATGATATTCGCAATTTATGCATCTTATATAATTGGCGTAGATAAAATTGTAAATTCAGGTTTGGAAAATTTATCTTCATTTGATCAAGCTTTGTTCTGGATTTTTTCTTTGACTGTTTTAGCCCTTTTTATACTTGAAGGATTTATTAAGGGAAAAGCTATTTCAAATAAGTTTGGAAATAATACTAATGAATATGTTGAGAAATTTATTAAATCTTTAACTAATATCTAGGCATTTTATCATCGAATTTTACTGCCCAGGCATCTATGCCACCAGCTAAATTTCTAACCTTCTTATAGCCCATGCCTTTTAACATTCTCGCGGCTTGGAGACTTCTCATCCCATGATGACAGTATACGATTATATCGTCAGCTGTATCTAGTTCATGAACCCTTGAAGTTAAATCGCCTAAGGGTATCAACTTAGAATCAGGTAGGCTACAAATTTCATACTCACCCGGTTCCCTAACGTCCAATAAGGTAAATTTTGGATTATCTTTTTGAATATTTTTTAAATCATCCACTGTTATTTCAAGCTCATCTTCTTTATCATCAGAAACATTAATCCCACAAAACTCTTCATAATCAATAAGCTTCTCTACTTTTGGTGTATCTGGATTTTTTCTTAATTTGATTTCTCTAAAAGACATCTTTAATGAATCATAAAGCATAAGTCTACCACTAAGGGTCTCACCAACACCTAAAAGAATTTTAACTGTTTCAGTGGCTTGAATAACACCTATAATGCCTGGAAGTATTCCTAAAACTCCACCTTCAGCACAAGATGGAACCATTCCAGGCGGTGGTGGCTCAGGATATAAATCTCTATAATGTGGGCCACCTTTATAGTTGAAAACAGTAGCTTGTCCCTCAAATCGGAAAATGCTGCCATAGACATTTGGTTTATTTAAAATAACACATGCGTCATTAACCAGATATCTTGTAGCAAAATTATCAGTACCATCAACAATTACATCATAATCTTTAAATATGTCGAGTGCATTATCTGAAGTAAGCCTTAAATTGTAAGTATTGATATTGATATCAGAATTTAGCTCTAACAATCGTTTTTTCGCAGATTCAACTTTTAATTCTCCAACTCGTTCTTCCGCATGCAATATTTGCCTTTGTAAATTACTTAGATCAACCACATCAAAATCAACTATTCCAATAGTCCCAATTCCTGCTGAGGCAAGATATAAAGCTAAGGGCGAACCAAGACCACCAGCACCAATACATAAGACCTTAGATTGAGCTAATTTTTCTTGCCCTTTAACTCCTACTTCTGGCATAATTAAATGCCTACTATATCTACCGATTTGATTTTTTGATAATCCCATTTCGACTCCTTGAAAGAGAAAAATATAGCATAAAATTAAATTTTTGAAATTAAGAAAATTTTTTTTAATATATTTTTTTACTTCTCTATTAGCAAATATTCAACGAAGTAACTATTATTATTTGTGTTTTTCAAACTAATTAAGTAGAATCAGTGTAAATTTATTTACATTTTTAAGCCTATTTGGGGTAAGATAAAGGATGAGAGAGACAACTGTTAAAATAAGTGTAACTCAGGATGGGTTGCTTCCTGAAGAAGTTACACTACTTGGAAAAATATTTTTACCTGCAATACAAAAACAAATTTTACGCTCATGTGGATTTGAAAAAATTGACGATTCCACATTTGCTGGGGTCGTTCCCATAAAAGTTACAGCAAATGCAAAAATGCAAGAAATTGAATTTGAAGTGGGAGCAATTCCTGACTTTAGAAAAAAAGTTGTTGAATTCATAAATGAAGTGAGTTTATTAGAGTTTGAAGAGCCAGAGCCAGTCAAAGAAGAACCCGAAGTAGAAGTAAAGAAAACTCGTGCTAAAAAGAAAGTATCTAATGATACTAAGTCAAAAGCTAAAAAAGCAGTTGATAAGCCAGCTGCAAAAAAGGCAGTTGCAAAGCCAGCAACAAAAAAAGCAGCTACTAAGAAACCAGTTGCAAAGAAAGCTGCTCCAAAAAAACCAGTTGCTAAAAAATCTGTAGCAAAAAAATCTACTGCTGTAAAAGCAAAGAGGGCTAAAAAATAGCATCAAGAAACAACATTAAAGAATCTTTAACATTTGACGATGTGCTCCTCGTCCCTTCTTATTCGACAATAATGCCTTCAGAAGTAAACGTAAAAACTAGGCTGACAAAAAAAATACAACTTAATATTCCTATAATAAGTGCTGCAATGGATACGGTTACTGAAGCCAGAACTGCAATTGCAATGGCACAAGAGGGCGGATTAGGTGTAATTCATAAAAATTTATCTATCGAAGATCAATCATTTGAAGTTGAAAAAGTAAAAAAATATGAAGGTGGAATGATTATTGAGCCGCACACTATATCACCAGAGGCTACTGGGCATCAAGCATTGGAAGTAATGACAACTAAAAATTTTACAGGATTACCAGTAACCATAAATGATGGAGACCTTTTAGGTATCGTGACAATGCGTGATTTAAAATATGAAAAAAATTTACATTTGAAAGTTAAAAAACTAATGACTCCAAAAGATAAATTAATAACTGTTCAAGCAGGTATAGGTTCTAATGAAGCTAGGGAATTATTGAATAAATATAAAATAGAGAAATTACCAGTTGTTAATAAAAACTTTAAATTGCAAGGTTTGATAACAATGAAAGATATCGAGAAGAGTAAGGAGTTCCCTAATTCATCAAAAGATAAACAAGGAAGACTTATAGCTGCAGCAGCAATAGGTGTTGGCCAGGATATGATTGAAAGAGTATCTAATTTGGTGAGTTCAGGCTTAGATATAGTGTTTATAGATACTGCTCATGCTCATTCAAAGAAAGTAATTGATTCAGTGAAATTAATTAAAAAGAAGTTTAAATCATTGGAAATAGTTGCAGGAAATATTGCTACATCTGAAGCAGCTCTTGCTTTAATTAAAGCGGGTGCTGATGCATTAAAAGTTGGTATTGGTCCTGGTTCAATTTGTACAACAAGGATTATTGCTGGTATAGGTGTTCCTCAAATGACTGCGATTATGGATGTTAGTAGTGTTGCAAAGAAATATAAAATTCCTGTTATTGCAGATGGCGGAATAAAGTTTTCAGGAGATATAACTAAGGCATTAGCTGCAGGAGCTGACTGTGTTATGATTGGAAATTTATTAGCTGGAACTGATGAATCACCTGGTGATTTAGTTTTATATCAAGGAAGATCCTACAAGACTTATAGAGGCATGGGCTCAATAGAAGCAATGAAAGAAGGAAGCAAAGATAGATATTATCAAGAGGATATAATTGACTCTAAACTTGTTCCAGAAGGTATCGAAGGAAGAGTTCCTTACAGAGGCACTACTACTAAAGTTATCTTTCAATTAGTTGGTGGTTTAAAAGCAGGTATGGGCTATACAGGTTCTAAGAATCTTCTTGAGCTTAAAAAAGCTAACTTTTTGAAATTAACTGGAGCTGGTCTTAAAGAAAGTCATGTTCACGATGTAGTTATAAGCAGGGAAGCTCCAAATTATTCTTTAGATTAATTAATATGAAATTTAGTAAAGTTTTAATTTTAGATTTCGGTTCACAAGTTACAAAGTTAATTGCTAGAAATATTAGAGAATTAAACGTCTATTGCGAAATAATACCCTATAAGACTTCATATAAAAAAATACTAGACGAAAACCCTGATTGTATAATTTTGTCCGGTAGCCCTGCGAGTATTCATGATAAAAAAGCACCTATTTTTGATAAAGAATTGCTTAATTCTAAAATACCAATTTTAGGTATTTGTTATGGAGCACAGTTATTATCTAAATTATTTAATAGCGATGTTAAAAAATCAAAGATTAGAGAATTTGGCCCTGCTAAATTAAAAAAAATTAAAAACGACAAAATTTTATCCAAAATCCCAAATAAAAGTATTTCTTGGATGTCTCATGGCGATACAATTTTTAAATTAGGTTCAAAACTTCAGACTCTAGCAAAATCTGAGTTTGGCTCTATAGCTATATTTAAGCATAAAACCAAAAAAATTTATGGAACCCAGTTCCACCCAGAAGTTGTTCACACTTCTTTTGGAAAACAATTTATTTCAAATTTTTTATTTATTATTTCTAACTGTAAAAATAATTGGAAACCTGGAAAGTTAATAAAAAATAAAGTTGAGGAAATTAAACAAAAAGTTGGAAATAAAAAAGTTATATCAGCAATTTCAGGCGGAGTTGACTCAAGTGTTTCTTCTGTCCTAGTGGCAAGAGCTGTTGGGAATAAGCTGTCTTCCTTTATCGTTGATACTGGATTAATGAGGAAGGATGAAGTTAAATTGATTCTTCCAAACCTAAAAAAATTGGGTGTTAAGCCAAAAATTATTGATGGATCAAAATTATTTTTTAAAAAATTAAAAGGTGTTAAAAACCCAGAAAGAAAAAGAAAAATAATTGGAAAAACCTTTATTGAACTTTTTGAGATAGAAGCAAAAAAATCAAAAGCTGAATTTTTAGTTCAAGGAACTCTGTATCCTGACGTTATTGAAAGTGTAAGTATAAGCGGCCCATCAGCTGTAATTAAATCCCATCATAATGTGGGAGGTTTGCCAAAAAAGATGAACCTATCATTAATTGAACCCTTAAGAGATTTATTTAAAGATGAAGTTAGGGTGTTAGGTAAAAGTTTAGGGATTGAAAAAGACTTAATTGGAAGACATCCATTTCCTGGCCCAGGACTCGCAATCAGGATTTTAGGAGAAGTAACTCCCGAGAGAGTTAAGATTCTTCAAGAGGCAGATTCAATTTATGTGAATATTTTAAAAGAAAAGAATTTATATGACATTATATGGCAAGCCTTTTGTGTTTTGATTCCTATAAAAACTGTAGGTGTAATGGGTGATGAAAGGACATATGAAAATACAATAGCTATTAGGGCTGTTAACAGCACAGATGGTATGACTGCAAGTTGGTCCAGAATCCCTTATGATGTTTTAGATCTTATTTCTTCAGAAATTATTAATTCGGTAAAAGGTATTAATAAAGTTGTTTTTGATATATCCAATAAGCCGCCTAGTACTATTGAATGGGAGTAAAATTCACACCCCACAATTCAAGACAAAGCTAATATTAAAATTTGATTAAGGAAATTTCTAATAGATTAGAAATTGTCCAGGCTGCTGATGCTAATAGCTGAAGATAGTCTCCTAATTCTGCAAGCATAGCACTTATACCAATACCTGCAGGGCCAGCACCAATTATTGCAACATCTAGTTTTTTCAAAGTAATTCCTCAGATAAGATTCTCAAAATTATAATCTAGTATCTTTAATGTTATAATATAACATATATTATAAGTAATGTGACTAGACGTGCTAAGTCCCTTGAACTATATAACCCATATAAATATTAGGGTTTTGTTATTTGGGATACACAATGATTAACAATTTTATTAAAATCGTTAGCAAGTGCTCTGTTATTTGGATTATTCTCAAATTCTATCAAGTCGTTTACACTCCAAGCCTGAGATACCTCACTTACAAAACATCCACAGTAAGCATACCAAGGACCTATTGGATTTTGACCTTGTCTTTTTATCTCACCAATACATCCTTCATACATATTATCAAGGATTTCTGTATCATTAATTTGAGCTTTAACTTGAAAGGAAAGCAAGAAAAATACTAATAAAAAAATTCTCATAAATAAATTTTACATGTATCTCTAATTTATTCATTAGTTTTTTTATTCTTTTTTGATCTACATTTTTTACTGCAATAAATAACAGAGTCCCATATTTTCTTCCACTTTTTTCTATTCTCAAAACTTCTATTACAAATTGGGCATATTTTAGTTTCTTTCATAATCAATATTGAACTATCTCTGGATCAACAGTCCTCCACATATACCAAGTAGCTACACTACAGTAAGGGTTCCACCTTTTCTTAAGCATAGTAAGTTGTTTTTGATTTGGTGGGTAATTAAATTTATAAGTATTTGAAATAGCTCTTAGAAAACCAATATCCTGAATTGGAAAAATATTTAATCTATTTTGATTAAATAACAAAAACATTTCAGAGCTCCATCGCCCAATTCCTTTATTTAAGGACAAATAATTTATCGCCTCATCATCTCTCATTTTTTTTAATTTATTTATATTGAATTTCTTATTTATAAAGTTTTGAGAAAGCTCAGTTATGTAAATTATTTTTTGTCTAGAAAAGCCACAATCTTTTAAATCATCAATTTCTAAATTGTTTATTTTCTCTGGAGTTATTTTTTTACATTTTAATAAAAGTTTTTTCCAGACTGAATCAGCAGAGGCAACTGAAACTTGTTGTCCAACTATTGATTTGCATAATGAATAGAATGGATCATTTCTCGATTTAAGCTTCCCATCATATTTTCTTATTATCTTAGAAAGCTTTTTATCTTTCATGCATAAGTATTTCCTTGCTTGATTCCAGAACATAAAGTAATTTTACCAACATTATATGTTTATAGATAAATTTAAATCTCTTTTTAAGAGTAGGTCGAGGATAGACAACAGCATTCCAAGATTTCAACTTAAAGAAAGAAATGTGAAAAATTGTAAGTTATTGCTAAATAGAGATGAATTAATATCTTTAATACCTAAAAATTCCATAATTGCTGAACTAGGGGTTGATAAAGGTGATTTTAGTAAGAAACTGTTAGATGTTGTTAACCCTAAATTGCTATATTTAGTAGACATGTGGGGGTCAAATAGATATGGAAATGATAAAGCCGATTTTATAAATGATAAATTTAAATCTCAGATAGAAAATGAGTCAATAAAAATTTTCCGTTCCGATTCAATTACGGCGGCTGAAAATTTTCAAACTAGTTATTTTGATTTTATTTATATAGATACTGATCATTCTTACGAGACAACAATAAAAGAATTGAGAGCTTGGAAAACAAAAATAAAAGACGATGGAATAATCGCTGGCCACGATTATATGATGGGTAATTGGTTAAAAACACTCAGATATGGAGTCATTGAAGCAGTGCATCAATTTTGTGTTGAAGACAATTGGCAATTAATTTATTTAACAGCTGACCAAACAGAAAATTTAAGCTTTGCAATTAAAAGAATTTAAATTCTTTCCAAAATCCACATTATTCTTTTATTTATTATCTCTTCCTCAACATTATTCTTAACAGAATAAATATTACTAGGCTTTTTTACTTCTCCATCTATTGTTATCTTCTCATATATAGAATTAGTACTATCACCTTCTGGTTCGATTGCATCATTAATATTTGTATATCCATATTCAAAAGTGAATTTGTCATATGTAATAAATATAGGAGCAGTAATTGGCTCTTTGTTTACTAGCTCATAAAAATTATTTTTAAAGAGGATGTATAGTTCCTCCTTAATATATCTCAACCTAATATCATTGAGCTCGTCCTTGTTCATTCCCACGCTAATATATTGCTATAAAAAAAATATTTTTGTAAAAATTATTAATATTATTATGTTTAATAGACAACCTCCTGGTAGTCCAGAAAAATACATTTATTTAATATCCTTTTTATTATAGTGTAAAAATAGTCCAATAATAATTATTAGAAGACCTATAAAAGCAGGTACCTTGAATAAGGCAATAATAAAACCAAATACAGCAAATAGAAGGCCGCCTTGGCCTAAAACTAGAATAAGTATTCCTATAATAATTAAATATTTAGTTAATTTACTCATAAATAATGTTTAATATTATATATTAAATGAAACAATTAATAGAATTGATTAAATCTAAACCGATTTCTTTTATTGTTATAGTTCTAGGATTGATTCTGGTTTATTTAGGAATTTAAGATAAATCTTTAGCTATAAATTCAAGAATAGGAGATAGCCCACTTAATTTTATATCCTGTTTTTTTAGGCTTCCTTCTTTCACCTGTGTTATTACTTCTTGGCAAAAATTATTGAATTCAAAATTGTATTCTTTAAAAAAAGTTTCAGAATCAGTTTCATTATCTTTTAATGTTGAAAATTCTATTTTTAATTTAAGACCTTTTACTTCTAATGCTTCCCATCTTTCAGAATAACTTTCTAAAAGACTTTTTTCACCATTCACTAGTCTTCCTCAACCAAATCTTCTATCTCATCAGCTAAAGCAGAATCAATGTTCCTTACTTCATCAAGAGTATAAAACTGATTTTTTACATTAGTAGCAATATTTTGTAAATGGGCATCATATATTCTTCTAGCACCTTCATAGTCTTCTCTAATGTCTTCATTGTCTTCATCAGAAGGTTTCGAATTATCATATAATTCTTTTAGCTCTTGCCTTCTATCTAATAGTTGTTTCCAGCTATCTCTAAGACTTATTATAATTGCATCTGCTTTGCCCATTTATAAAGCCCTCTTAAAGTAGCAATTATTATTGTAAACAGAAACAAGCTCCCAACCTTCTTTACCAAGAGAATTAATTTGTTCATGCAATCCTTTTTCAAGTTGTTGAGAATTTTGTTTATTTTTATTTTCGTAGATATCTAAATCATGACTATCACGATTATTGATATTTGAAAGATTAATTATTTTATATTCGAATTTCATTACTCTGAAAGATCGACTATCTCTTCATTATCTTCAATTACCACTTCTTCAGCATTATCTGCTACATCTTCTAATGATTCTAAATGTTTTTTATAATCATTATCGGTAATTTTTTTATCCTTATGTGAAGATGAAATAATCCTTATGTCGAAATTATTTATCGATCTATTATCCATTTGAACCCCTATGAAAAATTGAAATTATTTTGCTGCGCCAACTGCTTGGTTTTTACAAGTATCACAATCACATCCGACCATCCAGCCAAATACTTGAGATTCTTTATTACATTTAGAGCATGCTATTGTGAGCAGATGTCCTTCTCTTCTTTTAACAGCATCTTTAACTTCCCATTTAACTACAGGTTGACCCGAGCAGTCCCAACAGATTCTTTTAAGTTTGTCCATAAAAAAAGACCTCCGACCCTAATATTTTCACGAAATATTGGATTTTGTCAATAATGATATAATGTTTTTTAATGAGAATCTTAATAGATGTAGGTAATTCGGTAACAAAAGTTGCACTCAGCAAGGACTATAAAATTACTAATGTTAAATCCATTAACTATATTAAAAACAACAAATATCAACCGGAATTAAAAAAAGCTATCAAATCTATTTTATCAAAAAATAAAATATCAGATGTTTTTACCTCTTCTGTGAATAGAGAAGCATTGAAAATTGTTAAAAATGTCATTGCAGAATTTAAAGATTTAAAATTTAAAAATTTAAAAAGTAGAGAACTCCCAAACTTCAAGATTAAATATAAAAAAATTGAGAAATTCGGTATAGACAGATTCTATAACTGTTTAGGTGCAAGGAGTTTAAGTGTTAAAAATAATTTTATAATATTTGATATAGGTACAGCAACTACTGTTGATGTTATAGATAAAAAATTTAATTATTTAGGTGGCCTTATTATTCCAGGACCTCTAACATCTTTTTCTTCACTAATTGGATCAACTTCTATGATAGGAAAACATAATTTACTTATTAATCAAAAATTACTTGGTTTATCTACTGAGCAGTGTTTGTCTTCTGGGTTTATTCAAAGTACCAGCTTAATGATTGATTCTTTATGCAAAAAAATATCAAAGGAGCTTGGTTTACGTTTTAAAGTTGTGATTACAGGCGGACTAGCGGATATATTCTCGAGACACATATCTATACTTCACAATAAGGACAAGTTCTTAATTTTTAAAGGGATGATTTATTTTATTGAGAACAATAACAAGTATGAAAATAAAAATTTGTAGTTATAAAAACAAAATCTTTACATTTTTTTATATAAAGTCTTTAGGCAGAAAATTCTTTTCTTACGGAGAATTTGATTTTAAGAAAGAAATTACTTTTTTATCTACTGAATTTACGAACCAGAAAGAAGTTTTTGATGAGGTGGAATCAGAATTAAAGGTACTTAAGATTATAGAAATTGATTCAATTGAAATTTTGTTCAAGTCAGATCTAAAATTTGAGATACTTTTACGCATTGAAAGTTTTAGAAGAAAATTAATTTCATTTGTTCCATTTTATGGAAAAATTTCTAGAAATAGGATATTCGTAAATAATGTCAAAGCTATAAATTAGCACCTTGTTTCTTAGGAATCATCCGTGTATTAATATTATTAGTGAAATCAATATCCTTACATGATTTAATAGTACAGCTTCAAAAGAAGAGTATAGAGTTGGGTCCAGATCCTAAAGCAACAGTTAGTTTGTATTCTGAATTAGGCTTGATACCACCACCGAAGATTAAGGCACAAGAATCATCAGATTTACCTCCTGAAATTTCCTATCCTCAAGACACAATAAAGAAAATTATTGAAATAAAGGATTTAAAGAAGAAAGGGTTAAGGCTTGAAGAAATTAGGGATACTTATGCATTGGATTATGTAAAAAGTGCAATCGAAGAAATTATGGCAAGTGAAAATGAAGAAAAATTACAAGAGCTTGCAATTTTATTGTCAGAGGATAATGATAAGTTGTCCTCAGTTTTAGAAGCCCCAATTTTAAAAGTTATCGAAACTAAGAATTCTAAAGAGTTGAATCAACTTTTGTCCTTATTTGCTGCACAGAGCTTTTACGCATTAAATGAATCAAATGAATTATTAGAAAGCTATAATGTCAATGAAGCTAGAAAATCTTTGTTTAAGTCCATTTTTTATCTCTCAGTTATTTGTTTAAGGTTGGCAAGAAATAGTAAGAATAAAGTTTTAGAAGATGCTGCATTTGAAACTTATGATAAAATGGTACTAGGCCCTATTGATAGGGCAAGTAAAAAGGTTCAAGAAGAATTTAAAACCTCGTTTGAAAAATATTTAAAAACTAAGAAGATTGGTTCATAAGTTTATATTCAACACTATCAATTAATGCTTTCCAACTTGCTTGAACTATGTCTCTTGAAACACCAATGGTTGACCATGAACTCTTTTTGTCTGATGTTTCTATAATAACCCTAACTAGAGACTCAGTGCCTTTATTGCCAGATACAACCCTTACTCTATAATCCATAAGTTCTATGTCTTTCATATCGGGATATTCTTTAATCAGAATTTCTCTAAGTGCATTATCCAAGGCATTAACCGGTCCAGAGCCTTCAGAAATATTTTCAAAAGATTTATCATTAATTTTTATCTTTACTCTTGCTGATGATGTTGATGCAGGAACTATCTGTCTAGTATTAATTTCTGTTTCTATTAATTCAATTTTTGGTTTATAAGCACCAATGGTTTCTTTTACTAATAATTCAAATGAGGCATCTACCCCTTCAAATTCATAACCTTCATTCTCTAAGATTTTTAATTTTTCAAGGATTTTAACAATGGAGTCATCAGAAATATTTTTTATTCCTAGCTCTTTTAGTTTGTAAACTATATTGCTTCTTCCTGAAAGATCCGAAATGAGAACTCTTCTTTTGTTACCAACTAAGTCAGGTTCAATGTGTTCATATGTTGCAGAATCTTTTATAACAGCACTTACATGAATCCCACCTTTATGTGCAAAGGCACTTCTACCAACATATGGAAGCTTGTTGTTCTTTGGGAGATTTGCTAGATCATTTATGTAACTAGAAACAACAGAGAGTTTTTTGAGTTTTTCATTAGGAATGCACTCGTATCCCAACTTAAGGTTTAGGTTAGCTATTATTGAGCATAAATTTGCATTACCGCATCGTTCGCCATAGCCATTAATGGTTCCTTGAACTTGAGTTGCCCCAGAAATTACAGCTTCAATCGCATTTGCTACACCAAAATCTGAATCGTTATGTGTATGAATACCTATTATGGAATTTTTAAATGCATTCTTGACTGACTTAACTATTTTATTAATTTCTTGAGGCGTAGATCCACCATTGGTATCACATAAGATTATTCCCTTTGATCCTGCTTCTACAGCAGCTTTCAAACATTCTAAGGCATATTGATCATTGTTTTTAAATCCATCAAAAAAATGCTCTGCATCAAAAAAAACTTCATCAGTTCTTTCTGATAAATATTTGATAGAATCACTAATTAGCTCTATGTTTTCATCATTCTCAATTTTTAATGCAGTTTTTACATGAAAATCCCATGTTTTACCAACTATCGTTATAGCCTTGGTCTCTGCTTTTAACAGGGCTTGAATATTATTGTCATTATCGCAATTGCTACTAAATCTTCTGGTGCTACCAAAAGCTGAAATAATAGCATTTTCAAATTTTTCATTTTTAATTTGATTAAAAAAAGCTTCGTCTCTTTCATTTGAACCTGGCCAGCCACCTTCAATATACCCAACTCCTAGTTCATCTATTTTGTGTGCAACTCGAACCTTGTCCTCGACTGAAAAAGATACTCCTTCACCTTGAGTTCCATCTCTTAGAGTTACATCGTAAGCTACAATTTTTTTATCCATAATCTATAATCCAAATTCCTTGTGAAGGGACACTATAGCTTTCTTACACTGACTTTGATTTATTACACATGAAATTTTAATCTCAGATGTGCTTATCATGCTAATATTGATTTTGGCTTTAGCTAGAGATGTAAACATTCTAGTTGCAATACCTGTATGTGTTTTCATTCCAGCCCCTACAATTGATATCAGCGCAATCTTCTCATCTTTAATCAAAGATGAGTATGAAAGTTTTGATTTATTATTTTGAAGTATCTTTACTGTTTTGTTAAGATCCTCTTTTGGAACTGTAAATGTCAAATCAGTTTCACCTTTTGTACTTATGTTTTGAACTATCATATCGACAATAATTCCAGCCTGACTTATGGGTTTAAATATTTTACTTGCAATCCCAGGTGTGTCCTTTATTCCTATAATAGAAATCTTAGATTGTTTTAAATCATGAGTTAATCCTGATACAACCTTCTTCTTATTTAATGGAATATTATTTTCATTCATAACCCAGGTCCCCTTTTTCTTATTTTCAAAAGTTGATTTAACATAAAGTTTAATATTCAACTGATTAGCTAATTCAACTGCTTTTGCTTGTAAAACTTTTGAGCCTAAACTCGACATTTCAAGCATTTCTTGATAAGAAATATAATCAATTTTTTTTGCTCTATTGTAAAGCCTTGGGTCAGTGGTGTAAACACCGTCAACATCATCTTTTAGAAGCTCACATCTGCTAGCTTTTAATGCACCAGCAATAGCTACAGCTGATAAGTCAGAGCCACCCCTACCTAATGTTGTAATTTCATTATCAGAATTTATACCTTGAAACCCTGGAATTATTACGACGTGGTTACTTTTTAAATTTTTCTTAATCTCTTTAATATCAACAGATATAATTGAAGCTTTGCTATGAAGATTATCGGTTAATAGATTAAGCTTAAAAGGATCTAGTGTAATCGATTTCACATTAATTCTTTGCAATGCTAGTGCTAGAAGCCCTGCAGATACACGCTCACCTGTTGAAATTATTTGATCATATTCCCTTTCATTTGGTACCTTTGACAATGAATTTATAAGGCCGACTAATCTATCAGTTTCACCTGCCATTGCTGATACGACAACAACAATTTGTAGTTTTTTTAATTTTTTAATGTTTGTCGCAATTTGTTTAATTTTTTCAATGCTACCAACACTTGTACCACCATATTTTTGAACAATAATTTTCATACTAATTTTAAAATATTTTCACCTCTCTTACATTAATATTATCTTCTATAAAATTAAAATAAATATTTATAGTCCTATGATTATATTTTTTTATCATATCTAAAAACTTGTCTGGCCACTCAATCAATATTAAATCTTTTGAATTTTCAATTAGGTCATTGAAGCCAATATAGTCTAAATCTAATTCATCTTCAACTCTATAAAAATCCAAATGATGATATTTTCTTTTTTTATTATCAATATATGTATTTAAAATTAGGAAGCTTGGACTTGAAACTTGATTTTCAACATTTAGAACTTCACATAATTCTCTAACAAAAGTGGTTTTGCCAGAACCTAAATTTCCATGAAGTAATAATATATTACGTCCATCTAAATTATCATAAATTTTTTTTGCAAACTCTTTTAAATTTTTTATATCAACAAGTTCAGTTTTCATTTTTTATATAATTTTTCACTTCTAAAACAGAATTCTCAACCAAGGAGTGAATTGCCTCTGGTAAAACTCTTATTATATCTCGTGCCAATATTCCTCTGTTGTGTTTTTTGTTTAGGAGAACATCTCCAGATTTCCCATGAAGAAATACTCCCAGTTTAGCGGCATCTATACTTTTATAACCTTGTGCAAGAAAACTTCCTATAATGCCACTCAAAGAGTCTCCCATGCCACCTGTTGCCATTGCACTACTTCCACTGCTATTTATATGGGTTCCATCTTTAATTGAACTAATTACTGTTCTGAACCCCTTGAGCACAATAATCATATTAGATTTCTTAGCCAATAATTCTGCATTCTGAATTCTATTTTCTTGAATCTCTTTTATTGTTTTACCAGTAAGTGAAGCCATTTCTCCTGGATGTGGAGTAATTATTATATCTCTTTTGTATTGATGTAAATCTTTAATAGATTCATTTAAACAATTAAGAGCATCTGCATCTAAAATAAATTTAGAATTAAATTCTTTAATAGTCTTGAGAATTATTTCTTTCAAATATGTTTTGTTTCCCATACCTGGACCAATGACAATAGCGGATGGTTTCTTTCTTAACTTATTTTTTAAAGATTTAATAAAATTTATATGGTTGAAATAACATCCATCATCAGACACATCCATTTCTATAACAATAGCTTCTGGTACTTTATTTTTGATAATTCTAGAGATGACTTTTGGGACACAGATTGTTACTAAGCCACATCCTGCTTTGTAAGCTGAAAGAGCTGCTATGATTATAGCACCTGGCATTTCCTTGCAACCACCAATGATTAGTGTGTGTCCAAATGTTCCCTTGTTCCCTGACACAGATCTGGGTTTAATTATTTTTTTTATCTCATCATTATCCAAATAAGTATTTTTTATTTTTTTAAAAACTTCATAGGGTGCTCCAATATTAATTAAATGTATATTCTTTGAGTTTTTATACCCGGGATCATTTATTAAACCTGTTTTTAATGAATCAAATGTAATAGTTAGTTCCGCAAGCACACTTATCCCTAAGGTTTTACCTGAGCTAGAACAGAGTCCCGATGGGCAATCTAAAGAACATATAGTTTTTTTTGATTCATTAATCAGTTTAATAATTTTATAGATTGGAGAATTTGTTTGAATGTCTCTATTTAATCCAACTCCAAAGATAGCATCTACTATTAAATCATATTCTAAAATCTTACTTTTATTTAAGCTTTTAATGAAATTAATATTTAGTTTCTCAACAATTTTCTTATTATTTTTGAAATCAATAGAGGTTTTTTTTGAATTTTGTATCATAAATATATCGCATTGTATGTTATTGATAAGCATATATCTTGCTACAACGAGACCGTCTCCACCATTATTTCCTGTTCCTATGATTATAAGAGACTTCTTAGGCTTAAAATTCGAATTTATTGATCTGAATGCTTCTAATCCAGCAACTTCCATTCTGATATTTGATGGGATTCTGTATTTTTTAGAGATAAGATTATCAATATTTTTAGACTCTTTAGCGTCGGTTATAATCATATTATCATCATAAACAATCTAATACTTCATTCAAATGGTTTTTTAATTTTGCTTACAGTATAATTAATGTTATTAAATTAAGTTATGTTAGATAGAAATAAATCTTTTTTAGAATCAATAAGTTTTTCGACACTTGGTCTTTCTAAATTTATTAAAACAAAAGTTAAGAATTCACCTAAGTTAGTCAATTTAGAAGTTACAAAGCTTTGCAATGCTAAGTGTGATTTTTGTGATTATTGGCAAACTAAACACGAGGAAAGATTGACCGACTATACTCAGCTGATTAAAAAAATTGACCCTCTAGTTGTTATGGTTACAGGTGGTGAACCAATGTTGAGAAAAGATATTGTTCAAATTATTGATCAAATTAAAAAAGCATCATTTTTTACTTACACTGGAATAATAACTAAAGGTGATTTGTTAAATATTGAGAAAGCTAAAGCTTTATATGAAGTAGGCATTGATCAGATTGCAATATCACTTGATTTTTTAGGCGATAGACATTCAAAAAATAGGGGTGTTCGTGGTCTTTGGGATCATATTTCAAAATTAATACCACAAATATCAACAGAACTCAGAAGAACGATATCAATAAATACAATAATTATGGATGATAACTTAGACCAAATTGTAGACATGGCTAAACAAGCTAAAGAGTGGGGGGCCAATATATCTTTTAGCTCATATTCTGTAATGAAAGCTAATAATGAAGACCATTTTATTAAAGATGAAGTTCTAAAAGTTGAAGAAGTAATAAAGGAATTGATTTCTCTTAAAAAGGATTGGAAAGATACTATTGTATCAAGCGATTATTATTTAGAGCAGATACCGAAATTTTTTGAAAACGGTTACGGTCCATCATGTAATGCTGGAAGTAGCATGATGACAGTTACCCCAGATGGTTATATTAAAAGATGCTCAGAGATGCCCGCAGTTTGTCACTATAAAGATTATAAGCCCGGATATTTTACTAAAACTCAGTGTAACACTTGCTGGTTTGGATGTAGGGGAGAGACACAAGCCCCAATTTTGTCTAAAGCTAAAGAACTTATTGGTTTTTGATTGTCCATTCAGTATTTTTTCCATGATCAACCAAAGTAACTCCCATCTCCTCTGCTTTAGATCTTAACTCGTCTGCTTTTGACCAGTCTTTATTTTCTCTTGCTATATTTCTTTCAGCGATGATTGATTCAATTTCTGATTGGTTAATCTCAATAGTTTTATTTTCTGATATCATATCTCTCCAACCACTTATACCCATGACATTTTCAAACTCTTCAAGGTTTTTTGAATTGTTCAAAGAAAGCTTTCCTTCATTTGCATATTTAAAGAAGATTCCAAATGCTTTAGCGGTATTAAAGTCGTCACTCATACATTTTTTCCAGGCTTTCTCAAAATCATTAGACTTATCAGCTTTGGACTGGGCTATTTTTTTTGATAATTTTTTCAAACTTTTCTCAACTTCAATTAATTTTTCTTCTGATAAATCAACAGGTGTTCGATAATGATGAGTTAGAAAGAAAATTCTAATTAAATTTTTGTTCCATCTTTCTAAAGCATCTTTTATGTTTACTATATTTCCTATTGATTTGGACATTTTTTCTTTATTGATATTTATTAAGCCATTATGTATCCAATAATTGGCAAAATTTTTATTAGAAATACATTCTGATTGGGCGATTTCATTTTCATGATGAGGAAAAATTAAATCTCTACCTCCGCCATGGATATCAAATTGCTCTCCAAGATATTTACAACTCATTGCAGAACATTCAATATGCCATCCAGGCCTACCTTTACCCCAAGGACTTTCCCATGAAGGCTCATCTGGTTTAGCATTCTTCCACAACGCAAAATCTAGGTCATTTTTTTTATTAGGGTTTAATTCTATTCTTGTATTTGAAAGCATAGCCTCAGTGCTTTGATTTGAAAGCTTTCCATAATCAGAAAACTTCTCTATTTCAAAATAAACATCCCCATTTGCTGAATAAGCATATCCTTTATCTATAATTTTAGATATTAACTCAATGATTTCATTTATGTTTTCAGAAACACATGGTTGATGATCAGGTGAAATACAACCTAAATTTTGCATATCCTGAATGTATTCAGCTTTGTATTTGTTTGCAATTTCGGCTGATGTACTATTTAATTTACTAGCTTGATCAATTATTTTATCATCTATATCTGTAAAATTTCTTATGTAATTAACTTTATAGCCTATTTGTCTAAGGAATCTTACTATTACATCAAAAACAATTGCAGATCTTGCATGGCCCATATGTGAACTTGAATAGACTGTTGGGCCACAAACATAAATTCCAATTTCACCTTCTTTTATTGGTTTAAAAAGTTCTATTTGGTTCTTTAAAGAATTATAAATATGAATCTCATTATCCATTAAGACAATTCTTCTCCACCATCAACTCTAATTATATTTCCTGTTATCCAGTCTGCACCTGGGTGTGACAGAGCAATTATACTTCCTGAAATATCTTCAGTTAATGTAAGCCTTTTGCTTGGATTAGCTCTAACAGCACCTTCAATAATTCCCTCATTTCCAGGAATTTTTTCTAATGCTGGAGTTAGTGTTACACCTGCGCAAAGAGAATTCGCAGTTATACCTTCAGGTGCGAGTTCTACAGCCAATTGTCTAATATGGGATTCAAGTGCAGATTTAGCTGCAGATACTGGTCCATATGTAGGCCAAATTTTTCTGCTACCAGCACTGGACATCGCATAAATTCTTGCTTTTTTGCTAAATAGTTTTCTGGAATATACATCTTGTGACCAATAAACTAATGAGTTGGCCATTACATCCAAGGTCATATCCATATTTTTTTGTGTTACATTTTTTTCTGGATCATCCGATATGTATGGTTTTAATGATCCAAAAGCTAATGAATGTAATAAAATTTTAATTTTTTTTTCTGAATTAGCAATTATTTCCTTTACTTCATCAAGGCATTGATTCCTCTTTTCTTGGTCGGCTGCATTAATATTGAAGAATTTTGCTTTGGCTCCATTAGATTCAATTTTAGATATTATTTTTTCAACATTTTCCATAGTATTCTTTCTATCAAGATGAACACCAATTATATTTACACCATATTCAGATAATTTTACAGATACCTCAGCACCGAAACCACTTGAAGAACCTAAAATTAAAGCCCATTCCCCATCTAGCCAATTTTTTATTTCCATATCAACATCCTTTAGTAAAGTTTTATAGTCAGTTTACGCATTAAGAGCTTATATTCAAGGTATTATAGGTACTAATGGACAACAGTTCGATAGAAATAATAACTACTGGTAATGAATTATTGTCAGGCATTACTATTGATAAGAACTTTAATTGGCTATGTGAATCACTTTTTTCACTTGGGGCTCAAGTTAGATTTCATCAATGTATAAGTGACAATTTAGATGATTTAGTTAAAGCATTGAACATAGCTCAAAAAAGATCAAAATTTATATTATTTACAGGGGGTTTAGGTCCAACAGATGATGATCTCACTAGAGAGTCCGCAAGCCAATTTTTTTCTCGGAAATTAGTTTTAAATAAAAAAATAGAAAAAGAAATTAAACTTATTTTCAAAAAAAGAAACAGGCCCTATAGTTTAATAAATAAAAAGCAAGCTATGTTCCCTGAGGGAGCAGAAATAATTCAAAATCCAAAAGGCACTGCTCCAGGTTTTTGTATAAAAGACAAAGGCAGTTTTTTTTATTTTTTCCCTGGTGTTCCTAGCGAATTAAGAGCTATGGTACAAAAATCTGCTTTTCAAAAAATAAAAAATCTTCTCGTTAAAGAAAAAAATTTTTTCACTTCTGAGACATTAAAAGTTTTTGGAATTACAGAGTCTGAGCTTGCAGAAAAAATAAAAAAAATAAAAAGTAAAAATACTTTCATAGGGTATAGACCTCATAAATTTGAGATACATTTAAGAATAATTTCCACTGGTAAATCAAAAAAAATATCAAAAAATGAATGTTTAAAGATAAAACTCAGATTGATAAAAGTTTTACAGAAATATATTTTCACTGATAAAGATATGACTCTTCAAGAAGTTATTGTCAATTTGTTAAAGAAGAAAAAATATACAATTTCATTTGCAGAGTCGTGCACTGGTGGGCTAATAAGTAATTTAATTACCAATGTCCCAGGCTCTTCATCTGTATTTGGACTTAGTTTTATCACCTATAGTAACAAGTCGAAGAATTTAGTATTAAAAGTTTCAAATAAAAAATTAATGGAGCACGGAGCGGTAAGTAAGGAAGTTGTTTCTGAAATGGCAAGAGGTCTTAATAGGATTTCAGAGTCTAACATTTCGGTAGCGGTTTCTGGTATTGCTGGACCAAGTGGAGGGTCAGCTGATAAGCCAGTAGGAACCGTTTATGTTTCCTATCTAATCAATAAAAAAATAAGTGTTAAAAGGTATTCTTTTTTAGGTGACAGAGAGTCTATCAAGCTAAGAACAGCATTAGAAGTATTGAACCATATAAGGAAAAATATATTATAGAAAGAGCATCTTAAATCCTGTATATTAGGTTTTAGGAGATATATTTTGGCAGAATCAAAAAAGAACACCCAAGACGAGGAATCAAAAGATAAAATTAAAGCAATAGAGTCGACTATTCAATCTATTGAAAAGCAGTTTGGAAAAGGCTCAATAATGCGTTTGGATAATGAGGCATCAATTCAAAATGTTGTTGCTATTTCTTCTGGCTCAATTTGTATAGATAGTGCATTGGGTGTTGGAGGTTTTCCCAGAGGAAGGATTATTGAAATTTATGGTCCTGAGGCATCTGGAAAGACAACTTTAGCATTGCATGCTATTGCAGAAACCCAAGCAAACGGTGGTGTTACAGCTTTTGTAGATGCTGAGCATGCTTTTGATCCTTCTTATGCAAGAGGAATTGGAATAAAAACTGATGAACTTCTAATTTCTCAACCAGATTATGGTGAGCAAGCTTTAGAAATAGTTGATCAATTAGTAAGGAGCTCAGCAGTAGATATGGTTGTTGTTGATTCAGTTGCGGCCTTAACTCCTAAAACAGAATTAGATGGTGATATGGGGGATACTCATGTTGGCCTACAAGCAAGGCTAATGTCTCAAGCACTAAGAAAAATTACAGCAACAGTTTCAAGGTCCAAGTGTACCGTAATTTTTATTAATCAACTAAGGATGAAAATAGGTGTTCCATCATATATGAGTCCTGAGACTACTACTGGCGGCAATGCCTTAAAGTTTTATTCATCAGTGAGATTAGATGTAAGAAGAATAGCTTCTATTAAAACATCAGATAGTGTTGTAGGAAATAGATGCAGGGTAAAAGTTGTCAAAAATAAAGTTGCTCCTCCGTTCAAGGAAGCTGAAGTAGATATAATTTTTGGAAAAGGAATTTCAAAACTAGGTGAACTAATAGACCTTGGTGTTGAATTTGGATTTGTGGATAAAGCTGGAGCTTGGTTTTCATACTCGGATGAAAGAATAGGTCAAGGCAGGGATAATGCTCAAAAATTTTTAGAGCAGAATCCTGATATGAAAGATAAATTAGAAAAAGAAATTAAATCCAAGATTAATTTGTAAAATTTTGATTTTAAGTATTTGTACTGTATCTAATAACACAAGTGTTTGCATATCTGATGGTTCTTCTTCAACCTTGTCCGAAGTAAAGTCTGAAAATCCTAATCATTGCGAAGAATTAATACCAATTGTTGAAGATTTATTAATGAAAGAAGATAAATCATTAGCTGATATACATCAGGTAAGGGTAAATGTTGGACCAGGTAATTTAACATCAATACGAATTGGACTAACCGTTGCTAATCTTTATGGACAATTTTTAGGAGCCGAAGTAGTTGGGGTATCGTCATTTCATTGTATTTCAAGTTTTTGCAAAAAATCTAAGAAAAATATCATTGTCGCTTTTAATATAAGAAATAATAATTATGCATTTGCAATTTTTAATGGAAAAGATCAAAAAATGATTGATTATAACTTGTTAATCTCAAGAGAAGAATTTGATCAAATAAATAAAAACGAATTTAAATTATTAACTGATTCTTCGGCAGATTCCTATTTAATTGAATCCAATTTTCATATTGTAGAGATTAATGCTGAAATGATTTCTAAATTAGATTTTTCAGATATCCAACATTTACTCCAAAAAGAAATTCCACTAAAACCAATTAATGACTATTCATATGTAGTTAATAAATAATATTGATATATAATAAACTCCATGAAAAAATTTCTTGGTGCTGAGTTATTCTTTGAATCTTTATATGATTTGGGAATAAGGACTATATTTGGATTACCTGGAGGATATGTTTTAAAAATTTATGATGTAATGCCATCATATTCAAAAAAAATCAATCATGTTTTAACTAGACATGAGCAGGCAGCAACTCATATGGCTGATGGATTTTCTCGAGCCAGTGGACTACCTGGTATCATTTTATGTACATCAGGACCTGCAGCTACAAATACAATAACCGGAATAACTACTGCATATTCAGACTCTGTTCCAGTCTTAGTTTTTACAGGTCAAGTTCCAACTCCTTTTTTAGGAAGTGATGCGTTTCAAGAAGCTGATCATATAGGTATTACTAGATCATGCACAAAACATAATACTTTAGTAAGAAAAACTGTAGACTTGCCTAAAGCTATAGCTGAGGCACTTTTTATTTCAAATACAGGCAAGAAAGGTCCAGTATTAGTGGACATGCCAAAAGATGTTCTCATAAGTGAGAGTGAATATAAAATGCCCAAGGAAGTGAAGATAAAAAGTTATAGTCCCAAAGTTCCTTTAAAAAATTCTGAATATGAATCTTTCAGAAAAGTACTAACAGCCTCTAAAAGACCATTGTTAATCTTTGGTAAAGGTGCTTGTTCAGATTTTAATAAAAAACTGATTTCAAAATTTTTAAACAAATCTAAGCTTCCAGCTATGAGCTCTATTATGTCTTTAGGTTTGATAGATGGCACTAACAAGTTCAATTTTGGAGTAGTAGGAGAGGGAGGTTCAGCAGTTTCAGAGGATTTAATTAATAAAGCAGATCTGATTGTATCTGTAGGATGCGATTTGATAAAAATAGTTCCTGAGAGTAATTTGAAAAGCAAAGATATTGTTGTAGTTAATATTGATAAGGCTAACTTTAATGCGAGAACAAAAGGTAACATGAATATTCATACTGACTCTGACAACTTCATTGAAAAATTATCAGCTGAAAAAGGTTTGAGTTTTGAGTGGGAAGCTGACAATCTTCAAAAGCTTAGAGAAAAATATCTAAATTCACAAGAAAAAGAAGCAAAGACTAATAAGAGGGCAGGAATATTTAAGTTAATTTCTAACTTATCACCTAAAAATTCGGTTTTCTGTTCAGATTTTAGTTATGAAGATGTAATTCTACAAAAATTTTTATCAGTGTCAGATTTCAAGGACAGTATCCTTTCAGGCGGTAATGGAACTCCAGGTTATGGGTTTCCTGCAGCAATTGGAGCAACGTTTGCCAGACCGAAGTCAAAAGTTATAAGTATTTCATCTGGCATTAATTTTCAATTTAACATGCAAGAATTAATTGTAACACTTGAGCAGAAAATTGATCTAACAATTGTTGTTTTAAATGAGAAAAAAAACAAACAGAAAAAATATTCTGGACCAGATTATAAATCACTTGGGGAATCATTTGGAGTTAAGTCTCATCAATTATCTTATAATGATAAGAATTTTGAAAATAATTTTAAGAAATTCTTTAACCATAAAGGTACCGCTTTAATCGAAATTCTAATCTGATTCATATATAATGTTTAAATCATTCTAATGACTATGAGGAGAAAAGATTGAGACATATAATATCAATTTTAGTAGACAATGAACCAGGTGTTCTTGCTCGTATTGCTGGTTTGTTTACCGCAAGAGGTTTTAATATTGAAAGTCTTTGTGTGGCTGAAACTGAAAAGCCATCGCTATCAAGATTGACTTTAGTCACATCAGGCGATGAATGGATAATTGACCAAATTGTTAAAAGGTTTGAAAATATGATAAATGTTATCAAAGTTGAGGATTTATCAGGTGAAGATAGCTTAGAAAGAGAGTTGATAATCGCTCGAATTTCTACAAATCAAAAGACTAGGTCTGAAGTATTGAGGGTTGCGGATATATTTAGGGCAAATGTTGTTGATGTTGGACCAAAATCATATGCTCTGGAATTGACTGGCAACAAAGAAAAATTAGAGGCATTTATTGAAATCCTTAGACCACTCGGTTTAAAGGAAATAAGTAGGACAGGATTAATTTCTTTAAAAAGAGAAAAAAAAAAGATAACGGAGAGATAATATGAAAGTTTATTATGATAAGGATTGTGATTTAGGATTAATTAAAAATTTACATGTTGGAATTGTTGGCTTTGGAAGTCAAGGTCATGCCCATGCATTAAACCTTAAGGACTCAGGTATAAATGTTTCTGTGGGGTTAAGAAAAGATGGAAATAGTTGGAGTAAAGCTGTTGCAGCTGGTCTTGATGTATTAGAGGTTGGAGAAATGGTTAAAAAATCTGACATAATTATGATTTTAGCTCCTGATACTAGTCAAAAAGAAATTTTTGATTCATCAATAAAAGATAACTTAACCGAAGGTAAGTATTTAGCTTTTGGACATGGTTTTAATATTCACTATGATCAGATAGTTCCAGAGTCATCTATAAATGTTTTCATGGTTGCACCTAAAGCACCTGGGCACACAGTCAGAGGTACATATGAAGAGGGTGCTGGAGTTCCAGGTCTTATTGCTATACATCAAGATCCTACTGGCAACACTAAAGATATAGCTCTTGCTTATGCTGCAGGTATAGGATCTTCAAGAGTTGGTATCATTGAAACGACATTTAAAGATGAAACTGAAACAGATTTATTTGGGGAACAGTCTGTTCTTTGCGGCGGACTTTCAAGTCTTATACTTGCAGGCTTCGAGACTTTAACAGAAGCAGGTTATCCACCAGAGATGGCTTATTTTGAATGTTTACATGAGGTAAAACTTATTGTTGATTTGGTCTATCAAGGTGGAATATCAAATATGAGATATTCAATAAGTGATACCGCTAAATATGGAGATATTACAAGAGGACCTAGATTAATTGATTCATCTGTTAAAACTAGGATGAAAGAGGTTTTATCTGAAATTCAAAGCGGTCAGTTTGCTAACGAATGGATAAAGGAGAATGAGTCCGGAAGACCAAATTATACAAAGTTGTTAAAAGACGGAGAAACACATCCAATTGAAGATATTGGTGAAACTTTAAGATCAATGATGACTCCTTTGTTTAAGAAAAAGTTAGTAGATAAAGAGAAAAACTAAAAATGAAAATCGATTATAAATGGACTGTAGCGAAAGAAGGCTATCTGCCAATTTTTATATCAATATTTACAACATGGCTTGCTACAGCATTTCTTGGGTTATCAATATTTTCTTTATTATTTTTTATAATTCTTTTACTAATCATATATTTTTTTAGAGACCCAGAAAGAATCATTCCATCTGGTGGAGGAATAATTTGCCCGGCTGACGGGAAAATAATTACGATTGACAACTCAGTAGAGAATGAATTCACAAAATCAGAAATGGCTCGTGCCTGTATTTTTTTATCAGTTTTTGATTGTCATATCAATAGGTCCCCTGATAAGGTCAAGGTTGTTGAAACTAGATTTTATCCTGGAGCTTTTTTCTTCGCTAATTCAGCTAAGTCAATTGAGAATGAGCGATTATATATTCATCTTAGAAATGAAAACGATGAAGACATAGTGATGATTCTTTATGCTGGATTTATAGCTAGGAGAATTGTTCCATATATAAAAGCTGGTGATTCATTAGAAAAAGCTCAGAGAATAGGAATCATAAAGTTTGGATCAAGAGTTGACATTTATGTTCCAAAAAAATATTCCTCAGATATTAGAAATGGGGATAATGTAGTAGCTTCGGAGACATTACTTTTTAAGATAAATGAAAAATAGAAAAATTATCTCAATAATCCCAAATGTATTAACATCTATTGCTTTACTTTTGGGGTTACTTTCAATTTTTAATTTGGTTTCTGAAAATTCATATAATTCAATTTGGTGGTCATGTGTTTTTATATATTCTGCCGCATTCATTGATTTTATTGATGGGAAAATTGCTAGGCTTTTAAAAAATGACTCTGACTTTGGAATGCATTATGATTCATTGGCAGATTTAATTTCATTTGGAGTTGCACCATCCTTTTTGGTTTATTCTCTTTATTTAAATGATTTTGATAGATTAGGAATTATTTGTTGTCTATTTTATACAATTTGTGTTGCTTTGAGGTTGGCCAGATTTAACACCCTTGCTCATGATGAAAAAGATGGATTTTTTATAGGAATGCCAAGTCCGATGGCTGCAGGACTTGTTGTTTCTTTTGTTTTGATTAACTTTAAATTTCAGATTCTTTCATCCAAAGATTTATCGTATGTTTTAATGCTTTCATTGATCTTTGCGGGTTATTTGATGGTAAGCAATGTTATTTTTATAAAAAAATTAATAATTAAAGGTTTAAGTAAATTCAATTCTTTGGTAATAATAACCTTTTTATTACTTGCCATTTTAGCTCACATTGAAATTGGATCATTAATTTTCTTCTCTCTATATTTATTTTTATCACTAATTAAATATTTATTGTTTAAACTGAAGAGAAGGAATTTAAAAATTAAAAATTAATTTACAAGGATACTTATGAAACAAATTGATGAATTCTATTTAGATAACGGTTTAAAGGTAATCATGAAAGATGTTCCTTCTTCTCCTGTAAGTTCAGTTTTTGTTTGGGTTAAAACTGGAAGTGCTTATGAAAATGATGCTGAAAGAGGACTTGCACATGTTCACGAACACATGATATTTAAAGGTACATCTCAATTACCTGTTGGAGAAATTTCAAAGCAAATTGAATTTTACGGTGGGGATATTAATGCATTTACATCAAATGATGAAACTGTATATCATGCAACAGTTTCTAATAATTTTGTTGATAAAATTATTAATATTTTGTCCCAATGCATGTATGACGCCCTTTTTGATGAAGAAGAGCTAAAAAAAGAGCTTGAAGTAATACTCGAAGAGATAAAAAGAGGAAACGACTCACCATCTAGTAGGTTGTGGGAAATGATAGCTAAAAGTACCTTTAAAGGTACAGATTATTCTTTACCAGTTATTGGAACTCCAAAGTCAGTATCAAGCTTTACTCGTCAAAGTCTTACTGATTTTTATAATAAATGGTATGTTTCAAAAAATATGACACTTATAGTTACAGGTGGTGGCAACCAAGATAAGATAAAAGAAATAATTAAATCCGATTTTTCTAAAGTAAAGAAAGCAAGCCCACCCTCTTTAAATAAAAAATTTGAGGTTGTAGACAATGGAATAGAAATTGATATTGATAAAATGGACATTGGGGAAACTTATTTCTCTATATCCTTGAAAAGCCCATCATCAGATGATTTATCTTATGCTGCTTTCGATATTTTGAGCTCTATACTAGGCTCTGGTGATAGCTCAATTCTATATAAACAGGTTAAAGAAAAAGAGGGACTTGTGACTTCAATAAGTTCTGCAAATTATACATTAAGACACTCTGGAGTTTTCTATATTTTTGTAACATCCAACCAAGACAATATATTTGATATTATTGAGGCCATATTTGACAATATGATTACCACTCTCTGTGGTAATTATTCTGATGAACAGCTTCAAAGAGTTAAAAACGATGTTTTTGTTGAAGACTTATATTCGAACGAGACAGTTCAGAGCCAAGCACGTGAAATAGGTAATATCATATCAGCTCATGATGATCTACATTTCAAGGAGAAGTATAAAGAAAAAATTTTATCTTTAACGAAGCATGAGATTTTTGATTCTATTGTTGATTATTTTAAGGAAAGTAATTTTAAATTTAATATCATTACCCCAATAAAAAAGAGCCTCTTAGTCCCAAATAATTTTAGTCAAAACATAAAAAATAAACTATCTAAAATTAAATTTTCAGGTTCTAATTCTAGCTCATATAGTGGGACTAATTATGTAACAAAGAAAATCGAGTCTGATAAAGTTGAAATTGCTAAGCTTTCGAATGGCATTAAGTTGATAACTTTGCAAAATACTAAGACTCCATTGATTTCTCTTAGATCTGCATCCTTAGGTGGCTCCAGCTTTGAAACAAAAGAGGATAATGGCAAATTTAGCTTACTTAGTGATATGTTTAATAGAGGATCTTCAAAGTTTTCTAAAGATGAAATAGCTATGAAATCTGAGATATTAGGTGCAGAAATATCCGGATATTCCGGAAGGAACAGCATAGGTTTAAAACTTGTTTCTCCTTCTGATCATTTAAATGAATTATTACCCATCTTTTCTGATATGTTATCCAGTCCTATATTCAATGAAGATGAATTCAACATCGCTAGGAAAGACAATCTGGCCTATGTTGAGCGTATGAAAAAAAATTCAGCTTCAGTAGCATCTGATAAATTTCATGAACTTCTTTTTGGAAATCATCCTTATTCTTTGAATCAATACGGAACAGAAGTTAGTTTGAATAACATAAGTATTCAGCAAATTAATGATGCACATACAAATTTTGTTAAAACTAATAATACGATACTCTCTGCAGTTGGGAACTTTAACAGAGAGGAATTGATAGAGCAATTAGAGAAAAATATAGCACTAGGCAATACCACTCATGTTCCCAAAATAGAAAATAATATTATTCAAATATCTGAGAATTTAGAGGAACATTTTAAAATTGGCGACAAGCAACAGTCTCATATATTCGTAGGAACTTATGCACCTTCCTTAGATTGTAATTCAAGGTTCTCTTTCAATTTAATCAATACTGTATTATCAGGAATGGGCGGAAGATTATTTATTGAGCTAAGAGATAAAAAAAGTTTAGCATATAGTGTTACATCTTTTTATACTCCTACAATAAATATAGGTTATTTTGGTGCTTATATTGGCTGCTCACCGGATAAAAAGCATGAAAGTATTGAAGCTATAAACTATGAACTTCAGAGATTGATTAACGAAGGTATTACTCAGGAAGAACTCACTAGAGCCAAGAATTATTTAATTGGTAAAAATGACATATCAATGCAGAGAAATTCCTCAGTAAATAGTAGAATTTTGCTTTCATATTTGTATGGATTAGATGTTAACGAGCCATTTAATTTTATGAATCAGATTATGAATGTGGACATGAATAGCATAAATGAATCAATAGAAGAATTTCTTGCAGATGCAAAATTTGTTACGGTCTCCGTAGATCCAAATTGATTTTAATACCCTAAATCAGTATATTAATACTTTCCAATTTTTTTGGTAAATTGGGAGCGTGGCGGAATTGGTAGACGCACTAGATTTAGGATCTAGCGCCTTCGGGTGTGGGGGTTCGAGTCCCCCCGCTCCCATTTTGGAGATTTATAATGAGCATTAATTTAAAAATACTAAGTACAACTGAGCAGTTAGCCGAAATTACAGTTGATAAGGACGATGTACTCAAAAGCTTTCAAGATGTATTAAAGTTATTCCAAAAAGATTCTGACCTTAAAGGATTTAGAAAAGGCAAAGTTCCTTTAAATGTTATTGAATCTAGATACTCCAAAGAGATATTAGAGGAGCTAAAAACAAGATTAATTAGCTTTTATATTAGAAAAGTTTCAGTTGAAAATAAAATTAATGTAGTTAGAACTTCGAATCTTGAACATGAAGACCTCAAAAAAGATTCTGCTTTTAAATTCAAAGTTAATTTAGAAATAATCCCTGACATAAAGTTAAAACCGTATAAAGAAATTTCGGTTGTGAAAGAGGTTCAAAAAGTTACTAAGAAAGATATTGATGAAGCGATGAAAAATGTTCTTAATAACTTTGCCCAAAATGAAGAAGTTGAATCGAATAGAAAAATCAAAAAGAAAGATTTTGTAGATATAGACTTTACTGGATCTATTGATGGTAAAGAGATTGAAAAATTGAATAGGAAAAATGCTGTCGTTGAAATTGGAAATGAATCATTGATTCCTGAAATTGAAAAAGAAATTTTAATCTTGAAAAAGGGAGAAGAGAGTTCTTTTGAGGTTTTGTACCCAAAAGATTTTCCGATAACTGAAGCCGCAGAGAAAAATGTTCAATGTACATTGAAAGTTAATAAAATTTTAAAAAAAGTAGTACCAAAAGTTGATGAAGCTTTCTTAGAAAAGATTGGCTTTAAGACTGTAGAGGATCTTGAAAAAAGAATTTCAGATGATCTATCAGGTTCATTTGAACAACAAGCTCAAGGGTCTTTAAGAAAAAATATGTTCGATAAATTAATAGATGATAACGAATTTGATTTTCCTAATTCATTTGTAGATGATGAAAAAAATAGGCTAGAAGCTGATTATAAATCTAAAATGGCACAACAAGGAGTAACTGTTGATGAATTAGATGAAAAGACAACAGATGTGATTAATGACTCAGCATTTAGGAATGTAAAGATAGCTTTAATTTTTGCTGAAATATCAAAGATTGAGAATATTAGTGTTGAGGATAAAGAAGTAGGTGACTACTTGGCAGCTTTTGCAAGTTCTCAAAATGTACCGGTTGATAAGGTTTTAAAATATTATAAAGATAACAATTTAATGGATGATGTAAGAGTCAAATTAACTGATGAAAAAGTTATTCAATTTTTAATTTCCAATGCAAAAATCAAGGAAGTTTCAAAAGAGAAGGATGATTCAAATGAAAAAGATTCCAAAGAATCTAAGGCATTTACTAATAAGAAAAAAACTTAAGAGTTTTTCTTAATTGACTAGAATCATTACCTAAATTAAACTCAATATTATGTCACAATCTTTTTTCGTACCAATGGTAGTTGAACAAAGCTCAAGAGGAGAAAGAGCTTTTGATATTTACTCTAGGTTATTAAATGAAAGAATAATATTCATAGGTGGACCAATTGATGATAATCTCGCGAATATTGTTGTAGCACAATTACTTTTCTTAGAATCAGTTGATAATAAAAAAGATATAAGCATATATATAAATTCACCTGGAGGAAGTGTAACTGCAGGTCTCGCAATTTACGATGCAATGCAATATGTTTCACCTCAAGTTTCTACTTTATGCTTTGGAATAGCAGCAAGTATGGGTGCAGTCCTTTTAGCCAGCGGTGAAAAGGGCAAGAGATTATCTTTGCCAAATTCAACAATCATGCTCCACTCTGTAGGTACCCAATTAGGTGGCCAATTCCCAGATATAGAAAAAGAAATGCAAGAAACTGTTAGGAAGCAAAAAGTTATTTCAGAAATTTTATCTGAACATTTATCAAAAGATATTGAAATAATTACTCAAGATATTCAAAGGAATTTTTATCAAACTGCAGAAGAGGCTTTATCTTATGGTCTGATTGACCAAATTATTTCAAAAAAAGAGGGTGGTTCAAAAAATGTCTAGTGAAAAAGATAACTTACATTGTTCATTTTGTGGTAAAAGTCAAAAAGAGGTAAAGAAATTAATTGCTGGACCTACTGTTTATATATGTAATGAATGTGTAGATTTATGCAATGAAATTATTGACGATGAAGATATCAGAGATGTTGAGCCAGAAGCAAATGAAGATATACCAAAGCCTTCGGAGATTAGAGAGCATCTAGATTCCTATGTGATAGGGCAGGATAATGCAAAAAAATATCTATCTGTTGCAGTTTATAACCATTATAAGAGAATTGCTTATAATTCTAATCCAAGAAAGAGAAGTGATAATGCCACTGAAGTAGATATTCAAAAAAGCAATGTAATGCTTATAGGGCCTACTGGTTCAGGGAAAACACTTTTAGCTCAGAGCCTTGCAAAATTTCTCAATGTGCCTTTTACAATAGTTGATGCAACTTGTTACACGGAAGCAGGCTATGTCGGTGAGGATGTAGAGAATATGCTTGTTAGTCTTCTTCAATCTGCTGATTTTGATGTTAAACAGGCAGAGAAAGGGATAATTTATGTCGATGAGATTGATAAGTTATCCAGAAAAAGCGGTGATAGCCCTTCTATAACAAGAGATGTTTCTGGCGAGGGTGTCCAACAAGCCCTTTTAAAAATAATTGAAGGATCTGTAGTTAATGTACCTCCGAAAGGTGGGAGAAAACATCCTCAACAAGAATTTATACCGATAGATACAAAAGATATTCTTTTTATATTAGGGGGTTCATTCAGTGGCCTTGATGATATTATTTCCAACAGAATAGGAAAAAATACAATTGGTTTTGGTGACCCTTCTTCGTCAGTAAAAAACACAAGTGTAAATAATAAAAACGAATCAATACAATCTGAAGATTTAGTAAAATTTGGATTCATTCCTGAATTTATTGGAAGAGTGCCTGTAGTTACATCCTTATCTGAGCTTGATGAGAAATCCCTAATTCAAATTTTAACTGAGCCTAAGAATGCCTTAGTTAAGCAATATCAGAAACTAGTTAATTTGAATGATGATGTCAAACTAGAATTTACTAAAGAAGCACTAATTTCTGTAGCCAAAGAAGCTTTAAAGCGTGGTACTGGTGCAAGAGGCCTAAGATCAATAATAGAAAATTCGATTTTGGATATAATATATGATATTCCCTCTAATCCAGGTTTAAAGAAATGCATTGTCACGGATGAAGTAATAACAAAAGGATCAAAACCTCTACTAACCTTTGAAAATAACAAGAAAACGGCTAGTAATTAACAAAAAAAAGCCTTTTTTGCTCATTTTTCCTTTTTTTCTTGCAAATAAACATTAAATGGTTAACTTGTTTATATAGAGTTATTTACTCTATCGGAGGATTAATTAATGAGTACCCCATCATATACAATTCCACTTTTACCTTTAAGGGATGTAGTAATATTCCCACATATGGTAGCTCCTCTTTTCGTTGGGAGAGAGAAGTCTATTAGAGCTCTTGAAGAAGCGATGAAAAATGACAAGAAAATACTCTTATCAGCTCAAAAAGATGCTAAAACAAACGATCCAGGACCAGAAGATATTTACTCAATTGGAACTGTTGGATCTATCGTTCAAATGCTAAGACTACCCGATGGGACAGTTAAAGTCTTAGTTGAAGGAAAAAATAGAGCATCACTCAAACAATTCAACGATGAGAATAAGTATTTCTCTGTAACTGTTGAAGATTTGGAAGAAAAAGTACCTACAGATTCTGAAACAAATGCGATGATGAGAACTCTAGTAGAAGCTTTTGAAGATTACATAAAATTAAACAAGCGTGTACCCTCAGAAACATTAGCTACTATTTCTGCAATAGATGAACCTAGCAAGTTATCTGATACAATCGCCTCTCATTTAACATTCAAACTTGCTGATAAACAAGAAATTTTAGAAAATTTAGATGCTTCTAATAGGTTGGAAGCAATTTACGAAAAAATTCAGTCTGAGCTTGAAATACTACAAGTTGAGAAAAAAATAAGAAATAGAGTAAAAAAACAAATGGAAAAAGCTCAAAAAGAATATTATCTGACAGAACAAATGAAAGCTATTCAAAAAGAGCTTGGTGATAAAGATGATTTTAAAAGTGAAATTTTAGAATTTGAAGAATCCTTGAAGAAAAAAGTAATGCCTGATGATATTAGAACCAGGATAGAAAAAGAGATAAAAAAATTAAAAGGAATGTCTTCTATGTCTGCGGAAGCTACTGTGGTTAGAAATTATATCGATTGGCTAGTAAATCTTCCATGGGATTCTGAAGTTTCTGAAGATGAGATATCTATTGATAATGCTCAGAAAGTTTTAGACGAAGATCATTTTGGTTTAGAAAAACCGAAGGAAAGAATTACGGAATATCTTGCAGTTAGGGCACTAACTACAAAACAGAAAGGCCCAATTATGTGTTTAGTGGGACCACCTGGAGTGGGTAAAACTTCTCTAGCAAAATCTGTTGCAAATGCAATGGGTAGAAAATTTGTTAGAATTTCCTTGGGTGGAGTAAGGGATGAAGCTGAAATAAGAGGACATAGAAGAACCTATATTGGAGCGCTCCCTGGAAAAATTATCCAAGGAATGAAAAAAGCAGGAACTAAGAATCCAGTATTCCTTCTAGACGAAATTGACAAAATTGGTGCTGATTTTAGAGGAGATCCTGCATCCGCCCTTCTTGAAGCATTAGATCCTGAACAGAATTCAACTTTTAACGATCACTATTTAGAAGTTGATTATGACTTATCCCAAGTTTTATTTATTACAACTGCTAATGTTCTTCATACAATTCCATGGGCACTTCAAGATCGAATGGAAATCATTAAACTCTCTGGTTATACAGAACTTGAAAAAAAGAAGATTGCTCAGAAATATCTTATACCGAAACAGCTAGAAAATAATGGTCTGACTATCGACAATGCTAAAATAAATGAAAAGGCTCTAGACTTTTTAATTCAAAGATATACTAGAGAAGCAGGAGTTAGAACATTAGAAAGGGAAATTGGAAGTGTTTGCAGAAAAACTGCAAAACAAGTAGTAAAAAATGGGAAAGATTTTTCTTTAAAAATTACTCCAAAAATTATTCAAAAATATTTAGGTATTCCTAAGTTTAAACATGGAGAAATTGAAGATAAGAATCAAATTGGAATGTCTACAGGATTAGCTTGGACTGAAGTTGGCGGTGAACTTTTAAATGTTGAAGTTAGTGTTGTACCTGGTAAAGGAGCTTTTACAGTAACAGGTAAGCTCGGAGAAGTGATGCAAGAGTCTACTAAAGCTGCTATGAGCTATGTAAGATCAAGAGCTAAGAGACTTGGACTTGATAAAGATTTCTATCAAAAAATAGATATTCATGTTCATGTTCCAGAGGGGGCTCAACCGAAAGATGGTCCTTCTGCAGGTATAGCTATATCAACTGCAATAATTTCAGCATTGGTTCAAAAAGAAGTAAGAAAAGATGTTGCAATGACAGGTGAGATAACATTGAGAGGCAGAGTGCTTCCTATAGGCGGTTTGAAAGAGAAAATACTCGCTGCTCATAGGGGCGGTGTTAAACATGTTTTAATACCTGATGAAAATGTTAAAGATCTTATTGACATACCTAAAGAAGTGAAAAAAGATATTAAAGTTACTAGTGTAAATCATATGGATGAGGTTATTTCACATGCAATTCTTTCTTCAGAACCTATATTGCAAGATATCATTATTCCTGATTTGCCAGTAGATGTAGATATATCCAGCAGTGAAAAGCCACTGAATTTATCTTGACTTTTACCTCTTCCGGGATAGTATAGAAATCTATTCAGGGCGCTTAGCTCAGCGGGAGAGCGCTTCCCTTACAAGGAAGATGTCACAGGTTCAAATCCTGTAGCGCCCAAATTCGGGGGTCGTAGTTCAGCTGGTTAGAACGCTGGCCTGTCACGCCAGAGGTCGCGGGTTCGAATCCCGTCGGCCCCGAAGAGTGAATTAAATTTGATTGACTTCGAACAATTATCATTGGATACCAAAATTCCTGAAAGTTCATTGAGAGATCAGTATAAATTTGTATATGGCGATAATGGTTTATCTCAGTTAAGACTTTCTAGTCCATGTACTATGAATAATGGAGTTTTCAATATTGATTTGATAAGTAATCAGTTATCATCAATTAACGAAGAATGGAAGGATCTAGATATTTTTATTCCTGCATCTGGTTCTGCAACACGTCTTTTTGAATTATCAGATAATATAAAAACTCTAAATGAAAATATTGATAAGCTCCCTTTTTTTGACAAGAAGAGTGTAAGTCATTTAGTTGATAAATATAGCCATAAGCCTAAAGCTATAGTTCCTTTTCATAAAATTGAAGGTCATATTGTTTCACCAATTGAAGAGATAATTGAATTTTATTCCAGGATATTTCCTGATAGTAATGTTCATTTCACAATCCAAGATGATGATGAAAATCTAATAACTACTAAACTAAATGAATCAGATTTTATAAAATCAAAAAAAATAAAATTTGAAGATAAGGTGAGATTTTCATTCCAAAAGAAAGAATTGAATAGTATTTGTTTTATAAATCCCGAAACTCTATTAAAACATAACAATAAATATTATTCACATCCATCCGGTCACGGGGCATTGATTGATAATTTAGCTAGTATAAAGAGTAAATATGCTTACATGCACAATATTGATAATGTATCCCCAAAAACCCAAGAATTAAGGATAAAAAATATAAATCAAATGTACAAGTTGCTTTTATTTATTGATAAGAATATAAAGAAACTTCTCAGAGCTTTGGTAAAAGATGATTTTCAAAGAGTCATTGAGAGTTCGTTTTATAAGAACTTCCTTATAGAATATTTCCCACATTTGGTCCATGTTCGTAATGAACCTGTGAACAAAAAAATTCTATTTAAAAATCTTAATAAACCAATAAGAGTTTGCGGTGTCATCCATGATTCTGGTGCAAAGGGCGGTAAACCATTTTGGGTATATGATGATGATTCGTTATTATCATTGCAAATAGTAGAGGAGTCTCAGGTTGATCTTGATAATAGTAGAGAAAGAAATATCTGGTATGATTCGAATTATTTTAATCCAGTTGAAATTATTATTTCAACTGAAGATTATCTCGGTAATAAATTTAATTTTAATAGCTATGTTAATAAAGACCTAGGAATGGTAGTTGAAAAGAAAATTCATAACGAGAAAGTACTTTTTTTTGAAAAGCCTGGTCTTTGGAATGGAAGTATGCATGATTGGATAACGATATTTGTTGAAATCGATGAAAAATCATTTGCTCCTGTTAAAAATATTTGCGATTTATTTTTACCAATTCATCAGCCATAATTTATATTTAATTTAAACCTGGAGAGATGGGTGAGTGGCTTAAACCACCGGATTGCTAATCCGGCGTACGGAGTAAATCCGTACCGGGGGTTCGAATCCCCCTCTCTCCGTATGCGCCTGTAGCTCAGTTGGATTAGAGTGCCAGATTACGGCTCTGGAGGTCGAGGGTTCGAGTCCTTCCAGGCGCGATTATTCTTTTTCAAGTCTTTTAATTATAAGGTTAGAATTTTTTATAGATTTCTTATACCATTCTAATTTTAAAAGTCCTTTATCTTTATTGGATAGGGTAGAAATTTTTTTCTTTTCTCTTAGTTTAATTGAAATCAAGCTAAGAGTTATTGCACAGGTTACAGAAATATTATAGCTTTCTGAAAAGCCATACATTGGAATATTTATTAACTTGTCACAGTGTTTAATTAATTCATTGCTTAGTCCCTTTTCTTCATTACCAAATGCTATAACAAATTTCTTAGGTGCTTTAAATTTTGTTATTGATTCCGTTTTTCTTTGCATATGTGGACTAGTACCAACTAATTCGTATCCTTTTTTTTTGATTTTTTTTAAGAAATTTTCAACTGTCTCACCCTTAGCCTTTTCTTTGATAGTAATCCATTTTTCGGCACCCAAAGACACGCTTTTAGCGGTTTTAGTATTTTTTTCAGAATTTATACAATAAATATCCTGAATTCCCAAGTTATCACATGTTCTTAAAACTGCATTAAAATTATGAGGTTGATAAATGTTTTCCAGAAGTACACAAATATCCCTAGTCCTAGATTCCAATATCTTATCAATTCTTTCCATTCTATTTTCTGAAATATATTTTTTAAGGTCTTTGTATGTAATTTTATTCATTGGATGCTTCCTAAATATAAATCCTAGGATATCATATTAGTTAATAAATTATGTTAAAAAAACAAATATTGGTTACAGGCGACAGACCAACAGGCAGTTTGCATTTAGGTCATTATGTTGGAACTCTTGAAAATAGATTAAAGCTTCAAGATGATTTTAATTGCTTCTTTTTAATAGCAGATTTGCATATGTTAACTACACATAATGATAAAGTTGAAGAACTAAAACAAAATATTCAATCTTTGGTGCTAGATTGGTTAGCAGTTGGTTTAGATCCAAATAGATCAAATTTCTATTTGCAGTCATTAATTCCAGAGATTTCAGAGTTAACTTTACTGCTATCGATGATTTGTTCTGTTCCAAGAGTGCAGAGGATTCCAACACTTAAAGAGAAAGCCTCAATGTTAAATGATCAAGAAAATTATTCAGTGGGACTCTTGTCATATCCTGTATTGATGTCATCAGACATATTGATATTTAATGCTTCCAAAGTTCCAGTTGGAGAAGATCAGTTGAGTCATGTAGAACTAGCTAGAGAGTTATCAAGAAGGTTTAACTCGATGTACCAGGAATTGATAGTCGAACCTGAACCTTTAATAAGCGATTTCCCAAGATTGATTGGGACTGATGGAAAGGCTAAGATGAGCAAATCTTTAAATAATTCAATTTTTTTATCCGACTCTGAGGATGAAGTGAACAAAAAGGTAATGAGGATGTTTACTGATCCTAACAGAACAAGTGCAGACATTCCTGGTAAAGTTGAAGGCAACCCTGTTTTTATTTATCATGATATTTTTAATGATGATTTAGATGAATTAAATGAGTTCAAAGAAAGATACAGGAAGGGTACAATAGGAGATGTTGAAGTTAAAAAGTCATTAGCTAGGAGAATAAATACATTTCTAGAGCCTATTAGAGAAAAAAGATTAAAATTTTCAAACAATAGTGAAATATTTGATATAATTATTGATGGTTCTAAAAAGGCCAGAGAAATAGCCAAAGAAAATTTAGAGAAAATAAAAGATGCTATGAAAATTAGCTTTAAGGAGTTTTAAAATGAGTTATTCAGATCCACTACCAATAGGAGTAATCCCTGATTTAGATTACACACCAAAAACTATGAGAGCATGGGTTATAAGGAAAGAAAGGCACGGCGAGCCCATGAAGTCTTTTCAAGAAGAGGTTATGCCTGTTCCGGAATGTGGCCCTAACGATGTTTTAATTTTAGTCGTAGCAACAGGTATTAATTTTAATGGTGTTTGGGCTGGTTTAGGAGAGCCAATTTCAGTTTTAGATGTTCACAAAGGAGATCATCACATAGCTGGAAGTGATTGTTCTGGAATAGTTTGGGAAGTAGGCTCAAATGTAAAAAGTTGGAAAAAAGGCGATGAGGTTATTGTTCATTGTGGAGTAGAAAGTGAAGAGCCACATTCGAATATGACTCAAAGCAATGCTGATTTTATAAGTTATGATCCAATGGTAAGTAAGGGTGCCCAAATATGGGGCTATGAAACTCCAAATGGGTGCTTTGCTCAGTTCACAAGAGTTCAAGCACAACAAGTATTAAAAAAACCTAAACATCTTTCCTGGGAGGATGCTGCATCTTATGCACTTTGTTATTTCACAGCTTATAGAATGCTAGTTTCAAAAGCAAATGTTCAACCGGGTGAAGTAGTATTGGTTTGGGGAGCAGCTGGAGGGCTTGGTGTATTTGCTCTACAGATTTGTAAAATGTTAGGGGCAAAAGCTATTGCCGTTGTTTCATCTAAGGATAAATTTAAAATGTGTGAAGAGCTCGGTGCTGTTGGTGTAATTAACCGTAAAGATTTTCCAAATTTACCATATAAAAAGAATGAAACCCCTGAAGAATCTCAATTGAGATTCAAAGAAATGAAAAACTTTGGTAAGAAAATATGGGAGATATTAGGAGAAAGAAGAAGTCCAAATGTAATTTTTGAACATCCTGGTGAAACAACTTTTCCTGCAAGTGTATTTGTATGCGAAAGATTTGGAAGAGTTGTGATATGTGCTGGAACAACAGGATATGATTGCATGTTTGATGTCAGGTATCTTTGGATGTTACAAAAAGACATAATAGGTTCACATTTTGCTAATGCACTAGAATGTGTAAGGGCAAATGAATTGGTTCATCAAGGGCTTATTAATCCTGTTGTATCAGAAATATATCAATATGATGAAATTCCAAAAGCTCATCAGTTGATGTATGAGAACAAACATTCAGGAAAAATGGTTTGTATGGTTCAAGGCGTTAAATCTTAAGATTGTTTAAAATATAATCCGGTTTAATTTTGGATTTTTTTGCAGTTGCCAAATTAGTTTTGCCAGTAAGAACCAGGCAACTTTTTATTCTCGCCAAATTTGATCCAAGAATATCAGTATTAAGGTTATCACCAACAGTTAAGATTTCTTGCTTTTTTAGATTCAACTTCTTCTTGGCAAGAGCAAAAATAGTTTTGGCTGGCTTCCCAAGATTTATTACATGGACAGGGTGAGTCTTTTGGATGGCCGCAATTATTGACCCAGTAGCGGGTACATTACCAATTCTTCTTGGATAAGTATTATCTGTGCTAGTTGCAAGAAGCTTGGCACCATTTTGAACACATAGAGATGCATACATTAAATCATCATAATTGAACTCAAGATTACCTGAAACAATAATTGTTTTGATTTTTTTAAATTTATCCATATTCTCTTCAATATTTATTTCTAGACTTTTTAAATAATCTTTCAATTTAGAACTAGAAAAAACCATAATATCTTTGTTTTTAATTTTTTTATTGCCTATCATTTCTATTAGGTTGGTAATAGGTGTCATAATTTGATTTAAACTGCATGGTATACCTTGTTCGCTAAGAATTTTACTATACTCATTTGGAGAAAGGGTTGAATCATTAGTTAGAAAAATATATTTTTTTTCTGCTTTTATTAGATATTCTATGAATTTTTTAGAATGAGGTATTATTTTTTTATCCAAATAAATAACACCATCAAGGTCTATTATAAAACCTTTGAATTTATTAAATAGATTGATCATCCCCAGATTTCTTTCGCCAGTTTTTGATCCCTAACTCTTGTAGACTCTTTTTTTGTTATTCGAATTATTTTTTCTTCAGGCTCTTCAGTTATTAGTATTTCTAGTAAGTCCAAAACTTGAAGAGATGCCTTTTTAAAACCGTCATAATAGTCTGTAGATTCGCCTGATGCTTTTGCTGTTTTGTTATCTAAAAAAAGGGCAATAGCTGCGAAATCTTTATTTATACCCTGCTCAATAACAACTGACCAATCTTCATAATCACCTGTAAGGTAAACTTTTCTCCATTCTTCAAAAATTTCATCATAATTTAATGTACTCATACTATCTCCAAGTCTCCTGCGACAATAATATTTTCTTTGCAAGAACTGACAATTATTTTAACTGCTTCGTAAAAATTATCATTATTTTCTATGACACATGCCTTCAATAGCATAGGGATATTAACTCCAGATATTATTTCAACAAATCCTTTTTTAAAATAAGGTAAGCTTATATTTGAGGGTGTACCACCAAACATGTCAGTAAAGATAATATTATGACTTGCTTCAATTAAAAAGTTAGAAATTCTATTGGAATATGTATCAAATTCTCGTGAATCTTCATCTATACTTATAGTGAAGATTTTTCTGTCTAACTTATTATCTAATATGAATTCAACTGATGATTTTAGTTCCTCGCATAAATTACCATGTGTAATTATTAAAATATTAAACATATAAGAATTTTAAAATTAATATTCCGTTTTTACAAACGATCTTCGAATTTAAGCTTTTTTAATGCTATTTCAATCAATGTTGAAACATTTCTGCCTGGACTTACAGGTATTTGAATTTTAGGAAGTGGAACAGACATAATTTTTTCTTGAACTGTATCGTAGCCAAGCCTGTCATATTTATTTTCTTTATTAAATTCAATTAAATCTATTATTAAGTGAATCTTAGATTCCTTCATAACAGCCAGTGCTCCAAAGATATCTTTTACATTAAGAATTCCAATACCTCTAATTTCTATTAGGTTCTGGATTTTTTCTGGTGAAGCTCCAATTAGTTCGCCATCTGTAAGGGTAACAATTATTAAATCATCAGCTACTAACTTTGCACCCTTATTGATTAGTTCAGCGGCACACTCACTTTTACCAATACCGCTTTTACCTCTTATGATAATGCCTATATTGTCAATGCTCAGTAGAACACCATGGATGCTTAAGCTTTCATTGTTCATAATTTTTTATTATGTTGTATATTTCAAAAGGTCTAGTTTCTTCTAATATCTTAGATATGACTTCTTCTCTAGAAAATAGGTTGGCAATATTCCTTAGTACATCTAGATGTTCATTCCCATTATTCTCCGGATGTAACAACAATACAAAAATATTAGTATCTTTGTTATCAATTGATCCAAACATTATTCCCTCTCTATGAATCGAGAGAGATGCATATGTCTTATTTATTCCAGGCACTTTTGCATGTGGAATAGCTATATGATTATCAAGTGCAGTACTACAGAGATCTTCTCTTTTCTTTATCAAAGCACTAGTAAGCTCAAAGTTTAATACATTTTCTGCTAAGCAAAGGTTCTTTGTAATTTCAATTAAACATGAATCTTTATTGTTAGATATTATATTACTAAAAATAAGGCCAGGGGTAATTAAATCAGATAATTTCATTTTTTTAATCTTCTCATTGAGGATGAAGGTATTTTAAGTATATTTCTATATTTTGCAATAGTTCTTCTTGCTATATTAATTCCTTTAACTGCTAGTATCTCTTTAATTTCTTGGTCAGAAAGAGGATGTTTTTTATTCTCTTGGATTATTATTGTATTTATGATTTCTCTAACTGCTGCTGTAGATTTTTGATCGTCATTGTTGATTTTATTGCTAAAGAATTCTTTTAAATTCATTATCCCTGATGGAGTTAAGATATATTTATTACTGGTTATCCTACTAATAGTAGATTCATGAACACCTATTTCCGCAGCAATATCATTCAATTTTAAAGGTTTTAGGTATTTTTCACCTTTTTTTAAAAAATTATCTTGGATTTTTACTATCAGTTTAATTACTTTTAAATACATTTCTTCTCTCTCGCCAATTGTCTTAATAATCAAGTTAGCATCATCAATTCTGGTTTTTATAAATTTATAAACTTCTGGTGATAATGTTTTTTTATTTTTCAATAATTTCTTATAGTAGTTTGAAATTCTAAAATCTTTAGTGGGCTTATTGGGTTGAACAATTGTCTGGCCACTGTCATCAAAATGAACAGAAGCTTCATAATTAGATGTGTAGTTTATATCGGAGGCTGCTTGGAACTTCTCTCCAGGCCTTGGATTCAAATAACTAAGCTCTTTAATAAATTTTTTTAGAAACTCTTTAGATATGTTGTTCTCTTTACATATTTTTTCGTTATCTTTATTTGCTAATTCTGAAAAACTTTCATCTAGAATTTTGTATTTAATATTTAAATCCATACTATTCTTTAATTTTAATTGCATTTTTAAACACTCTTTTATATTTCTGGTGAAAATACCAGCTGGATCAAATTTTTCTTGGCAATAAAGAATAATTTCCTCTATTTCAACTTCCGAAATTTTTACGGAAATTTCCTTGAGTAATATATTCTGTATTTCATGGTTCTGATATTTAATAAAACCTACATCGTCTAAGAGTAAAATTAAATTGTGGATTATTTTTTGTTTGGTTTTCTCTATATTGAATAAATTTAATTGTTCTTTTAAATATTTACTAAGCGATTGAAATTTGTCCTCTAGATCAATAGCTATCTGATCTTCCAAATGATTACCAAAGTCCTTATTTTTATTTCTTGAATATTCTTCTTCTATGCAGGGGTTCTCTATCAGCATCTCATCAATTAATTTATCGATTTCGCTATTATTAAGATTTATTAGTTTAATAAAAAGTTTGGTTTGAGGACTAAGGACCCCTTTTTGTTTTAGGCTTGAAGATGTATTTACAATTGTCTTGATCATTTTTATTAATATATATAATAGTTTAAAATTTCATTATGAGTATAGGTAAAATAATTTTTTTTAGTGGATTGCTATTAGTTATCATTGGAGTTTTAATTCATTTTGCTGGGATGTTAAATATATTTAAAGATAATCCATTAGATTTAAAGTTTACTTTTAGGAATACAACATTCTACTTTCCAATAGGGACATCAATCGTTTTAAGCATAATGGTTTCCCTGATAATTTATATATTAAGAAAGATATTATAATTTTTTTTCGTACATATCTATTTTTTCAGAATGCTCTAATGTTAGTGAAATATCATCTAGCCCTTCAAGTAAACATTTTTTTCTAAAAGAATCAATATCAAAAGAAATCTTAAAACCTTTGTTGTCAGCTAAAAGATTCTTTTCGAGATCTATATTCAACATATAGTCGTTAAAATTTAAAGTCGATTCAAAAAGATATTCAAGATCTTTCTCGTTCAAAACTAAAGGAAGAATGCAATTCTTAAAACAATTGTTATACAATATATCAGCAAAAGATGAAGAAATTATGACTTTGAAACCATAATCTCTTAATGCCCAAGGTGCATGTTCTCTTGAACTTCCACAGCCAAAATTTTCTTGAGCAAGCAAAATTTCGGAATTTTTAAACCTTAAATCATTTAGGATGAATTTTTCATTTGGAGAACCATCATCATTAAATCTCCAATCAAAAAATAGGAATTGTCCAAAGCCAGTTCTCTCTATTCTTTTAAGAAATTGTTTTGGAATTATTTGATCAGTATCTACATGAGCAGAATTTAATGGTACAGGTCTGCTCATTACATTTTTAAATTTTTCCATTAATTAGTAATCTCCTAAATCAAGGTCAAGGGATCTTATGTCTGTAAATCTTCCATTGATTGCAGCTGCGGCCGCCATCACTGGACTGACCAAATGTGTTCTACCACCTTTCCCTTGTCTGCCTTCAAAATTTCTATTTGAGGTACTAGCACATCTTTCGCCGGGTGACAATTTATCAGGATTCATGGCAAGACACATGCTACACCCTGATTCTCTCCAATCAAAACCTGCATCTTTAAAGATTTTATCAATTCCTAACTGTTCGGCTTTCATTTTAACTATTTGAGATCCAGGAACTACTATAGCATTAATATTGGATGGAACCTTATTTCCTTGAATTACTTTGCTAGCAGCAATTAAGTCTTCTAATCTGCCATTTGTACAAGATCCAATGAAAACAGTATCGATTTTAATATCTTCAATGCAAGTGTCTGGTTTCAAGCCCATATAAGATAATGCATCCTCAGTAGATTTTCTTTTTACAGAGTCCTCTATGTCATTAGGATTTGGGATTTTTGAATCAATGCCACTAACCATTCCAGGGCTGGTGCCCCAACTTACTTGTGGAGCCATCTTATCTGCATTTAAAATTAGTTTTTTATCAAACTCTGAACCCTCATCTGAAGCAAGATTTCTCCATTCATTTATTAATTGCTCTAAGTTCTCAATGTTCTTTATTCTTGGTCTCTCTTTCAAATAATTGATAGTTGTTTCATCAGGACTAATCATCCCTGCTCTAGCTCCACCCTCAATTGACATATTACATATTGTCATCCTTTGTTCCATGGATAGCGACCTGATAGCTTCACCCGTATATTCAATTACATATCCAGTGGCACCTGCTGTTCCTATCTCGCCAATTATACTTAAGATGATATCTTTTGCAGTTACACCACTTTGCCTTTTCCCATCAACTCTTACTTCAAAAGTTTTTGGTTTGTTTTGCCATAAGCATTGTGTTGATAAAACATGTTCAACTTCACTTGTTCCAATTCCAAAAGCTAAAGCACCAAAAGCACCATGAGTAGAAGTATGGCTATCTCCACAGACTATAGTTTGCCCAGGTCTAGTTAAACCTTGCTCAGGACCTATGACATGAACAATACCTTGATAAGGACTATTTAAATCAAAAAGTTCAATATCAAATTCTTTACAATTTGATGATAAAGTTTCTATCTGCTGAAGAGAAATAGGATCTTTTATATTGTATCTATCAATTGTTGGTACATTATGATCCATAGTTGCAAAAGTTTTATCTTTTCTTCTGACTTGTCGACCAGCCTGCCTTAATCCTTCAAATGCTTGGGGCGAAGTAACTTCATGAACAAGGTGCAAATCAACATAAAGTAAAGAAGGCTTACCTTTCTCTTCATGTACTACATGATTTTTCCAAATTTTTTCGAATAATGTTAACGGTGCCATAATGCGATATTATAATACCAATTAAGTTTTAATTTTAAAAGTCGAAAGACCTGCAAATTTAGAATCTGATCCTAATAAGTCTTCAATCCTTAAAAGTTGATTATATTTAGAAGTCCTGTCGGTTCTTGAACATGAACCAGTTTTTATTTGACCCGAACCTGTTGCAACTGCAAGATCTGCGATAAAAGAATCCTCAGTTTCACCGGACCTATGGGATATTATGTAGGAAAATTGATTTTTTTTAGCTAGGTCAATAGCATCAATAGTTTCTGAAATACTGCCAATTTGGTTGATCTTAACCAAAATGCTATTTCCTGCTTTACTTTCTATTCCTTTTTTTAGCCTTTTGATGTTAGTAACAAATAAATCATCTCCAACCAATTGTACTTTTGACCCTATTTTTGAGGTGAGCAAAGACCACGCATTCCAATCATCTTCATCTAAAGGATCTTCAATAGATATTATAGGATATTTATTTACCAAGTTTTCGTAAACTTCAATTAGTTCATCAGTTGTTAATTTTTTTGAATTATAACTATACTTATTTTTACTGAATAATTCTGTTGCTGCTACATCAAGAGCAAGAAAAATATCTTCTCCAACTTTATAACCCGCTTTTTCAATTGCTTCAGATATTAAATCCAAAGCTTCTTCATTAGATTTTAAATCAGGGGCAAATCCTCCTTCGTCACCTACAGCAGTAGAATAATTTTTGTTATTGAGAATTTTTTTAAGATACATAAATATTTCAACACCAGCCCTTAACGACTCGCTAAAAGTATCAAATCCTGCAGGAACAATCATGAATTCTTGTATGTCTAATCCATTATTAGCATGTGCTCCACCATTAATAATATTCATCAAAGGAGTTGGAAGTAAGTAATCTGAATTCTCATAAAGACTTTGAAATAATTCTTTATTATTCAATTGAGCCAAACACTTTGTAAAAGACAATGAGCAAGCAAGTATAGCATTTGCTCCAAGTTTTGATTTATTGCTTGTAGCATCTAAATTTATTAGCTGTTTATCAAAATCATTTATTCCTTTAAAATCAGAATTTATTATATGTTTAGCTATTATTGCATTTATATTCTCTACAGCCTTACTTACACCTTTGCCTAAAAAATATTCAGTATCATCTCTTAGCTCTACAGCCTCATATGAGCCTGTTGATGCTCCCGACGGTACAGAGCTTCTGACTAACTTTTGGCCCTCAAGGGACATATCAACTTCCACTGTTGGAGTTCCTCTGGAGTCTAAGATTTGTCTTGCTTTTATATAATTAATTTTTGGCATCTGGATAAATATTGATATTATATCAATCTATTTTTTTTTCAAACAAAATTAAAATTTTTGAAAAAAAATACTTATCGTATAATGTATTCTCAAGTATGGATAACAGAATTCCAAATGCTATTAGGTTTTTATCAATTGATGCCGTTGAAAAAGCAAAATCCGGCCACCCTGGTATGCCTATGGGAATGGCAGATGTTGCTTCTATTTTGTTTACAGAATTCATAAAAATTAATCCTAAAGACCCATTGTGGCCTGACAGGGATAGATTTGTTTTGTCAAATGGACATGGATCAATGCTAATCTATTCGCTTTTATATTTATTAGGCTACAAAGAGCCAACAATTGCTGATATTAAGAACTTTAGGAAAATTGGTTCCAAAACACCTGGGCATCCCGAGTTTGAGCATACTATAGGGGTTGAAACAACAACCGGCCCATTAGGCCAAGGCATAGGGAATGCTGTTGGAATGGCTTTAGCAGAGAGGAAGCTTAATTTAAAGTTTGGAAATTCTCTAGTAAATCATTTTACATATGCTTTTGCTGGCGATGGTTGTTTAATGGAAGGACTCAGTCATGAAGCATTAAGCCTTGCAGGACATCTAAATCTTAATAAGCTAATAATCTTTTACGATGATAATGGAATTTCAATTGATGGGTCAACTAAATTATCGTTTACTGACGATACTGAAAAAAGATTAAACAGTTATGGCTGGAACTATATAAAAATAGATGGACATAGTCATAATTCTATTCGATCTTCAATCAAGAAAGCACAAAAATCAAAAAAACCAACAATGATAGCTTGTAAGACAAATATAGGTTTTGGATCACCTAATAAGGTAAATAGTCATGAATCTCATGGAGCCCCATTGGGAAAAGATGAAATAGAATTAACAAGGAAAAATTTAAACTGGGACTATGAACCTTTTGTAATCCCCAAAGATATTTTAGACTATTGGAGAAAGGCTGGTAAGAAATCATTAAAAAATTATAGTTCATGGAAATCAAGACTAAATAAGTCTAAAAATAGGACATTATTTAATGCGACGATTAAGAAAGATGTGTCATCAAACATATTCGTAAAATCTAGAAATGAGTTTAACAAGTTAAATGCTAAAATTGATAAAATTTCAACTCGAAAAGCAAGCCAGCTTTCTTTAGATATACTGAACAAGCATATTCCCAAAATGATTGGTGGATCTGCTGATCTTACTCCATCAAATAATACTAAATCTAAAGAGTTAGACCCCATTGCACCTGATAATTTAAATGGCAGATATGTTCATTATGGAGTTAGAGAACACGGAATGGCATCAATAATGAATGGTTTATCGCTTCATGGGGGTTTTATTCCATATGGGGGGACCTTCTTAGTATTTTCTGATTATTGTAGGCCCTCAATAAGGCTTTCTGCAATGATGGGTTTAAAAGTTATTTATGTGATGACACATGATTCAATAGGCTTGGGAGAAGATGGACCTACTCATCAACCCGTAGAACATCTTATGTCTTTAAGGTTAATACCAAATTTAAAAGTCTTTAGACCAGCTGATCTATATGAAACTTTTGATTGTTGGTTAGAAGCATTAAAAGCAGACGGTTCTTCTATAATTGCTTTATCGAGGCAAGATTTAAAAGTTCTTAATACAAGTAATTCTAAAAGATTAGCCTTCTATAATAATAATTTCTGCAATATTGTTAAGGGTAATTTAAAGAAGAGAGATTTAACTGTAATTAGTACTGGTAGCGAGGTTGAAACATCATATGAAGCAGCTTTGGAGCTAGAAAAGAAAGGAATAAAGGCTACAGTAGTTTCAATACCTTGTATCGAACAATTTAACACATTAAGTATAGGAAAAAAATCTAAAATTTTAGGATCTTCACCAACAATTTATGTTGAGGCTGGAGTATCAGTAGGTTGGAGGTCAATTTTTGGCAATAATTCCAACGTAGTATCTGTTGATAGTTTTGGAGCAAGCGGTCCTAAAAATGATGTTTATGAACATTTTAAAATAACTAAAGAGGAGATTGTTAAGAAAGCTATCAAGCTTGTAGTAAAGTAATGTCTGCTTGACATTTTTTGATGATTAATATAAATTTCTAAACTTAAGGTTATGCCAGGAATATATATAGGAAATAATGAAAACTTAGAAAATGCTCTCAGACGCTTTAAGAGGCAAATGGAGAAGGGCGGTGTTCTTTCTGATTATAAGAGAAAAGAGTATTTTGAAAAGCCTAGCGAAATTAAAAAGAAGAAGCTTTTTGCTGCCAAAAAAAGACAAAACAAAAAAAACAGAAAGTTCAGATAAATAAATGTCTTCCGAAAAAGAATATATCGCACTTGAAGATATATTGAGTAAAACTTCCATAACAAAATACATTGAAACCAATTGGTCACCTTTAAGGAAAGTTGGTTCAAATTTTATTACATTATGCCCTTTTCATGATGATAAAAAGCCCTCTCTTTCAATTAGCGAGGAGAAAGGACTATATCACTGTTTTTCATGCAAAGCAGGAGGCAATTTAATAACTTTTGTAAAAGAGTTTAAGAATGTATCTTCAGGTGAAGCAATTAAAGATATTTGTGATTTTTTTGATATAAAAATCGAGCTTAAAGAGTTATTTATTAAAGATAATACAAAAAAAATTTCTCAATTAATTAAGTTGAATTCAATTATTGCTAAGTTGTATAATAAAGTTTTAATCGAAGGTAAAAGCTCCCAAAAAGCAATTCAATATCTTAAAGACAGGGGATTCACTAGGAAAGATATCATTGATAATGAAATTGGTTTAGCACCTGAGTCTTGGGATTTTCTTGTTAAATTTATTGACCAAAGAAATCTAAATCTAGGACATTCAGAAGAAATGGGGTTAATCAAGAAAAAAGAAAAAAATCATTCATATTTTGATTTTTTTAGGAATAGAATAATTTTCCCGATAAAAAATAGACAAGGAAATATAATAGCTTTTGCTGGGAGGTCCTTGAACAATGAAGAGCCAAAATACTTAAATTCGAAAGAATCACAAATTTTTTCAAAAAGGAAGATCCTATATGGGTCAAATAAGTTTTCACTTTTGAAAGGAAAAAAGCCAAAGTTTGTCTACATAGTTGAGGGTTATACCGATGTTTTAATGATGAATAAAATTGGAATAAATAATGTTGTTGCCTCAATGGGGACATCTCTTACTAATGAACATGCAAATGAAATCAGGAAATTATCTGACAGAGTTGTTTTAATATTTGATTCTGATGAAGCTGGTTTAAATGCTTCATTTAAAAGTATAGAGCCTTTATTTGGTAATGGGATAGACGTTTATAAACTATCCTTACCAGATTCATTTGATCCCTGCGATTTTATTAAAATAAATGGAAAATCAGCATTTGTTAATATCTTAAAAAATGTTGAGCCTATAATGGATTCCTACATAGAATATTTGAAGATTCAATATCTTGAAAAGAATAAAGCCTTGAACTCTATTATTAACGAATTTTTATCAAAGTTAATTTACATATCTGATGTATTTAAAAAAGATATTATTATTAACAATTTTTGTTCCACTTTTTCAGTTTCCAAGACAGAGGTAGAAAAAAAATTGAATTCTTTAAATTCAGGTAGTTCAAGCATTGATGAAAAAATTAAAACTGATTTTCATCTTAGTCCAATTGAAATTGCACTTAAAGTTTTTGTTGAGAATATAAAATCTAGAGATGCCAATTTATTAAAGGAAATAGAAGAGGTTGCAAAGCCTGAGATTATCAAAATTATTGATATAATAAAAAAGGATTTAAATCTGGAACCTGCCAAAATTCTTACTATGCTAGATGATGAATCTTCAAAATATTTTTCAAATATTTTATTTACTTCCACAGAATTCAATAATGAATTATCTGCGAATATTATTAAAGAGTGTGTTGTAAAGACTAGATTAGATAATTTAAAAGAGATAAAAAGGAAAATTAATATGAAACTAAGTAATGCAAAAGGTCTTAGTCCAGATGACGAGAAAGCATTGTTGTCAGAATTAAACAATATTATTAAAGAAGAGAAAAAAATAAAATCATAAGTTAAAATATAATGATGGTTTCTCAAGAAAGTTTTGATATTTTTAAAAAGCCAAAATTTTTAATGGCCTTCTTACCTAAGTTTGTAAAGAATGTTCTTCCAAAAATTAATATTGAGTTCAGAGTTAAAAAAGATGTAAATTTTTCTTTGACCTATGATAGAGTCGACCCTGTTGAAGATCCTATTAAAAGTTATCTTAATACAATTGCTTATCATTCATTGCTAAATAAAAATGAAGAATATAAAGTGGCTAAAACTTTTAATGATGCAAAAAATGTGATTTGTAACTATATAGTTTCGGACATTAGGATAATAGGCTTACTCCAATCTAACATAACACAGACAAGTATTGAAGATGAAATGGATGTTGACTTAGATGATATGGAAACTGGGTCGAAATCTGACTCAGCTTACAAATCAACCAGGAGAGTTCTCTCTCTCAACGAAATGCTATCCGATGCTCTTGATTCAGATGTAATTACCAGCTCTCTATCCAAAAAAATAAAAAAAATTATGATGCAGATTGAATTCCAAGATGGTTTCTTAAAGTCTATAGCTAAATTTCTGAGAGCTAATAAATTTGAAAAGAGTTCTGTTGATAAATTTAATAAAGCAAAGCTTCAATATATAAATAATAAACAAAAGCTAGTTGAATCAAATTTAAGATTAGTTGTTAGCATTGCAAGAAAGTATATAAATAAAGGCTTGCCCTTTTTGGATCTTATACAAGAGGGAAATATTGGTTTAATAAGAGCAGTTGAAAAGTTTGAATATAAGAGGGGTTATAAATTTTCGACATATGCGACTTGGTGGATTAGGCAAGCTATTACACGTTCATTAGCTGATCAAGCTAGAATTATTAGAATTCCAGTCCATATGACCGAACAGATTAATAGAATCAATTCTGTTTCAAGAAGGTTGGTGCAGAAATTAGGCAGAGAACCATCCAACCAAGAGATATCAATTGAATCTAAATTTTCCGAAGATAAAGTTGATAAAATTCAAAGAGTCACTAAAGATCCAATTGCTTTAGATACACCAATAAATGAAGATGATTCTGCTGGGCAAACACTACTTGACACTATAAGTGATAACAATCCAACACAGCAAGATTATATTGAAACAAGTGAATTAAAAAGTTTAATCAATACCTCATTGTTGAAAGTCTTAAACGATAGAGAGAAAGATGTTATAAAAAAGAGGTTTGGTATAGACGAAGAACAAGCTTTTACACTTGAAGAGATAGGCTCAATATTCAATGTAACTAGGGAAAGAATTAGACAGATAGAGTTGAAAGCTTTAAAAAAACTCAAGAAAGTAAGAAAGTCTCCAGTTTTAAATTATTTAGATTAATTTTGTTGACAACAATGGATTATTGTATAGAATTTTACGTTCTAGGCAGCCTTACTGGAGGGGGTACACCCGGATCCATTCCGAACCCGGCAGTTAAGCCCTCAGAGGCCGATGATACTGAGACCTATTGGTTTTGGGAAAGTAGGTAGCTGCCTAGTTATTTTTTTTATGGCTAATAAATTCAAAGTAGCAATCTTTTCGTCTGGCAGTGGATCTAATTTTGAAGCGATTATCAAAGCTGATATTCCAAATATTGAAGTTAGCTTCCTTTTTTGTAATGTTTTAGATGCTTATGTGCTTGAAAGAGCGAAAAAGTTATCTGTACCAATAATTACTTTATCGCATAAAGAATACAAGCTTAGAAAGGATTATGAGATGGAAATTATTTCTTTAA